>CAZLUX010000209.1:0-3694 GCA_964562815.1 uncultured Enterobacteriaceae bacterium
GAAAAAGGAAATAGACTGGGGCGAGGACATCAAGCAGCAGTACGAGAACGTGCGCCGCAAGCTGGGCTTCTAGGAATGGACGCCTCCGCACCCGAGCAGGTCGGCCGCTATCGCATCCTCGGCGAGCTGGGCCGCGGCGCGATGGGCGTGGTCTACCGCGCCGAGGACCCGCTGCTCAACCGCACGGTCGCCATCAAGACCATCCTCATGTCCTCGGACGCGGCGGTGCGCGCGGAGTACGAGGCGCGCTTCCGCCAGGAAGCGAAAGCGGCCGGAGGACTCAACCATCCGAACCTGATCACGATCTACGACATCGGGCGGGAGGGCGATCTCGCCTACATGGCGATGGAGCTGCTCGAGGGCGTCGAGCTGCGCGAGATGATGAAGTCGGGCCCCCTGGAGCTGCCGTTCGTGCTGGACGTCCTGGCGCAGGTGGCCGACGGCCTCGCCCTCGCGCACGAGCGCGGTGTGGTGCACCGGGACGTCAAGCCCGGCAACATCATGATCGTCGGCGGCCAGCGCGCCAAGGTGATGGACTTCGGCGTCGCGCGCATGCACGTGTCCGAAATCGAGACCCAGGCCGGCGCCGTGCTCGGCTCGCCCAAGTACATGTCGCCCGAGCAGGTCACCGGCAACGTGGTCGACGGGCGCTCGGACATCTTTTCGCTCGGCGTCATCCTCTACGAGCTCGCGGCCGGCACGCCGCCGTTCGACGCGCCGGACGTCGGCCAGTACATGATGCAGATCGCCACCGCCATCCCGGTACCGCCGAGCACGCTCAACCCCGCGCTGCCGCCGATGCTCGACCTGATCGCCGCGCGCGCGCTGGAAAAGGATCCCGACCGGCGCTACCAGAGCGCGGCCGAGCTGGCGGCCGATCTGCGCGCCTGCCTGGCGCAGCCGCTCCCCGCGGCCCCGCCCCCCCAGGCCGTCGACGTCGAGCTCGAGAATTCGGTCGCACCCACCGCCACCGCCAGACTGCCGCTGTCGCGCGCCTTCGCCTCCGCCGGCGGGCTCGAGCGGCTCGCCCTGCTCGCCGCCGGCGACGCCCGCGCGCGCCGCGCCACGCCTTCGCTCCTGCAGCGCCTGAACGAGGAGCCGGTGCTCGCCGTCCTCGGCGCGGCCGTGATCATCTCGGGAATCGCCGCGCTCGTGATCGCGCTGGTCTAGCGAGCGCCGAACCGCATGGCGCGCCTTTTCCGCGACCCGCTGGTCTCTCTGCGCGAGATGCTGACCACCGCCGGTCCGCTGCTGCTGCTCAGCCTGCTGCTGGTCGCCGCCGCCTACTTCGTGCTGAAACCCGCGCCGCCCAGGCGGGTCGTGCTCGCCACCGGCCCGGAGCAGAGCGCCTACGCCGGGTTCGGCAAGCGCTACGCGGAGGCGCTCGCCGCCTACGGCATCAAGGTGGTGCTGCAGCCGACGCGCGGCTCGCTCGACAACCTGCGCGCGCTGCGCGATCCGAAGCGCGACGTCGACCTCGGCTTCGTCCAGGGAGGCTCGAGCGAAGCCGCGCGCATGGCCGACGAGCAGCAAGGCGGCGTGCCGCTGGAGTCGCTCGGCAGCCTGTTCTTCGAGCCGCTGTGGATCTTCTACCGCAGGCCGGAGCCGCTTGCGGAGCTCCGCCAGTTGCGCGGCCTGCGCGTCAACTTCGGCGCGCGCGGCAGCGGCACGCCCGGGCTGATGCGCAAGCTCCTCCAGGCGAACGGAATCGACCGCGACGACGTGAAAGCGAGCAATCTCGAGCTGACGCCGGCCGTGGTCGCGCTGCTCGGCGGCGAGATCGACGCGCTCGCGTTTACCTCGGCGCCGGAATCCCCGATCGTGCAGATGCTGCTGCAGACGCCGGGCGTGCGGCTGCTCGAGTTCCCGCAGGCGGAAGCCTACGCGCGACGCTTTCCCTTCTTGAGCCCCGTCGTTCTGCCCCGCGGCGTGGCGGACCTCGCGCGCGACGTCCCCTCGCGCGACGTGCCGCTGCTCGCGACCACCACCTCGCTGCTCGCGCGCGAAGGCACCCACCCGGCGCTGGTGCAACTGTTCGTGCAGGCCGCTTCCGACATCCACGGCGGCGCCGGCTGGATCTCTCGCGCCGGGCGCTTTCCGTCGCCGCAGCACACGGAGTTCCCGCTCGCGCACGAAGCCGAGCGCTACTATCGCAGCGGCCCGCCGCTGCTGCAGCGCTATCTGCCGTTCTGGCTCGCCAACCTGATCGACCGCATGTGGGTCGTGCTGTTCTCGCTCATCGCCGTGGTGATCCCGCTGTCGCGGGTGGTGCCGCCGGTCTACGAGTTCCGCATCCGCTCGCGCATCTTCCGCTGGTACCGTCAGCTGCGGCAGATCGAGGACCGGCTGGGCCGCGACGACGCGCCGCCCGCGGAGCTGCTCGCCGAGCTGGACCGGCTGGAAGCCAAGGCGCGCGGCATCACCGTGCCGCTGTCGCACGCGGACGAGCTGTACGAGCTTCGCAGCCACATCGCGCTGGTGCGCGGCCGGCTGCAGCAGCAAGCGACATGAGCGAAAAGGGGAGCGCATCGATGTTCGATCTGAACGGAAGAGTTGCCGTCGTCACCGGAGGCAACGGCGGCATCGGCCTGGGGCTCGCGCGCGGGCTCGCCGGCGCCGGCGCGCGCGTGGTGATCGCCGCGCGCAACGCGAAGAAGTCGGCTGCGGCGGTGGCGGAGCTGGATTCGCTCGGCGCCGCCGGCGCGCTCGCCCTGGAAGCCGACGTGCGCGACGAGAAATCGGTCGCGGCGCTATTCGATGCGGTCGCCGCGCGCTGCGGCCGGCTCGACATCCTGGTCAACAACGCCGGCACCAACATCAGGAAGCCCGCGCACGAGCTCTCGCTCGCCGAGTGGCGAGAGGTGATCGACACCAACCTCACCAGCGCCTTCCTCTGCTCGCACGCGGCCTACCCGCTGCTGAAAAAGGCCGGCGGCGGCAAGGTGATCAACATCGGCTCGATGCTGTCGATCTTCGGCACCGGCTTCGCGCCCGCCTACGCCGCGAGCAAGGGAGGCATCGTGCAGTTCACCAAGGCCTGCGCTTCGTCGTGGGCCAAGGACAACATCCAGGTCAACGCGATCCTGCCCGGCTGGATCGACACCGAGCTGACCGTGAAGGCGCGCGCGCAGATACCGGGCCTGCACGACAGCGTGCTCAAGCGCACTCCCGCCGGTCGCTGGGGAGCGATCGACGACTTCCGCGGCATCGCGGTGTTTCTCGCCGGACCGGCGTCTGACTTCGTCACCGGCACCGCGATCCCGGTCGACGGCGGCTACTCGATCCAGGGCTGAGCGCGCTCAGCGGCCCAGCGCGGCGAGATCGTCGCCGGAGAGCTCGAGCGCTGCGGCGCGCGAGTTTTCCTCCAGGTGCGCGAGCGAAGCGGTGCCCGGGATCGGCAGCATCACCGGCGAGTGCGCCAGCAGCCAGGCCAGCAGCACCTGCGCCGGCGTCGCGCCGTGGCGCGCGGCGACCTTCTTCACCCGCGCCGACCCGAGCGCGCGTCCGGCGCCGAGCGGATACCAGGGCAGGAACGCGATGCCGAGCCGCTCGCAGGCGGCGAGCACGTCTTCCGAGCCGCGGTCCTCGAGGTTGTAGCGGTTCTGCACCGAGACGATCGGCGCGATGCGCCGCGCCTGCTCGAGCTGGGCGACCGAGACGTTCGACAGGCCGAGGTGGCGGATCTTGCCCGCGC
>CAZLUX010000210.1:0-3678 GCA_964562815.1 uncultured Enterobacteriaceae bacterium
CGATGGTCCTGGGCCGCGAGCGCGAGGCCGAGCCCGATCCATGCGGTTCCCGCCTGCGGCGCCGCCCGCAGCGCGGCACGGTAGGCATCCGCCGCCTCCCCGGGCCGGGACAGGTGCTGCAGGACCGCACCGAGCAGACTGTTGTAGGCCGCGTCGTGTGAGACATCCCCCTTGCATGCGCGCAACACCTCGAGCGCCTTCGCGTAGTCGTCGCGCTCGACGTAGATGCGCGCCAGAACGGTGGCGAACTGCACCTGCGCGGGGTCGAGCGCGAGGCCCTGCTGCAACAGCCCGCGCGCCTCGTCCAGCCGCCGCTGGTCCACCAGAAGGGAAATGAGCGCCTGGCGCGCGGCCTGGTTGGACGGGTCGCTCGCGAGCGCCGACTTGAACCCCTGCTCGGCCTCGCTTATGCGGCCCTCGTCGAGCAGGCGCAGGGCGTCGCGCAGCTGCGCCTCGGCGATCTGCGCGGGCGTGTCTGTGTGCGCCCGCTTCTCCACGCGCGGCGCGGCGGCCCGGGCCGGCACGGTTGGCCGCGGCACGACTTTGCGCGGCCGGGGCTCGGCCGCTTTGCGCGGGGGCGCCGAAACGTCCGCGGGCGGGCTCGCCTGGGTGAGCTCGATCGCCGCGGCCGGCGACGGCGGGGGCGGCGGCGGCTCCTGTGCGACGGGCGCAGGCGGTGCAGGCTGCGCGCGCTTGATCGGTTTCGGCTGCGCCGGCCGCGGCTTGCCCAGGCTTTGCAGGGCGAGCGGGGTGACCACCGAGTGCGGCCGCAGCTGGTAGCGCGTCCACGCCAGCCATCCCAGCGCGACGGCCACCTCGAGCCCGAGAATCAGCCAGAACAGATCGCGCCGGCGGCGCCGGACCCTGACCGCCTGCACCTGCTGCGAGAGCGCGTCGGGCGGGGCCGCGGCGTGCCGGCGGTCCAGCTCCTGCAGCATCCGGTTGATGACGCTCATGCGGCCCGCTTCAGTCGGCCGCGCGCGGCGGCCGCACCCCGGGCCACCACCAGCGGCGAGAGGCGGCCGCGGGCGTGTCCTGCGCCGCGGCGCGCACGTGGCGCGACTCGACCCGGTACCCGCCCTCGCCGTAGACGAGCAGCAGGGCCTTGTGCGACAGGATGTTGACCAGGCGCGGCACCCCCATGCTCGCGCGGTGCAGCGCACGCCGCGCGGGCGCAGTCAGCGGCGGCTGCCCGACGTATCCCGCGACCGCGAGACGATGATTTACGTAAGCACCCACTTCATCTTCCGCCAGCGGTTTTATGTCGTACTGGAAGGTGATTCGCTGGCGCAACTGGCGGATCGACTCGCTCGCGAGCTTGCGGTCGAGCTCGGGCTGGCCGAACAGCACCACCTGCAGCAGCTTGCGCTTCTCGGTCTCCAGGTTGGTCAGCAGGCGCAGCGCCTCGAGCGTCTCGAGCGGCATCGCCTGGCTCTCGTCCATGCACAGCACCACGCGTTTGCGCTCGCGCGCCAGCGCGAGCAGCGTGCGGGTAATGCCCTTGAGCAGGTAGTGCTGGTCGACTCCGTGATCGACCTGCACGCCGAGCTCGTCGGCAAGCTCGAGCAGGAGGGTGCGCGGCTCGATGGCCGGGTTGGGGATATAGGCGGTGACCCAGCCCGAGCCGAGCGTGGCGAGGAACTTGCGGCACAGCAGCGTCTTGCCGGTGCCGACCTCGCCGGTGATCTTGATGAACCCCTCGCCGTTGGAGACCGCCACCAGCAGCGTGTTGAGCGCCTCCTGCGTGCTGCGGCAGGCGCAGAAGAAACTAGTGTCCGGGGTGATGCCGAACGGAGCTTCGCGCAGGCCGAAGTGCCGCAGATAGTTCACTGCCCGCGCGCCCCGCCCTGTCCGGCCGGGACCATGCTCTCGATCCGCTGGCGCGTGGCGCGCAGCCCGGCGGCCCAGGTACTGTCGCCCTTGATCACCGTCGGCTTGATCAGGATGACGAGCTCCTTCTTGCTCGCGGTGCGGCTCGTGTTGCGCACCAGGTCGCCGACGCCGCCTTCGCTCACCCCCGGCAGGCCGCCCCGGTTGTCGCGCACGTCGACGCTCATCAGGCCGCCGATGGCGACGATGTTGCCGTCGGGCACGCGCACGATGGTGTCGGTCTCGCTGACCGTGCTCTTGGCGAGCGGCAGCGTGATCGACGGCACGGTGCCGCCCAGGTCGACCACGCGCTTGCTCTCGGTGACGTCGCTGATCGAGGGATGCACGTGCAGCGTGATGTTGTCGTCCTGGTCGATCTGGGGCGTCACGTCGAGCAGGATGCCGGAGAAGAACGGCGCCACCGTCACGGTCGGCGTCTGCTGCGTCGTCGCCCCCGTGGTGGTCGTGACGGTGGCCACGTTGGTGACGAAGAACTCGTCGGTGCCGACCTTGAGCACCGCCTTCTGGTTGTTGAGCGTGGCGATGCGCGGGCTCGACAGCACCTGCACGTTGCCCTGCGACTGCAGGAACTGCAGCAGCGCGGCGAAGTTCGTGGTCTGGAAGGCGAGCCCGAACACCGCGCTCGCGGGATTGTCCGCGGCGAGCGCGCTCGCCCCGGTGGTCACGGTGCTGGTGCCGAGATCGAGCGTCTGGCCGCCGCCCTGGAGCACCTGCCCGCGCGAGCCGAGCACGGTGGTGCCGGCGTTGCTGCTCTGCCCGACCGCGACGTCCGGGCCGGTGCTGCGGAAGGCCGACCAGTTGATCCCCGACTGGTAGGCGTCCGAGAGCGTCACCTGGATGATCTTCGCCTCCAGCATGACCTGGCGCTCGACCGAGATCTGGCTGTCGCGCAGGTACTGCTCGACCGCGCGCATTTCGCGCGAGGGCGCGCTCACCACCACCACGCCCGATTGCGGCGACACCACCACGTTGCGGCCCTCGCCGGTGCCGACGATCGCCTTCAGCGCGGAGCGCAGCTCGGCCCAGTAGTCGCTGTCGGTCCGGGTCACGACCTGGCTGCTGTTGAGCGTGCTCTGCTCCGCCTGCCCGGTCCCGCCCGGGGCCGGATTCGCGCTCGACGCCGGCGTCGGCGCCCGGCTCGCGCCGGCAACGTCCGAGACCGAGCCGGACTGCACCCGCACGTCGCTCGAGCCGCGGCGCTGGCCCTGCAGGTAGTTCACCTGGAACACGCGCGTCTGCAGCCCGGCGGGCAGGATGAAGATGCGTGTGCCCTCGACCTTGTAGTCGTAGCCGTAGAGCTCTCGGATCGAGTCGAGCGCTTCCTTGATCGATGCGTCCTTCAGGTTAAGCGAGATTCTTCCCGTCACAGTCGGCGGCACCAGCATGCTGTAGCGGGTGCCGGAGACGATCGAGTTGAACACCTCCGCTGCCGGCGCGTCGTTGACCGAGAGATCGAACCTGTGCTCGGCCGGGCGCCCGCTCACCTCGGGCATCGCCATCCGCAGCGGCGGCAGCAGCGCCTGGTTGATCGCCTCGCTGCGCGTCTCCTTCTTCTGCGGCGCCGGCGCGCTCTCCAGCGCCGCGCGAATGTCGGGCTCGATGCCGGTCGGCCGGGGCGGCGGGCCCGCGCAGCCGCCGAGCGCCGCCGCGACGACGAAGAGGAGCGCTTTCTTCATGTTGTCAGTCCCGCCTCCTCGGCTTCTTCTCCACCTTCGGGAAGAGCTTCAGCACCTCGACCCGGCCCGCGCTTCGCAACTCGACGCCCGACTCGGTGATCCGGGTCAGCGT
>CAZLUX010000211.1:0-3675 GCA_964562815.1 uncultured Enterobacteriaceae bacterium
AAAAGCCCAGCTCCGCGAGCATCTCGAGATCGAAGCGGGTGCGCTGCTCGATTCGTTGCGCCTCGACCAGCCTGCCCGCTTTCTGGAAGTATTCGATGCGCTCGCGCAGCTCGGCCTTGATCGCCTCGATCGCGCGCAGCGTCGTCTCGCGCGGCGTCACGTAATGGCTCGAGGGATAGACCGTGAAGCGCGCCATCGGATGCAGCACCCGGCCGGTGAGCGGGTCGAACACTTCGAGCTTCTCGATCTCGTCGTCGAACAGCGAGATGCGCACCGCATGCTCGGCGTGCTCCGCCGGGAAGATGTCGATCACGTCGCCGCGCACGCGGAAGGTGCCGCGGCGGAAGTCGAGCTCGTTGCGCTCGTACTGCATCGCCACCAGGCGCGCCAGGACGTCGCGCTGCGAGGCCTTCTCTCCCTGCCGCAGGTGCAGGATCATGCCGTGGTACTCGGACGGGTCGCCGATGCCATAGATCGCCGACACCGTTCCAACGATCACGACGTCGCGCCGTTCCATCAGCGACTTGGTCGCCGACAGGCGCATCTGCTCGATGTGCTCGTTGATCGACGAGTCCTTCTCGATGAACAGGTCGCGCGAGGGGACGTAGGCCTCGGGCTGGTAGTAGTCGTAGTAGGAAACGAAGTACTCGACCGCATTCTCGGGAAGGAACTCGCGGAACTCCGCGTACAGCTGCGCCGCAAGGGTCTTGTTCGGCGCCAGCACCATCGCCGGCCGGCCGAGGCGGGCGACGACGTTGGCCATGGTGTAGGTCTTGCCGGATCCGGTCACCCCGAGCAGCGTCTGGAAGGCGAGGCCGTCGTTGACGCCTTCGATCAGCTTCTCGATCGCCTCCGGCTGATCGCCGGCCGGCGGGAACAGCTGGTTCAGCCTGAACGGGCTGCCGGGGTAGGTCTTGATCGCCATTCGCCGCGCGGAGCCAAAACTGACATTTTCCCACAGCGGGCCGCCCGGTAGAATACATCCCTCACTCTTGAACGAACTCCCATGAGCAAATCGATCCTCGCCGCAGTCCAGATGGCGCCGCGCGACCCCATCCTGGGCGTCACCGAAGCCTTCGTCGCCGACAAGAACCCGAACAAGATCAACCTCGGAGTCGGCGTCTACTGCGACGACAACGGCAAGGTGCCGCTGCTCGAGTGCGTGCGCCGCGCCGAGCGCGAGCAGATCGAGGCGGCGCCGGCGCACAGCTACCTGCCGATCGACGGCCTGCAGAGCTACGACCGCGCGGTGATGGAACTGGTGTTCGGCGCGGAAGCGGCGAAGAGCGGGCGCATCGTCACCGTCCAGGCGCTCGGCGGAACCGGCGGCTTGAAGATCGGCGCCGATTTCCTGCGGCGCCTCGCTCCGGAAGCCGAGGTGTGGATCAGCGAGCCGAGCTGGGAGAACCACCGCGCCCTGTTCGAGAATGCCGGCTTCAAGGTCAACACCTATCCCTATTACGAGCCCAAGACCCGCGGCCTGGATTTCGCCGGCATGCTGGGCGCGCTCGAGCGCCTGCCCGCCGGCTCGATCGTGGTGCTGCACGCGTGCTGCCACAACCCCACCGGCGTGGATCTGTCGCACGAGCAATGGCAGCAGGTTCTGGACGTCGTGAAAAAGCGCGAGCTGGTGCCGTTCATCGACCTTGCCTACCAGGGCTTCGGCGACGGCATCGACGCCGACGGCTACGCCGCACGGCTGTTTGCCGAGTCCTACAGCCCTGTCTTCGTTTCGAGCTCGTTCTCGAAATCGTTCTCGCTCTACGGCGAGCGGGTCGGCGCCTTCAGCCTGCTCGCGGGCAGCGCGGACGAGGCGGCGCGCGCGCTGTCGCAGATCAAGCGCCTGGTTCGCACCAACTACTCCAACCCGCCGACGCACGGAGGAAAGATCGTCGCCACGGTGCTCGCCGCGCCCGAGCTGCGCGCGCTGTGGGAGAAGGAGCTCGCCGGAATGCGCGACCGCATCAAGGCGATGCGCAAGGCGCTGGCCGAGAAGATCGGCGCCCGGGCGCCGGGCGCGGACTTCAACTTCATTCTCGCCCAGCGCGGAATGTTCTCCTACACCGGGCTGAGCAAGGCTCAGGTCGAGCGCCTGCGCACCGAATTCTCGGTCTACGCGATCGACACCGGCCGCATCTGCGTCGCCGCGCTCAACTCGAAGAACGTCGACTACGCCGCCGAGGCGATCGCCAAGGTCATCACGAAATAGCCTACTTGCATTCGGCCTTGCCCTCCAGGCTGCTGCTGGCCTTGAGGCCGAGGCTGGTGCCGATCACCGGCAGCAGCATGGTGCCGATCACCGCGCCGATCGCGCCCGCCTTGGTGAGCGAGAGCGACGGGTCCGAGGTGGTTCCGGACAGCTGCATCGGCGCGCCGACGAAGCCTCCGGTCTTCGACACCGAGACGTCGAGCCGGCCCGAAAGCGACTTGTCGGGGGCGATCGCCACGTTTCCCACCGCCGTGAGCGACGGCGAGCGCACGCAGATCCTGCTCACGTCCACCTGCTTGCCGCGCAGCGCGAGGTCCCCCCTCAGCGTCGCGAACTTGGTGGTCCCGCCCTTGGACATCTTGCCGAGCGGCAGCTCCGCGGCCCGCGAGAGGTCGACCCCGTGCCATTCGCCGTCGGCGACCTCGAACGGCGCGTCCATCACCAGGGCACGCGCCAGCTGCGCCGCCGTTCCGGCGCGCGCCGAATAGCGGACTCGCGTGGTGAGCCTTCCCGAAAGACGGGCGGGCTTGCCGAGCGCGGCCTGCAGCGGCACCATCTGCACGCCCGCCAACCGCGCCTGGCCGGCGATCTGCCACCGCCTGCCCCAGCTCATATCGAAGCTGCCGTCGATCCTGCCGCCGTAGAGCCTGCCGCTCACCTCGGGAAGATCGAGGCGGTCGCCCGCCAGCACGCCGCTCGCCTCCAGCGCCTCGAAGCTCACCGACGCGGCCGTGATCGGCAGCCGCCAGTTGCGCGCCTTGAAGCTCAGGCGCGAGCGTCCGCCGCCCTGCGGGACGAGCGTCGCGCGGAACGTCCCGTCGTCGCTGGAGATGCGCGCCACCGTCCTCGTCGGGTCGAGCGCGAGGTCCACGACGACATTGAGCGGCGGCAGCTTCAGCGAACGATGCTCGAGCATCACCCGGCGCAGGAAGATCCGGCGCACCAGAATTCCCTCGCCTCCTCCGCCGCTCTTGGAAAGCCTGTCCAGCAGATTCAGCGCCGACTGCTTGACCCGCACCTCGTCGGCGAAGACCACGCGTATGACCTTCTCGCCGGAGAGCAGCAGCAAGAGATCCGGAACGATGCTCCCGCGCTCGATCGTCACCTCGTCCCTGCGCCCGAGCTTCAGCCCGACGATCGCCACCCGCGGCGTCGGCAGCAGCTGCAGCCGCAAGTTCCTGATCGACACGGGCTCGCCGATCCTCTCCGACACCAGCCGGGTCAGCTCGGGGATGTAGCCCTTGAGCGGGACCAGGAAGGGCGTGGCCAGCGCGGCGGCGAGCAACCCGATGATGATCATCAGGGACCAGAACAGCTTTCTCATCGCAGCGCGCATCGCAAGATTGCTTAGATACCCGGAAATCCCTAAAATGCCGGGTTTCCCGGATCCCCGATAGCTCAGTCGGTAGAGCGACGGACTGTTAATCCGCAGGTCGTAGGTTCGAGCCCTACTCGGGGAGCCAAAA
>CAZLUX010000212.1:0-3642 GCA_964562815.1 uncultured Enterobacteriaceae bacterium
AGCGCGGGCGAGGCGCGCAGGACTTTGCGCGACGACAGCCAGGCGTTGAGCGACAGGAGCAGGATGCCGGCGAGCGGGCCGGCGACGAGCAGCATCGGGCTCGGCGGCAGATCGAGGTCGAAGACGCGCTGCGCAAGCAGCTGGCCGATCGCGGCCGCGCCGGCGGTGGCGAGGATGCCCGCGACCAGGCCCATGGCGAGGAACTCGACGCGCTGGCTGCCGGCGACCTGGGCGCGCGAGGCGCCGTAGACGCGCATCACTGCGGCCTCGCGCCGGCGCTCGTCCTCGGTGGAGACGAGCGCCGAATAGAGCACCAGCACGCCCGCGCCGAGCGCGAACAGGAAAACGAACTGGACCGCGTTGATGAGCTGGTCGATCACGCCCTGCGCCTGGCGCACGGCGGCGCCGACGTCGACCACGGTGAGGTTGGGAAAGCGCTGCGTCAGCGCGAGCATCGCGCGCTCCTGGTCCGGCTCGACGCGGAACGCCGTGATGTAGCTGGTCGGCATCGATTCGAGCAGCGCCGGCGGCGCGATGACGAAGAAGTTGACCTTCATCGAGTCCCAGCGCAGCTTCCTCAGGGAGGTGATGCGGGCGCTGAAGGTCTGTCCGCCGACGGAGAAGGTCAGCGTGTCGCCGAGCTTCCAGCCGAGCGTCGCCGCGATGCCCTCTTCGACCGAGAGCTGGCGGGGGTCGCTCCCCTTCGTCCACCAGCGCCCCGCGGCGAGCGTGTTGTGGCCCGGCATCTCGTCGGCGTAGGAGAGGTTGAATTCGCGCTCGACCAGGCGCTTGGCGCGCTCGCCTTCGTAGTCCTCGGCCGACACCGGCTTGCCGTCGAGCGCCACCACCCGTCCGCGCACCATCGGGTAGATCTCCGGCACGCCGATGCCTTGCGAAGCGAAGAACGACTTCACCGGCGCGAGCTCGCCCGGCTGGATCCCGAGCACGAAGCGGTTCGGCGCGTCCGGCGGCGCGGCGCGGCGCCAGGCGTCGACCAGGTCGTTGCGGGTGAAGCCGAGCAGCAGCACCGCGGTGAGGCCGAGCGCGAGGCTCGCGATCTGGATCGCGTTGCCGCGCGCGTGGCGCCTGAGGTTGGTCAGCCCGTAGCGCAGCGCCGTGCTGTTGGCGCCCGCCAGCCTCGCCACGAGCGGGCTCGAGGCCGCGCGCAGCACGAGCCAGGCCGCGGCGAAGAACACCGCGATCGCGACGCCGAAGCCGCCGGTCACGTAGGCGCCCAGGCGCAAGTCGCCCGCCTGCCACACCAGCAGCGCGGCGAGCGAGCCCAGGCCCAGCGCGTATACCGCGAGCGTGCCGCGCCGCGGCCCGCCCGCCTCGCGCCGGATGACGCGCAGCGCGGGAACGTTCCTGAGCTGCACCAGCGGCGGTAGCGCGAAGCCGAGCAGCAGCACCAGCCCGACCAGAAAGCCCTGCGCCGCGGGCAGCGGCGTCGGCGCGGGAAGCGCGGCTTGCAGCAGGCCGCCGAGCGCCCCGGCGAGCGCCTCCTGCGCGCCGTAGCCGACGAGGCAGCCGGCGGCGCTGGCGGCCAGCCCGAGGGCGAGAAACTCGCCGCCGTAGAGCGCGAGCAGCCGGTTCTGGGTCGCGCCGAGACAGCGCATCACCGCGCAGCCGTCGAGGTGGCGCTCGACGAAGCGGCGCGTGCCGAGCGCGATCGCGACGCCGGCGAGGATCGCCGCGAGCATCGCGGTCAGGCCGAGGAAGCGCTGCGCCCGGTCGATCGAGGCGCGCACCTGCGGTCGTCCGCTCTGCAGATCGTCGAGGTGCTGGCCGCGCTCGAGACGCGGCCGCACGAACTTCTCGAACGCGCGGATCTTCTCGGGCGGACCCGCCGCGTAGAGGTTGTAGCGCACCCGGCTGCCGGTCTGCACCAGCCCGGTGGCCGGGACGTCGGCGAGGTTCATCATCAGGCGCGGCGCGATGTTGAAAAAGCTCGCCCCGCGCTCGGGCTCGAGCGTGAGAATCGCGGCGACCTTGAGCCCGGCGCGTCCCAGGCGCACCGTGCTGCCGACCGGCGCGCCGAGCGCGGCGACCAGCTGCTCGTCGAGCCAGACGCTGCCCGGCGCGGGGCCGCCCGCCGCCGGCGCGTCCGGCGCGCCGGGCGCGGGGGCGGTGCGCAGCGTGCCGCGCAGCGGGTAGTTGCCGCTCACCGCCTTGACCCCCGCCAGCTTCATGCGCCGGGCGCTGCCCTCGCCCTTCGAGGCCATGCTGATGAAGCTGAGCGCCTCGGCGCGGGCGAGGCCGCGCCGCGCGATCTCGTCCGCGATCGATTTCTTCCACGGATGGTCCGACGACAGCACCAGGTCGGCGCCGAGCAGCTGGTGGGCGTCGCGCACCAGCGCCTGCCCCACGCGGTCGGCGAAGAAGGCGACGCTGGTGACGCTCGCGACCGCGATCACCAGCGCCGCGGCGAGCACCTGCAGCTCGCCCGCGCGCCAGTCGCGCGCGAGCATCCTGAGCGACTGCCTCACGGCACGACCCTTCCCGCCTCGAGCCGCACCGTGCGGTCGCAGCGCGAAGCGAGGCTTTCGTCGTGGGTCACCATCACCAGCGTGGTGCCGGCGGCGCGGTTGAGCTCGAACAGCAGCGCGATCACCTCGCGCCCGGCCTCCGCGTCGAGGCTCCCGGTAGGCTCGTCGGCGAGCAGGAGCTTGGGCCGCGCGACGAAGGCGCGCGCGAGCGCGACGCGCTGCTGCTCGCCGCCCGAGAGATGCTTGGGCGCGTGGTGCAGGCGCTCGGTGAGGCCGACCCGCTCGAGCACCGCCCGCGCCTCGGTCTCGGCGTCGTGCCGGCCGGCCAGCTCGAGCGGCAGCATCACGTTCTCCAGCGCCGACAGCGCGGGCAGCAGCTGAAACGACTGGAACACGAACCCGACCGCGCGCCCGCGCAGCTCGGCGCGCGCGTCCTCGTCGAGCTCGAACAGGTTCTCGCCCTCGAGCTCGACGCTGCCCGCGCTCGGCGTGTCGAGGCCGGCGAGGATCGCGAGCAGGGTCGACTTGCCCGAGCCGGAGGCGCCGACGATGGCAAGCGCCTCGCCGGAGTCGACCGCGAGGTCGATGTCGCGCAAAATGACGAGGTCGCGATCTCCGCTCCTCACCGTTTTGCCAATGCCGCGCGCAATCAAGGCCTTGCTGTTCGTCGTCATGCTGTTCCTGGGCGCCGCGCCGGCGGCGGCAAAAACCATCCTGGTGTACGGGGACAGCCTGTCGTCGGCCTACGGCATTCCGCGCGATCGAGGCTGGGTGACGCTGCTCGAGAAACGGCTCAAGGCCGAGGGTTACGATTATAGCGTCGCCAACGCCAGCATCTCGGGCGAGACCACCAGCGGTGGACTCGCGCGGATCGCCAAAGTTCTGGCGCGCACCCGCCCGTCGGTGGTGATCCTCGAGCTCGGCGCCAACGACGGCCTGCGCGGCCTGCCGGTGGCCGAGATGCGAAGGAACCTGGCGGAAATGATCGCGCGCGCAAAGAAGGCCGGCGCGCGGGTATTGCTCGTCGGCATGCGCATGCCGCCGAACTACGGGCCGGACTTCACCGAGGCCTTCGCCGCCGTCTTCCCCGAGCTCGCAAAGCGCGAGGGCGTCGCCCTGGTGCCGTTCCTGATGGAAGGGATGGCGACCGAGTCCG
>CAZLUX010000213.1:0-3632 GCA_964562815.1 uncultured Enterobacteriaceae bacterium
GGTAGCCGATCGGCACCCACTTGAAGTTCGGCAGGAGCGGCTCGTCGGGGCGAAACAGCTTGCCGATGTTCGTCGCGTGGAACATCGAGGTGTAGAAGTCGGTGTAGTCGGGGATCTCGACCGGTAGCAGGAGCTCGGCTTGCTTCATCGGCACGAGGCAGCCCTCGAGCGCCTTTTTCACGTTGGCGGGCGCGCTCGAGGCGAGGGCACCCGAGAGCGCGACGCGAAGCGGGTGCCAGTATTGGCGCCCGAGCGCGGCCAGGGCGTTGAGCGTGGGTGCGCGGCCGGCCTCGGCCGCCTCGGCGGCTTCGCCACCGAAGCCGGCCAGCGCCCCCGCGGCACCGAGCTCGAGCACCTGGTCGCCGATCGCCACGCCCGCGCGCGGTGTTTCTTTCGAGCCGCGGCGGCGGAACACGCCGAACGGCAGGTTCTGGATCGGGAAGTCGCAGCCCGGCTCGTTCGCCGAGTCGATCCAGCTGGTTCGCTTCGAGTCGTGCGTCTCGTCCAGTTGCATGCGGCTATTTCCCCGGGAAGTTCTTCTTGAACCCGCTCCACACCGAGTCGTAGTCCTTCTGCCGCTCGCGCGCGGCCATGGCGAAGCGGGTGGGCTTGAACACCCAGCGCGACTCCCACATGAAGGCGAGGGTGTCCGCCTGCTTGACCGGCTTGAGCTCGGCGTTCGAGGCCTTGTCGTAGGTCGCGGCGTCGGGCCCGTGCGCGGCCATGCAGTTGTGCAGCGACACGCCGCCCGGCGCGAAGCCCTCGGCCTTGGCGTCGTACACGCCGCGCACCAGGCCCATCAGCTCGCTCATCACGTTCCGGTGGAACCAGGGCGGGCGGAAGGTGTGCTCGGCGACCATCCAGCGCGGCGGGAAGATGACGAAGTCGCAGTTCGCGGTGCCCGGCTGGCTTGATGGCGAGGTGAGCACGGTGAAGATCGACGGGTCGGGGTGGTCGAAGCTCACCGTGTTGACCGCCATGAAGCGCGCGAGGTCGTACTTGTACGGCACGTAATCGCCGTGCCAGGCGACGACGTCGAGCGGCGAATGGTCGAGCTCCATCGCCCACAGCCCGCCGAGGTATTTCGAGACGACCTGGTGCCTGCCGCGCGTGTCCTCGAACGCCGCCACCGGCGCGAGGAAGTCGCGCGCCTGCGCGAGGCCCTGCGAGCCGATCGGCCCGAGCTCGGGCAGGCGGAACGGCGCGCCGTAATTCTCGCAGGCGTAGCCGCGCGCCGCGCCGTCCGCGGGATCGACCCTGAAGCGCATGCCGCGAGGGATGACGCAGATATCGCCGGGCGAGACTTCGAGCCGCCCCAACTCTGAAAAGATGGAAAGCTTCCCCTGCTGCGGCACCAGCATCAGCTCGCCGTCGGCGTTCCAGAAGCAGCGGTTCTTCATCGAGCGGTTGGCGCGGTACACGTGCACCACGATCCCGCTCTGCGCCTCGGGGCTGCCCGAGCCGGCGAGCGTCGCGAGGCCGTCGAGGAAGTCGGTCGGCCGCGACGGGATGGGGAAGGGGTCCCAGCGCATCCGGTTGGGCGAGACCCCGACGTCCTCGAACGGACCCGAGCCGAGCGTCGGGTGATTTATCTTCTTGTACTGCGCATGCATCGCCGAGGGGCGCAGGCGATACAGCCAGGTGCTCAGGTTCTCGGCCCGCGGCGCGGTGAACGCGGTGCCCGAGAGCACTTCCGGATACAGCCCCTTGGGCGGGCGCTGGGGCGAGTTCTGTCCCACCGGCAGCGCGCCGCGCACCGCCTCGCTGGAAAAGGTGTTGCCGAAACCGCTCTGATACGCCAGCCGGGACGAGGCGCTCTTATTCATTCCCGATTCTCCCTGGGGTCGCCGAATCGTAGCAGCGACAGCATGCGCGAGACTCCGAGATAAAACAATGTCATACCTTGAAACTGGGATTGCTTTGCACGGCTCGTGCGACTAGTGTGACAAGCGTTGCACGGTCGGCACGACCCTCAGCGCCGACGGCGTCGTCGCGGTGGCCGCGGGCGCCGCGGTCGTGGTGGCCGCGTCCGGCGGCAACAGCACGACGCATCACTAAAGAGCACCTCCTTCCGGTTGCGTCACGCAACCGGCTTCCAGGGGCCCCGGGGCATACCCGGGGCTTTTTTGTTTTCGAGCGCCGTCGTGGCGGGGCGGAAGCAGCCGCTTACTTGCAGGGAAATGCGTCCTTCAGCGCCTTGCGGACGAGAAAGCTGGCGGGAAGCTTCAATTGCTCCGGGTGATCCAGCATGTAGTGGCCCACGACGTCGCCGATGTCCTTGAGCGTCACGCCTTTGTCGACGCAGGGGATGTTCTCGCCCGAGACCGCCAGGATCTCGTACGCGCCGCGGATGTAACCCAGATAGGTCGCGAAGCTCGCCACATCCCCGCTGCTGCCGCTGCTCGATTTCGTCGACATGTAGGCCCGGTAGTACTGCAGCAATTGATCGCCACTCCACAGGTGCGGGCCCGCAAACGCTGGCCCGCAGCAGGTTAGCAGGAGGCCGGCAACTAAGCTCGCGATTTTCATCAGAAACCTCGGCTGGTAGCCGCTCGGTCTCGGGCACGATCGGAGTGTCGTGTCGTGGCGGAGCGTCAGACCGAAAGGATTAACGCCCCCCTTGCCGCGCGTCAAGGCGGATTCGCCCTCGTTATTATCGGCGAACGGCCACCCCGGCCGTCAGCGCGACGCCCGGGGCAGGTCCCGCGGGTAGAGGCAACTCGCGTGTGCCCTGCCGCTGCGCCCGAGTTGCCTCGCGATGCCTTCGCACACGGTGCGGATCTGGTCGAGGGGCCCCTCGACCCGCATGCGCATCCCCGGTGCGACCACTTCGTAGAACGCGGGCGAGGCCTCGGTCAGCAGCAGCAGATCGGTGCCCTCTACCGTTCGCCGGCAGCGCGCATACGAGACCTTGCAGTCCGGGCAGGCTTTCTGCATCGGCTCGAGCAGGCGCCGGTTCGCCTCGCCGCAGGACGCGCGGTCGGGCTGCGGGTTTTGCACCACGCTGAAGGCGAAGCCGCCCGGCAGTTCGACCTTCGCGGTCGGGTAGTAGGTCAGCGTCCTCACCCAGTAATGCGCGTACACGCCGCCCACCGCGAGCAGCGCGATGATCAGAAGCAGCGCGATGCGCGAGGAGCGCTTCGCCTTACCAGCAGGGCGTCCAGCCGTACGGCGCATCCCACACTACCTCGTTCTTCTTGAGCTCGATCCCCGAAATCGTCTCGCCGTAGTGGCCGGGATCGTCGATGCGAACGCCGACCATGTCGCCGCTCAGCGCGACCACGGTGCCGCGGATCCACTCGCGCGCCCCGATGCCGACCTGCATGGCGCGGCACACCTTCTGCCCCACCTTCGCCACCGCCTTGCGCGACTCCTCGCGGAACCGGCGCTGCGCGAGCATCATCGGCGTCGGCGCACCGATCGGCACGTCGTCCTTCCACTGCCCTTTGTACACGTCGCCGTTCGCGTAGTGGTACACGCCGTAGCCGTTTCGCTTGTCGTTCTCGTACTCGCCGCGGTACCGGTCGCCCTGCCAGCGCCCGCGGCCCCAGGTGTAGGTGCCTTCGCCCTGCTTTTCGTCGTCGACGAAGCCGCCCTCGTAGCGGTCGCCGTTGGGCCAGGTTTTGACACCC
>CAZLUX010000214.1:0-3621 GCA_964562815.1 uncultured Enterobacteriaceae bacterium
GCGCCCTCGGCCAGCACGATCGCCTCGGCGAGCATCGCGTGCCCGATCCCGACCACCAGCTGGTTGATCATCTTCGCCGCCAGGCCGCTGCCGACCGGGCCGAGGTGGGTGCAGCGCGCCGAGACGTCCTTCAAGAGCGGCTGCGCGCGCTCGAAGTCGGCCTTCTCGCCGCCGGCCATCACCGTCAGCGTGCCGTCGCCCGAGGCGGGCGGACCGCCCGAGACGGGCGCGTCGATCCACCCCGCGCCGCCCGCGGCGCGCAGCGCGCCGGCCAGCTCCTTTGCCTTCGCCGGCGGGATGGTCGAGAAATCCACCACCCGCTGCGGCGCCTCGAGCACGGAGGCGATGCCGCCCTCGCCCAGCACCGCGCTCTCGACCGCCGCGACGGTCGGCAGGTTGAGCAGCACCAGGTCGGCGCCGCGCGCGGCCTCGGCGGCCGAGCCCGCGCCCTGCGCGCCCGCGGCGCGCGCCGCCTGCATCTGCGCGGGCGCGATGTCGTAGGCGGTCACGCCGTAGCCGAGCGAGACGAGCCGCTTGAGCATCGGCAGGCCCATCAGGCCCACGCCAACGTATCCGATTCTGGGTTTGGACATCGCTCTGTCTCCTTTCTCGCCAAATTGATGTTGAGTATAAGGTTCGGCGCTGGCACGCCGCCCGTGCGGAATGCTAATCTGCTGCGAAACTCGGGAGCGGAGTCAATGACTGAACTCGGCACGGCGATTGCGGACTCGGCCTCGGCGATTCTTCACCGGCTGGTGATCCACCTGCCGAGCGTGCTCTGGGCGGTGGTGCTGCTGTTCCTGGGTTGGGCGCTCGGACGGCTGCTGCGGCTGCTCACGATCCGCGGCGCGATGCTGACCGAGACGCTGCTCGCGCGCTTCATGGCGCCGCGCGCAGCCGAGCGCCTTCGCTTCGGCCGCTCGGCCGCGGTGCTGGGCACGGTCGTGTTCTGGGTGGTGCTGCTGTTCTTCGTCACCGCCGCGACCCAGGTCCTCGGCCTGCAGACCTTCACCGACTGGCTGGCGCGCCTGCTCGAGTACCTGCCGACTTTCGCCGCCGGCCTCCTGATCATCGCCGTCGGCTACATCCTGTCCGGTTTCGTCGGCGACCTGACCCACGCCGCGGCGACGCGGCTGGTGCCCTCGCAGCGCACCATGCTCGCGCGCGCGGCCCAGGGCGCGATCCTCGCCGCCGCGATCCTGGTCGGCGCCGAGCAGATCGGGATCCGCATCACCTTCCTCGCGATCATCGCCGGCGCGGTGTTCATGACGGTGGCCGGCGGCGTGGCGATCGCGATGAGCCTCGGCGCGCGCGGCTACGTCGCGAACCTGATCGGCGCGCATTACCTGCGCCAGTCGGTCGCAGTCGGCCAGCGGGTTCGCATCTCGGGTCACGAGGGGCGGGTGCTGGAAGTCACCACCACCGGCCTGGTGCTGGAGGCCGACGGCGGCCGCGTGCTGCTGCCCGGAAGGATCTTCCACGACGAGGCGATCGTGCTGCTCGAGCCGGAGCGCTCCGATGGCTGACGCCGAGCGGCTCACGCTCGCCTACCTGGGCGCGCACCCGGGCGACGCCGCGCGCGTGCTCGAGCGCATGCCTGCGGCCGACTGCGCCGGGCTGCTCGCACGCGTGCCGGCGCGCGTCGCCGGGCCCGTGGTCGCGGCGATGCTGCCCGCCGCGGCGGCGCACAACCTCGCCGCGCTGGAAGACGAGCCCGCGATGGCGCTGCTCGCCACGCTCGGCCCGCAGCTCGCGGTGGCGGTGCTGCGCCACGTCGCCGAGCCGCGCCGCACGCGCCTGATCGAAGGATTGCCGACCGCGACCGCGCTCGCCTCGCGCCTGCTGCTCGGCTACGAGGAGGACGCGGTCGGCGCCTGGACCGACCCCGAGGTCGTCGCGCTGCTGCCGGACACGCGCGTCGACGACGCCCTCGAGCGGGTGCGCAACGGCGGCGACGCGAGAGTCGAGCGCGTCTACGTCATCGACCGCGAGCAGCGGCTGCTCGGCTCCATCGAGCTGGCCGCGCTGCTGCGCGCGCCGGCCGCCGGCCGGCTGTCCGAGCTCGCCGCCGCGCCGTCGGCGGTGATCGCGGCCACCACGCCGCTCGCGGGCGCGACGACGCACCGCGGCTGGGGACAGATGGCGGTGCTGCCCGTGGTCGATCGCAGCGAACGGCTGATCGGCGTGCTGCGGCGCGAAGCGCTGGTGCGCGCGCTCGCGCGCGCGCCCGCGGCGCCGCGCGCCGAAGACGAGCTGACGGTCACGGGCGCGCTCGCGCGAGGCTACTGGGGCGCGGTGTCGGGCCTCTTCGCGGCCTGCCTCGCCGTGCTGCCGGCCGCGCGTTCCGCCGGGGAGACGCGCGATGAGCGCTGAAGCCGCGCCGGCGGTCGTCGCGCTCAACCAGCGCTATCTGCTGGACTACCCGCACGAGGCCGCGCGCCAGCTCGAGACGATGCCGCCGGACGAGGTCGCCGAGCTGCTCGGCCTGCCGGCGCCGCACGCGGCGGCGCGCACCTGGCAGGCGCTCGCGCCCGACATCGCGGCGGCCGTGCTCGAGCTGGTGCCCGAGACGCTGGTCCGGGTCATGCTGAGCGAGGCCGAGCCGGCGATGGCGGTCGCGGTGCTGGCGCAGCTCGAGCCCAAGGTCCGCGCCCGCATGCTCAAGCTGCTCGACGCGCAGGTGGCGCGCGAGCTGCGCGGTCTGCTCAGATACCCGGAGGACTCGGCCGGGCGCATCATGGACCCGCAGGTGAGCCCGGTGCGCGAGGATCACACGGTGGCCGAGGCGCTGGCGCGGCTGCGCGCGCTCAAGCGGCGCGGCCTGCGCGAGATGTTCGTCGTCAACGCCGACGGCGTGCTCACCGGGCGGGTCGAGATCCAGGACCTCGCGGTGAGCGACGACGCCCAGAAAGTGCGCGAGCTGGTGCACGGGCCGGGCGCCACCGTGCGCGACCTCGATCCGCGCGAGGAGGTGGTCGCGGCGATGCAGCGCAGCCCGACCTCGACGCTGGCGGTGGTGAACCACGCCGGGCGCCCGGTCGGCGTCGTTCGCCAGGCCGCGCTGGTCTCGGCGATCGAGGAGGAAGCGAGTGCCGACATGCTGACCATGGTCGGCGCGAGCCGCGACGAGCGCGCGCTCTCCGGCCCGATGACCGGCGTGCGCAAGCGCCTCGCCTGGCTTCAGATCAACCTGCTCACCGCCTTCCTCGCGGCGTCGGTCGTGGGCATGTTCGAGGGCCTGATCGCCAAGTTCACCGCGCTCGCGGTGCTGCTTCCGGTGGTCGCCGGCCAGTCGGGCAACGCCGGCGCGCAGGCGCTCGCGGTCACCATGCGCGGCCTGTTCATGCGCGAGATCACCCTGCGCCACCTGCCGCGCGTGCTCGGCAAGGAAGCCGCCACCGGCCTGATGAACGGCTTCGCGGTGGCCGCGACCACCGCGCTCGGGGTCTACGTCTGGAGCCGCTCGCCCGGCCTCGCCCTGATCCTCGCCATCGCGATGGTCGTGTCGATGATCATCGCCGGCATCGCCGGCGCGCTCGTGCCGATGCTGCTCGAGCGCTTCGGCCAGGACCCCGCGACCGCCTCGTCGATCATCCTCACCACCGTCACCGACTGCACCGG
>CAZLUX010000215.1:0-331 GCA_964562815.1 uncultured Enterobacteriaceae bacterium
AGCGCTTGAGCATCTCCAGCACAAAGCGCTTGTCTCCTTCAGCCTCAAATTCCTGGCCGTCGCGGACGATCTTGAGCCGATAGGTCTTCGTGGTCATAGTTCCCCCAGTAATCCCCGGTTCTTGGCCTAACTTTGCGGCGATTCGTTATTTCGCGCCCAACTAATGATTGGACGGCATTCTGTTTATGCCAAAAGTATCCCCCTATAGATGGAAACGTCTATAGATGAATGGCACCATCTGCCGGCAGACATCCACCGCAAGTCAGGGAGCGCGGCGCAACTCGCGCCGCCAAATTTATCCGGACGTCTTATTTGAGACGCTTGATAACCG
>CAZLUX010000215.1:341-3519 GCA_964562815.1 uncultured Enterobacteriaceae bacterium
GGCATCGCGCCGCAGTTGGGCG
Source organism: uncultured Enterobacteriaceae bacterium (assembly GCA_964562815.1). Taxonomy (GTDB): domain Bacteria; phylum Pseudomonadota; class Gammaproteobacteria; order Burkholderiales; family SG8-39; genus DAHVFK01. The sequence continues at coordinate 364 of CAZLUX010000215.1, forward strand.
CCAGATTTATCCGTGCGTCCTTACTTGAGACGCTTGATCACCGCGCGGGTGAAGTCTTTGGTCTTGGCTTTGCCGCCGAGGTCGGGAGTGCGCAGGCCGTCGTCGCGGATGACGCGGTCGATGGCGTGGCGGATGCGGTCGGCGGTGGGTTTCTTGTTGACGTGGTCGAGCATCAGGCAGGCGGCGAGGAGGAGGGCGAGGGGGTTGGCGATGCCTTTGCCGGCGATGTCGGGGGCGGAGCCGTGGACGGCTTCGAAGATGGCGGCTTTGTCGCCGATGTTGGCGCCGGGGGCCATGCCTAGGCCGCCGACTAGGCCGGCCATTAAGTCGGAGAGGATGTCGCCGAAGAGGTTGGTGGTGAGGATGACGTCGAACTGCCAGGGGTTCAGCACGAGTTGCATGGCGCAGGCGTCGACGATGCGGTCGTCGATCTTGAGGCCTTTGCCGTGTTTCTTGCCGGCTTCGCGCGCGGCCTCGAGGAAGATTCCGGTGAGGGCCTTCAGCACGTTGGCTTTGTGGACGATGGTGACTTTCTTGCGGCGGTTCTTTTTGGCGTAGTCGAAGGCGAATCTCGCGATGCGCTCGGCGCCGGCGCGGGTGTTGACGCCGGAGGAGATGGCGACCGCCTGCGGGTCGTCGCCGACTCTCAAATAGTGTTCCCAGGCGAGGTAGAGGCCTTCGACGTTCTCGCGCACGAGGACGAGGTCGATGTCTTCGAATCGTCCGCCGGGGACGATGGTTTTCACGGGGCGGACGTTGGCGAAGAGGCCGAACTCTTCGCGCAGGCGCACGTTGACGGAGCGAAAGCCCCCTCCGACAGGCGTCGTCAGGGGGCCTTTGAGGGCGAGGCCGGTGCGGCGCACGGACGCCAGCATTTTGGGCGGCAGGGGGTCGCCGTGTTTCTTGATGGCGGTCATGCCGCCGTCGTGGCGCTCCCAGGCGAAGGGGTCGCCGGCGGCTTTCAGGATCTCGACAACCGCGGCGACGATCTCGGGGCCGATGCCGTCTCCGGGGATGAGGGTGGCGGGAATCTTTTTGCGCGAGGCGGTCATATTAGTAGGTCCTTTCGCGCGGCAGTATAGGCATTGACGCCTCCGGCGGCTTGACCGCAGTCAATCGTTCGCGGCGACCCCTTGCCTGATAATGCCGCGAACCGAGGAGGCGTTTCAGCCGTGAAAGGAAAAGGAAAAGGAAGGTTCCGGGCCACGCTCAAGGGCCGCACGGTCGACCCGCAGGCGCTGGCGGAGGTGCAAAAGCTGCTCGGCGACGCGCCGCGGCGGCGCGATCTGCTGATCGAGCACCTGCACCGGATCCAGGATTCTTACGGCCAGCTGTCGGCGGCGCACCTCGCGGCCTTGGCGCAGGAGCTGCGCATGGCGCTCGCCGAGGTCTACGAGGTGGCGACCTTCTACCACCACTTCGACGTGGTCAAGGACGGCTCGAAGCCCGCGGCGGTGACGGTGCGGGTGTGCGACTCGATCGCCTGCGAGCTCGCCGGCGCGCAGGCGCTGCTCGCCCGGCTGCCCGAGGTGCTCGGCAAAGAAGTGAGGGTGCTGCACGCGCCCTGCGTCGGGCGCTGCGAGGCGGCGCCGGTGGCGGTGGTGGGCCGGAACCCGGTCACGCACGCCACGGCGGACAAGGTGCGCGCGGCGGTCGCGCGCCGCGAGACCGAGTGTCCGGTGGCGGCGTACACCGATTACGACAAGTACCGGCGCATGGGCGGCTACGAGCTGATCGCCGACTGCCTCGCGGGCAAGCGCACGCGCGAGGAGATCACGAAGATCATGGAGGACTCGGGGCTGCGGGGCCTCGGCGGGGCGGGTTTCCCGGCCGGGCGCAAGTGGCGCATCGTCGCCGCCGAGCCCGCGCCGCGCCTGATGGCGGTGAACATCGACGAGGGCGAGCCCGGCACCTTCAAGGACCGCTGGTACCTCGAGCGCGACCCGCACCGGTTCCTGGAAGGCATGCTCGTCGCCGCGTGGTGCGCGGGGGTGGGCGAGATCTATATCTATTTGAGGGACGAGTACGCGGGCTGCCGCAAGATTCTCGAAAAAGAGCTCGCGAAGCTGAAGGCGAAGCCGCCCTGCGCGCTGCCGCCGATCCACCTGCGCCGCGGCGCGGGGGCCTACATCTGCGGCGAGGAGTCGGCGATGATCGAGTCGATCGAGGGCAAGCGCGGCATGCCGCGCCTGCGCCCGCCCTACGTCGCCCAGGTCGGCGTGTTCGGCTACCCGACGCTCGAGCACAACCTGGAGACGGTGTTCTGGGTGCGCCAGATCGTGCAGCAGGGCGCGGCCTGGTTCGCCGGCCACGGCCGCCACGGCAGGAAAGGGCTGCGCTCGTTCTCGGTCTCGGGCCGGGTCAACAACCCGGGCGTGCACCTCGCGCCGGCCGGGATCACGCTGAGAGAGCTGGTCGACGAGTACTGCGGCGGCATGCTCGACGGGCACGAGCTCTACGGCTACCTCCCCGGCGGCGCCTCGGGCGGGATCCTGCCCGCGTCGCTCGCCGACGTGCCGCTCGACTTCGACACGCTGCAGCCGCACGGCTGCTTCATCGGCTCGGCGGCGATCGTGGTGCTGTCGGACCGCGACAAGGCCGCGGGCGCGGCGCAGAACCTGATGAGGTTCTTTCGCGACGAGTCCTGCGGCCAGTGCACCCCCTGCCGGGTCGGCACGTCGAAGGCGCTCGTGCTGATGGGCGAGCGCAGGTGGAACCGGCCGCTGCTCGAGGAGCTCTCGCAGGCGATGATGGACGCCTCGATCTGCGGCCTGGGCCAGGCGGCGCCCAACCCGGCGCTTTCCGTCATGAAATTCTTTCCGCACGAGGTGAGCTGATGGAACGTGCGAGCACAGACCAGATTGCGACGATGCCGATCGAGTTCAAGCTCGACGGCAGGACGGTCGTCGGCCGTCCCGACGAGACGATCATCGAGACCGCGGCGCGCCACGGCGTCGAGATCCCGCGCCTTTGCTACAAGCCGGGGCTGAGGCCGGACGGCAACTGCCGCGCCTGCATGGTCGAGATCAAGGGCGAGCGCGTGCTCGCGCCCTCGTGCTGCCGCTATCCCGCGGCCGGGATGGAGGTCACCACCAACTCGCCGCGCGCGCGCACCTCGCAGAAGATGGTGCTCGAGCTGCTGCTCTCGGACATGCC
>CAZLUX010000216.1:0-3492 GCA_964562815.1 uncultured Enterobacteriaceae bacterium
CGCGACGTAGCCGAACTGGCGGTCGAAGTGGTCCAGCGTGCGGGTCAGCTCGACGGCGACGCGGTTGAAGGCTTCGTCTCGCTCCGACGCCGTCGATACCTGGTCATAGCCGATGTCGAAGCGGCGCGCGAGGTAGAGCTCGCGGCGGAAGTTGATCGTGAACAGGCCGCTACCCTGGCCGAGGTAGAGCATGCCCGCGCCGCGACCCTCGTCCTCGTACAGCGCAGCGATGTTGCGCTGCGCGGTTTCGGCGATGTCGATCACCGAGAGCGGAATCTGCGCAGCGTCGAAGCGCTCGATGCAGGCCTGGACCGCGTCGTTGCGCGCGGCCACCGCGTACATCGAATGCGTGCGCACCGCGCCGGTGGGATCGGGCGGAATGTCGAGCACGTCGACCGTGGCGTCGTCGACGTGGTAGTCGAGCAGATCCTTGATGCGCCAGCGGATCGCCGACTTCAGCTCGGCTGCGGGCACGTTCGGTGCCTCCACCAGCAGCAGCTGGTAGTCGCTCGGCTCGAGCAGGGTGGCGCAGCGGTAGCGCTCGAGATGCCACTCCCGGCTCAGGCGCTGTGCGCCGGCGTAGTCGGCCTCCAACGCCCGGGCCGCCAGCCTGTCGATGCGGCCTCTTCCGTTCAGCGCGACACGGCCGTGAACGATGGCGAGCTCCTGCGGCTGCAGCGACGCGACCAGCCAGCCGGGCTCGCGCCTGCTCCTAGCCGACCCCCACCTCATCTCGTCGCCATCCAGCCACCTCCCGATTCGGCTCACGGTAATTAAAAAACAATTCCTTGGCAATCAGCCTTTCGTCAATTCGTGACGCTGGCCTGAAGCTGGCGCTCGACGTAGCCCGGGCCCGGCGTGCCGGGGCAGCTCGCCTGGTTGCAGGCCGTGATCACCAGCAGGTAGGCGCGCAGGCCGGTTCGCGCGCCTTCGGTGGTCGGCGCGCTCGAGCTGCACTCGACCTTGGCGCTGAAGCCCGCCAGCGCGCCGCTGAGCGGCAGCGTCTGCGCCGCGGGCGGGGCGGGCGCCAGCGCGGCGTCGCAGGCGCTGGCGTAGGCCCCGCCCGGGTCGCGCAGCAGCTCGTAAAGGCCCCAGTCGACCCCGCCGCGCGCGGCCTGGTAGGCGCGCGCGCCGAGCTCGTCGGCGGCGGAGGATTCCTGCTGCTGCGTCGAGATCGTGAGCAGGTAGGCCCCCAGCGCGGCGAGCGAGACGAGCAGGAAGATCGCCAGGATCAGGGAGAACCCGCGCTCGCGCGCACGGCGAGGGCGGCCTGGCTCAGGGCACATTGTCGACGTGGACCGCATGGTAGAGGGACACCGTTTCGGCCACGCCCGACGAGGTGGGCGCGGAAAGCGTCAGCCGCAGCGTCAGCAGCCCCACCTGCGGCGCGACGTTGGCGGCGTAGTCGAAGTCGCAGGCGCTCACCCGCGTCGCGATCACCGCCGAGCTGCCGGAGGCGAAGCTGGTCGGCTGCGCGGCGCTGATCGGATAGCCCCAATGGCGCGTGATCGTGCCGAGCACCGGGTCGCAGACGTAGCTCACCGGTCCCGAGACGATGAAGAAGCGCTTGCCGGGCGAGTCGTGCAGGGTGCGCTGGAACGTCGTCGGCGCGAACGCCACCCGGTCGCGCCCGGCTTCCGACGTGTCGATCGAGGTGATCTGCGCGCGGTTGGCCGGCGGGCCGGCGCTGTAGGCATCCTGTCCCGCGAACCCCGGCCCGTAATTGTTCAGCACGAGGACATCGCTTGCGGTGACGCTCGCCGCATCCGGCAGCTTGCCGATCGTCTTGAAGCACGAGTCGGCCGCCGAGTCGAAGCTCAGCTGGTCGTTGCCGGGAACGCCGAGCGCCGGGTCGTCGTTCGGGCAGTCGACCCCGCCCGAGGCGCCGCCGCCGGCGGCGCGGTAGCGGCCGGCGGTGCGCACCGCTAGGAACTCCACGAATGCCGCGCCGCCGCTCGAGGTGGTGCGCACACTGTTCGGCAGCGCGAGCCGCACGTCGCGGCCAATGCGTTGCAGCGCAGTGTCGGCGATGTCGCTCAGCTCGGCGCGCGTGGCGATATCGGCCGCCTGGCGTACCGGGAAGACAAAGTAGGCCACCCCGGCGACGACGATGCCGGTGACCACGATCGCGACCACCAGCTCTATGAGGCTGAAGCCTTGCTCAGGGGCGGTTCGGCGCATAGCGCAAGCGGTATCCCTGCAGCACGACGTTGATGTTGGCCGGGCCGCTCACGCTGATCGTGATGCGCAGGCCCTCGGCGGAAGGGATCCCCGGCAGCTCGCCGGCGGCGAGCGGCTGCACCGAGACGCTCGCGCTGTAGGCGCCCAGCCCCGGAACCGCCGTGTTGGTGATGTCGCGGATGCCGCCGGACATCGAGAAGCCGTTGTAGTCGTTGACGTTGTCGAAGCGCGGATCGGCGTAGCGCGTCTCGCCCGCCTCCGGCCCGATCGCCTCCGGAGTCGCGCAGGCCGCGGCCGAAGCCGCGGTGCGCACCGCCGGATCGTCCGGGTCGCAGTAGGTGAACGGCTGCAGCTCGACCTCTTCGAGGAGCGAATTCGCGATCGCGAGCGCCTGCTTGCGCACTACCGGGTCGACGCTCGAGCGCGTCATCTGGTTGAACAGGAGCGCCACCCCCGTCACGCCGATTGCGAGCACGACGATGAACACCACCAGCTCGATCAGCGAGAGACCGCGCGCGCGGCGCCTCGCGCTACTGCACATAGCCCGTCTCCGCCACCACCGTCGCCGACCGGCCGTTGACGCTGAGCGTCACCGCCGCGCTCGCCTGCCCCAGTCCGTTGAAGCTGAACGGCGAGCTCGAGGCCGACAGGATCACTCCGCTCGGCGGCGTGAGCACGAACGCCGAGCCGGTGGTGAGCGTGTTGAGCGGGCTCGCGCAGCCGGCGTCGTAGCACAGCGAAAGCTGGTACGGCGCCGAGGGGTTCACCGCGACGTAGACGAGACGACGCTGCGCGATCGCGGTCTTCTGCGCGTAGCGCAGCGCCGACTTCACCTGCTCGAGGAACCAGGTCTGGTCGATCGACTTCTGGTCGAAGTTCGCCGCGGCGACCGCGGCGAGGATGCCGAGGATCAGAATGACGGTCACCAGCTCGAGCAGCGTGAAGCCGCGCGAGCGTGCCGTGGCGCGGCGCCTCATCCCTGCGTGCCCCCGCCGCCCGCCTCGCCGATGTGCTCGAGCACGCGCGCGCGCTCGCGCCGCACCTGGGGCATCAGCGGCGCCATCGCGAGCGCCTGGCGCGACCAGGCGTCGAGCTCGGTCGCGCTCGCGGGATGCGAAAGGCGATTTCCCAGCAGGCGGTAGGTCGAGATCCGGCCGAGCAGGTCGCGCACCTCCAGCGGGTTGGCGCGCAGGCCCGCGTCGAACGCTCGCAGCGCGAAACGCACCGCGTCGGCGCTGCCGCCAGCGAAGGCCTGGCCCTGCCAGAACTGGCCCAGGTACCAGTGGTAGCGCCAGTCGCGCGGCTGCAGCC
>CAZLUX010000217.1:0-3489 GCA_964562815.1 uncultured Enterobacteriaceae bacterium
GGCTCGTGCGACAGCGCCTTGGCGATCAACAGGCGCCGCTTCATGCCGCCCGAGAGCGTGATGATCTTGTCGTCCTTCTTGTCCCAGAGCGAGAGCTCGCGCAGCACCTTCTCGATGTAGGCCGGGTTCGGCGGCTTGCCGAACAGGCCGCGGCTGAAGCTCACCGTGCCCCAGACCGACTCGAAGGCGTCGGTGGTCAGCTCCTGCGGCACCAGGCCGATGAGCGAGCGCGTGGCGCGGTACTCGCGGACGATGTCGTGTCCTTCGACGCGGATCGTGCCCTCGGTCGGCTGGACCAGACCGCAGATGGTGCCGATCAGGGTGGTCTTGCCGGCGCCGTTCGGCCCAAGCAAGGCGAAGATCTCGCCGCGCCGGATCTCGAGGTTGACGTTCCTGAGCGCGGTGAAGCCGGAAGCGTAGGTTTTCGACAGGTTCGAGACGGAGATGGTGGCCGTCATGGGCGCGACGATACCCGATTGCGGGACATGTTCCGGGGCGGCAGAATAGCTTACATGCAAGTCAGGATCCGGGCAGAGGGGGGAAATGCCGAGGCGCCCGTGCGCATTCTCGCCGGCCGGGAGCGGCTGCTCGTCTTGAGCGGGGTCGCCGTGATGCTGGTGCTGGGCGGCGCGCACCTTTCCGACTGGAGCCTCGGCGCGGCGGCGGAGTGGAGCGCCGGGCACGGGTGGCTGATGTTCGGCATGTGGGCCGCGATGATGGTGGCGGTGATGGTGCCCGCCGCCGTCGCGCCGCCGGCGCTCCTCGCCGGGCACCTCGCGCTGTGGACGATGATCAGCGCGCTCGCGGCGCTCGCGCACTGGGGCCTGCACGCTGCCGGGCTGCTCGCGCCGGGAGCAAGCGCCGCGAACCCGGCGGCCGGCGGCATGCTCCTGATGGCCGCCGGCGCATACCAGCTCACGCCGCTCAAGGCCGCCTGCCGGGCCGCGCGCCGCGCGCCGACGCCGTCTTCTGCCGCCGATTGGCAAGGTGGCACCGCGGCCGCCTTCGTGACGGGCCTGCGCCATGCCACGCGCTGCGTGGGGCGCTGCTGGCTGCTGATGGCGCTGATGTTCGTCGGCGGCGTCATGAGCCCGTTCTGGATCGTCGTCCTGACGCTGATCGCGATGGCGGAAAGGATTCTGCCGCACGGCGAGACGGTCGCGCACGGCGTCGCGGCCGGCGCGATCGGCTGGGGGCTATGGATGCTCGTCGGGATGCTCGTCTGAGGCGGACCGGGAGCAGCTCGCGCAGCAGCGCGGCGACGGCCCGGCGCTCGGCTGCCGGCGCGAACAGCGCCCGGCGCGCGCTCAGGGCGCGCCGCAGGCGCGCGACGAAGGCGGGCTCGCGTGCGGCGCGTGCGATCAGCCTCGCCAGCGCGCGCTCGTCGCCGAACGGGAAATAGCCGGGATAGCCGCGCCCCAGCATGCCGAGGTTGCCGGCGATGCGCGAGGCGAGCACCGGCGTGCCGATGCGGGCGGCTTCGGCGATGACGTTGGCCCCGCCCTCCATTGCCGAGCTGACCACCAGAAGATGGCTGCGCGCCATCCATTCGAGCGCGCGCCGGTGGCTGCGCGCGCCGAGCCAGCGGTAGCGCGGATCCTTTTTCATCCATGCGCGCGCCTGCGCCTCCATCCGAGGGTCGAGCGCCGAGCCGAGCTGAACCAGTTCCAGTCCCGCCGGCCCGCGCAAGTGCTCGAGCGCGGCGGCGGCGCGAAACGGATCCTTTTCGGCGCGCAGGTGGCCGCTCACCAGCACCTGGAAGCGCCCGCGCGGCGGCGCGGCGCGCAAGGCGGTGTCGGCCGACTGGTAGATCACGCGCGCCTTGCGCCGAGCCTGCGCGGGCAGCCCGCGCCGCGCCTCGTCCTGAAGCACCACCAGCCGGTCGGCCAGCTCGAGCGAGCGGCGCGCCTCGGCCGAGGCGGGCAGGTCGCGGTACAGGTCGGTGCCGGTGAGCATCACCGCGAGCGGCGCGCGCGGGTATGCGGCGCGGTAGCGCTCGACCGAGGCGTGGCTGCGGCGCGCGTGCAGCGCGATCAGAAGGTCGCAGGCGCGCCCGTTCCATTCGGTGCCGAGCGTGACCCGATGCCCGAGCGCGCGCAGCAGAGCCGCCCAGCGCTGCGCGGTGTGCCGGTTGCCGCTGCGGCTGCCCGCCGCCGCGGGTGTCACGATCGAGATTCTCGCCATGGGCGCGGTTCGCTAGACTCTACGGCATGTTAGACGATCCGGGACTCGGCACGGTGGAGCTCGCACGCGACCTCCTGGCGAGCCGCGCGCGCACCTCGCGCGTCACCGCGGGGCTGGGCGGACAGCGGCTGCTCGGGCCGAAGCTCGCGATCGTCAACCCGCCGCTGTGGGAGATCGGCCACGTCGCGTGGTTCCAGGAGCGCTGGTGCCTGCGCTGGCAGCCGGCTGGCGCGCTGCGCGCGTCGCGTCTCGACGGCGCGGATGCGCTGTACGACTCGTCCGCCGTCGCCCACGACACGCGCTGGGACCTGCCGCTGCCCGATCTCGCCGCGACCCGCGCCTACGCGGAAGGCGTGCTCGAGGCGGTGCTCGAGCGGCTCGGGCGCGAGCCCGAGAACGCGGCGCTGCGCTACTTCGTGCGCCTGGCGACCCTGCACGAGGACATGCACGCCGAGGCCTTCCACTACACCCGCCACACGCTCGGCTACGAGGACCCGTTTCCGGACGAGCCCTGGTTCCCGGCCGCGCCCGAAGAGGCGCCCGGCGACGCCGAGTGCGCCGGCGGCGTCTTCGAGCTCGGCGCGCGGCCAGGCAGCGGCTTCGTGTTCGACAACGAGAAGTGGGCGCACGAGGTGCGCCTCGCGCCGTTTCAGATCGGGCGTGCGCCGGTGACCAACGCGCAGGTCCTCGAGTACGTCGAGGCCGGCGGCAAGGCGCCGCGCTATTGGCGGCGCGACGGCAACGCCTGGCTGCAGCGCCGCTTCGACGGCTGGCGGCCGCTCGCGCCGCACGAGCCGGCGGTGAACCTGAGCCGGGACGAGGCGCAAGGGTGGTGCCGCTGGGCCGGGCGCAGGCTGCCGAGCGAGGCGGAGTGGGCCTACGCGGCGGCGCAGGGCGCGCTCGAAGGCCGCGGCCTGGTGTGGGAATGGACCGCGAGCGACTTCGCGCCGTATCCCGGTTTCAGCCCCGACCCTTACCGCGACTACTCGGTGCCCTGGTTCGGCAGCCACAAGGTGCTGCGCGGCGGCAGCTTCTCCACTCCCGCGCGCGTGGCGCGTGAGGGCTTTCGCAATTTCTACACGCCCGACCGGGCCGATATTTTCGCCGGCTTCCGTAGCTGCGCCCTAGAGCGCTGAGCGACCAACCAGAGGGAGAAAGACGCATGGCACAATCGTCGCAGGAAGCAGGTCTGCTCACGGGCATTCGCGTGCTCGAGGCGGCTTCGATGATCATGGTGCCGTCGGTGGGCGCGGTGCTCGCCGACTACGGCGCCGAGGTGATCAAGCTCGAGCCGATCGAGGGCGA
>CAZLUX010000218.1:0-3481 GCA_964562815.1 uncultured Enterobacteriaceae bacterium
AAGGAGACCTTCTGGCCTTCCTTTAGGGTCTTGAAGCCCGACATGTTGATCGCGGAAAAATGCGCAAACAGGTCTTCACTGCCGTCGTCCGGCGTGATAAACCCGTAGCCTTTCGCGTCGTTGAACCACTTAACGGTGCCTGTCGCCATGACCCTTCCTTTCCAACTAGTTTTGAGGATAACCGCGGGAATTCCCGGGATGCCTGAACTTCACGACCCCGCCGCCCTCTCCATGGCGAAACAGACAGCCTGAAATCAAACACGGTTCGCGTTTTACGCCCCCCCGCCCTGTGCCGTCAAGAGGCGCCCAGGCCGGCGTCGCCGCACCCATTCGCCAACTCTGCCGCACCCGCCGCCGCGGTCGCATTGCGCCGCCCGGATACATTGATTAGGATAGATCCGACAAGGGCATAGGCACCGGTTCATCACGTCACGCGGAGCGGGAACGGGCAAGCGAAAGGGATGTCTGATCTCATTGAGCTCGACGGCGCATAGCGAACGGGCGGCATGGCGACGCAATCCAGAGACGATACCGTACTCGAGGCGCGCAAGAGCAAGCTCAAGCCGCCTCCGATGTTCAAGGTCATGCTGCTGAACGACGACTACACGCCGATGGAGTTCGTCGTGCTGGTTCTGCAGAAGTTCTTCAACATGACCCGGGAGCGGGCGACCCAAGTGATGCTTAAGGTTCACCGCGAAGGCATTGGGGTCTGCGGGGTGTATCCTCGCGATGTGGCCACCACCAAAGTGCAGCAAGTGGCCGCGTATTCGCGAAAGCACCAGCACCCGCTGCAGTGCGTGATGGAGGAAACGTAGGATGATTGCCCAGGAGCTCGAAGTCAGTCTTCACATGGCGTTCGTCGAGGCGCGCCAGAAGCGCCACGAGTTCATCACCGTCGAACACCTGCTCCTTGCCCTGCTGGACAACCCCACCGCGGCGGAGGTTCTGCGCGCCTGCGGCGCCAACATCGATGAGCTGCGCAAGAACCTGACGCAGCATATTGCCGAGCAGACGCCTCGCATCGCGGCCGACCGCGAGGTCGACACCCAGCCCACGCTCGGCTTTCAGCGCGTGATTCAGCGCGCCATCCTGCACGTGCAGTCCTCCGGCAAGAAGGAAGTGACCGGGGCCAACGTGCTGGTTGCGATCTTCGGAGAGAAGGATTCCCACGCGGTCTACTTCCTCCAGCAGCAGGGCATCACGCGGCTGGACGTGGTCAATTACATCTCGCACGGCATCACCAAGACGCCTCAGCCGCACGCCGCCAAGAGCGAGCAGGAAACCGAGCAGGAGGGCCAGGCCGAGGCGGCCAACAGCCCGCTCGACAATTACACCCAGAATCTCAACGCGCTGGCGCTCGCCGGCAAGATCGACCCTCTGATCGGCCGCGACCGGGAGCTCGAGCGCGTCATCCAGACGCTTTGCCGGCGGCGCAAGAACAACCCGCTGCTGGTCGGCGAGGCGGGCGTCGGCAAGACCGCGATCGCCGAGGGCCTGGCGCGCCGCGTCGTCGAGGGCAGCGTGCCCGAATTGCTCGCCAAGTGCACCGTCTACGCGCTCGACATGGGCGCGCTGCTCGCGGGCACCAAGTATCGCGGCGATTTCGAGCAGCGCCTGAAGGCGGTCCTGAAGCAGCTGGTCGACAATCCGAACGCAGTGCTGTTCATCGACGAGATTCACACCGTGATCGGCGCCGGCGCGGCCTCGGGCGGCACGCTCGACGCCTCCAACCTGCTCAAGCCGGTTCTCTCGACCGGCCAGCTGAAGTGCATCGGCGCCACGACTTACAACGAATACCGCGGCGTGTTCGAGAAGGACCATGCGCTGTCGCGGCGCTTCCAGAAGATCGACGTCAACGAGCCCTCGATCGAGGAGACGGTCGAGATCCTGAAGGGGCTCAAGACCCGCTTCGAGGCCCACCACAGCGTCAAGTACACCGCCAACGCGCTCAGTACGGCGGCGGAGCTCTCGGCGCGCTACATCAACGACCGCCACCTGCCGGACAAGGCGATCGACGTGATCGACGAGGCGGGCGCGGCGCAGCGCATCGCGCCCAAGAGCAAGCAGAAGAAGATCATCGGCAAGGCCGAGATCGAGGACATCATCGCCAAGATTGCGCGCATCCCGCCGCGGTCGGTGTCGACCGACGACCGCAGCGCCCTGGCGAAGCTCGACCGCGACCTGAAGGCGGTCGTGTTCGGCCAGGACAAGGCGATCGACGCGCTCGCGAGCGCGATCAAGATGGCGCGCTCGGGGCTCGGCAACCCGCAGAAGCCGATCGGCAGCTTCCTGTTCTCGGGGCCGACCGGGGTCGGCAAGACCGAGGTCGCGCGCCAGCTCGCCTACTGCATGGGCATCGAGCTGATCCGCTTCGACATGTCCGAATACATGGAGCGCCACGCGGTCTCGCGCCTGATCGGCGCGCCCCCGGGCTATGTGGGCTTCGAGCAGGGCGGGCTACTGACGGAGCAGATCACCAAGAAGCCCTATTCGGTCCTGCTGCTGGACGAGATCGAGAAGGCGCACCCGGATATCTTCAACATCCTGCTGCAGGTGATGGACCACGGGACGCTTACCGACAACAACGGCCGCAAGGCGGACTTCCGCAACGTGGTGATCGTCATGACCACCAACGCGGGTGCCGAGCAGCTGTCGAAGAACTCGATGGGGTTCACGCTCGCGAAGCAGGCCGGCGACGAAATGGAAGCAATCAAGCGCATGTTCACGCCCGAGTTCCGCAACCGGCTGGACGCGATCATCTCGTTCCGTTCGCTCGACAACGAGATCATCCTGCGAGTGGTGGACAAGTTCCTGATGCAGCTCGAGGAACAACTCCAGGAGAAGAAAGTCGAGCCCATCTTCACCCACAAGCTCAAGGAGCACCTGGCCAAGAAAGGCTTCGACCCGCTGATGGGCGCACGGCCGATGGCACGGCTGATCCAGGACACGATCAGGCGCGCGCTCGCCGACGAGCTCCTGTTCGGCAGGCTGGTGCACGGCGGCAAGGTTACGATCGACGTCGACGACGCCGAACAGATCCGCCTGACCTTCGAGGAAGAGCCGGCTGCTGTAGTCTGAGGCTAGCCCCGGCCGGTGCTGCCGAAGCCGCCGGCGCCGCGCTCCGACGCAGCGAATTCCTGCACCACGTGCAGCTCGACCTGCACCACGGGCACGATCACCAGCTGCGCGATGCGATCCATCGGCTGGATGGTGAACGACCCCCGGCCCCGGTTCCACACCGAGACCAGCACCTGCCCCTGGTAATCCGAGTCGATCAGGCCGACCAGGTTGCCCAGCACGATGCCGTGCTTGGCGCCAAGCCCTGAGCGTGGCAGCACCACCGCCGCCAGGCCGGGGTCGCCGAGATGGATCGCGATGCCCGATGGAACCAGCTCGCTGTCCCCGGGTGCCAGGGTGAGGGGCAGATCGATGCAAGCGCGAAGGTCCATCCCCGCCGCCCCCGCCGTGGCGTAGTGCGGCA
>CAZLUX010000219.1:0-3477 GCA_964562815.1 uncultured Enterobacteriaceae bacterium
CCGCGTAAAGTTCACCGAGTTCGCCCCAAATCTGAAGATACCGACCTGTTGCCTCTTTGTAGTCCTGCGCCGCGGCAACGAGGTCCTCAAAGACTTGAATGACACTAAGACTCGCCTTGGGATACGCGGCTTGTAGCTCTTGGTCCGCTAACTGATCATTAATCCAGTCCCAACTAATCCACTCTCCGTCGTCCCATATTCCTTCAGAAGGGTCGTTGAGTGGCTTCCCAGTCATAGCGCAGCGCATCCGCTCTCCTGCATATAACTAGTATTAGTTGACTTTTTAGTTGCCAAACGTGGTCGGTTTGCAAACCACCAAGTTGTAACAGCGGATGTCATCCTTCCCTTGGGTCAAGACGTTACGCCTCAGTATCAGCCCAGGCAATTCGACCATGGGAGGGGGATATGGGAAAGGAACTATCTGCGCCCGCTAGGCCGCCGCGGCTGCTGGATCAGGTCAGGGACGCCCTTCGGCGCCGGCATTACAGCTACCGCACGGAGCAAAGCTACGTCCATTGGATCAAGCGATTTATCTTCTTTTCCGATAAGCGCCACCCCAAGGACATGGGTGCGCAGGAGGTCACGGCGTTTCTCAGCCATCTGGCGCGCGATCGTGACGTCGCGGCCGCGACGCAGAACCAGGCGCTAGCGGCTCTGCTCTTTCTGTACAAGGAGGTTCTCGGCCAGGCGCTTCCGTGGCTCGATCAGGTGGAGAGGGCCAAGCGGCCCGCCCGGCTGCCGACTGTGTTGAGCGTTGCCGAGGTGCAGCGCCTGCTCGGCGAAATGGAGGGCACCAAGTGGCTGATGGCGAGCCTGCTCTACGGGGCGGGGCTGCGGCTGCGCGAGTGCCTGAAGCTGCGGGTGAAGGACATCGACTTCGATTACCGGCAGATCCTGGTACGCGACGCGAAAGGCGGCAAGGACCGGGTCACGATGCTGCCGCTATCCGTGATCGAGCCGCTGCAAAGGCACCTCGTTCGCGTCAAGGCGCTGCACGAGCAGGATGTCGCGAGCGGTCGCGGCGACGTGGAGCTCCCGGACGCCATCGCGCGCAAGTACCCGAGGGCGCCCTACGCATGGGGCTGGAAGTTCGTCTTCCCCTCGCACAAGCTTTCGGTCGATCCGCGTACCGGTGTGATTCGCCGGCACCATGTGTTCGAGAACTACCTGATTCGCGGCGTGAAGGAGGCGGCACGCGCGGCGCGCATCGCAAAGCACGTGAGCTGTCACACGCTGCGGCACTCGTTCGCGACGCACCTGCTCGAGCGCGGCCAGGACATCCGCACCGTGCAGGAGCTGCTCGGCCATTCGAGCGTGGAGACGACGATGATCTACACGCACGTCATGAACAGGGGCGCTCGTGGCGTCGCGAGCCCGCTCGATGCCGTGCCGGGCTAGCCGCGCGCCGGCTCCCAGAGCCACGCCGCCCCGCGCACGCCGCTGGAGTCTCCGTGCTTGGGCGGCGAAAGGCGCGTGGCGACGCGGTCGGAGAAGACGTAGCGCGGCAGGAGCCTTGGGACTTCTTCGTACAGGCGCGCGATGTTGGAGACGCCGCCGCCGAGAACGATGACGTCGGGGTCGAGCAGGTTGACGACGCCCGCGAGCGCGCGGGCGAGGCGCTCGCAGTAGAGCCCGAGCGCGGCCTCGCCGCCGTCGCGCTCGAGCGCGGGGCCGCAGAGGTAGGTCTCGATGCAGCCCTCGCGGCCGCAGTAGCACGGCCGCAGCGGCAGGTCTTCGGCGCGCGGCAGCGGCAATGGGTTGTGGCCCCACTCGCCGGCGATGGCGTTGACCCCCTCGACGAGGCGGCCGCGCACGACCACGCCGCCGCCTACGCCGGTGCCGAGGATGACGCCGAAGGCGACTTCCGCTCCGGCGGCGGCGCCGTCGGTCGCCTCCGACAGGGCGAAGCAGTTGGCGTCGTTGGCGAGGCGCACCTCGCGCCCGAGCGCGCGCTCGAGGTCTTGCTTCAGCGGCCTGCCGATGAGCCAGGTGGAGTTGGCGTTCTTCACCAGGCCGGTCGCGTGCGAGATCGCGCCCGGAATGCCGACGCCGACCGTGCCCTCGCCCGCTTCGGCGACGAGCGCGGCAATCACGTCCAGGGTCGCGCCGTAGTCGCCGCGCGGGGTCGGAACGCGCTTGCGGAAGGTCTCGCGCCCGGCCGCGTCGAGCGCGATCGCCTCGATCTTGGTGCCGCCGAGGTCTATGCCGATGCGTGACAAGTCGCGCTGAATCGCCGGTTCAGGTGGAACCGGTATCTTCGCTGGCGTAGCCCCAGGACACAACCTGGCGCAGGTCCTCGTCGCTGTACCCCGCCTGCGCGCGCCCGGTGCGGTTGAGCGGGCGCCGCGGAGGTCTTCCTCCCCGGAGCTCCCTGGCCACCTCGACCGCCTCCAGCTCGCCCATGGCTTCGTCGAGGTGGTTCATCACGAAGTGCTCGCGCGCGGCCTCGGCGCGCCGCGTGAAGTACCCGATCGCCTCCTCGCGCGCCCGCAGGAGCGCCTGCGGATCGTCGCCGAGAAGCTCGCGCGACCAGCGCTGCCCGGACTGGGCGTGGAACACCTCGTCGCGAAGGATGTATTCGAACATCGCCGCGATGTCGGCCTGGCCCGCGCGGCGCCGCCGCTCGATCTCGCCGGGCAGGTGATCGATCGCGAGCCCCTCCATGAAGGTCTGGCGGATCAACATGCGCCAGAGCAGCTCGCGGCGGCTGCCGGGCGCGCAGGGCTCGAACTCGTAGATCCCGTCGTAGGACGACGCGCTGAGCGGGAAGTCGCCGTGGCGGAATCCGCGGGCCTTCATCACGCGCTCGATCATGGCGGCGTGCCGGGCTTCGTCGGAGGCCTGGCGCGCCATGTCGCGGTGGAAGGCCCACGGCATGTCGGGATGCTCGTAGGAATTTCGGGCGATCAGCTCGAGCGTCGTGTACTCCTCGTCGAGCTCCTTGTGCAGGGACATGCCGAGGTCCCGCGGATCGTGCAGCGGGTCGCGCGGGAACACGCCGAGCGAGCCCAGCGGGCTGAAGCGCGAGCCCTCGGGCCGGACCGCCCCCGGCACGCGGTCGAGCGGGCCCCACAGCCCGTCCGCGAGCGCGAGCGGCGCGCCCGCGGTTCGCCCATGCCAGAGCTGCTCGAGCTCGCGAAACCACGCCCGGTCGTCGGCCCGCCGGCTCGCCGGCCGCAGCGAGAGGCCGCGCTTGCGCTCCTCCTTAAGCTGCGGCAGGAACGAGCGGATGAGCTCGACCGAGGCGCGGTCGCCGTCGGGGTCGGTCTCGCGCAGGTGCGCCTCGTACAGCTCGGCCAGGCGCGGGGAGAGCCAGCGGTAGACCGCGGCGAGGAGCCGGGCCGGCGTGGACGCGCGGTCCAGGTGCGACAGGAGCGAGCGCCAGCCGTCGGGCAGCGTGGCCTCGCTCGCCGTGGCGCGGCACAGCCCGTTGACCCGGCCGCGCAGCAGCGTGGCCCGCTCCATCGCGCGGTGCAT
>CAZLUX010000220.1:0-3450 GCA_964562815.1 uncultured Enterobacteriaceae bacterium
TCGGTCTTCGCGGCTGCGCCCTCGCGCGCCGAGTGCACCGTGATCGTCTCGGCGTCGAACACCGGCGCCAGGGCGCGGAACGAGAACGCGCGCGGCGCGCGCCGCCCCGCCTGCAGCCAGGCGAGCGTCGCCATCACTGTCGCCATCAGCGGGCCGTGCACCACCAGCCCGGGATAGCCCTCGACCTCGAGGCAGTAGCGGCGGTCGTAGTGGATGCGGTGGCTGTTGAAGGTGAGCGCCGAGTAGCGGAACAGCAGCACCTCGTTCGGCGCGAGCACGCAGCGCGAGGGGCTCGCGCCGAGCGGCTCGCGCCACACCGGCCCCTCGGCGGGCGCGTTGGGCTTGGCGCGCGCCGCGGGCGGCGCCTCGCGGTAGACGATGTCCTGGCCCTCGCGCATGAGCAGCTCGCTCGCGGTCTTCCATTCGTGGCGGACCTTGACGAACACCAGCGTGCCGCTCTTGCCCTGTTTCAGGTCGACCGACTCGACCGTCGACTCGCGCCGTAGCGGCTCGCCCAGGCGCGGCGCGCGCAGCCACTCGAGCTGGCTGCCGGCCCACATCCGCCGCGGCAGCGGCACCGGCGGCAGGAAGCCGCCGCGCGCGGGGTGCCCGTCGGGGCCGGCCTCGCCGAGCGGCGAGAGCGGCGTGGTGAAGATCCAGTGCCACAGCGGCGGCAGCTCGGCGCCCTCGGCGAACGGCGCGGGATCGAGGTCGAGGCTCGCCGCGAGCTGGCGCACGCGAGCCGCGTCGCAGCGGTCCTCGAGCGACTCGCTGCGGCCGGTCCAGCCTCGCAGATGGTCGAGATCGAGCCCGGAACTCATGCCGCATTATCTCCCGTGACCGTCACCACCACGGTGCGCGCGTGCGGCGCCCGGCGGTGCTCCCACAGGTAGACGCCCTGCCAGGTGCCGAGCGCGAGGCGCCCGCGGGCGACCGGGATCACGAGCGAGTTGGAGGTCAGCACCGAGCGCGCGTGCGAGGCCATGTCGTCCGGGCCCTCGGCGTCGTGCGCGTAGGCCGGGTCGCCGTCCGGCGCGAGCCGCGCCATGATCGTCTCGAGGTCGCGCCGCACGGTCGGGTCGGCGTTCTCGCACAGGATGAGCGAGGCGCTGGTGTGCTGCAGGAAGACGTTGCAGGTGCCGGTGGCGACGCCGCTCGCGCGCACCACCCGCTCGACCTCGGCGGTCAGGTCGGTCGTGCCGCGCCCTGGGGTGCGGCACCTCAGGGTGTCCTGGAAGATCATCTGATCCGGATTTGACCCGTTTTCGGAGAAGTTTGCGCCAAATATGTGACGGGTTGGGCTTTTTTTCCTGCCCGGTTTTGTGCCACTATGGCGTTTGTGACCCATTTTACTGGGAGGCATGCCATGAAGCGCATCGCCCTGTTTGCCGTCCTGGCGGCGCTCGCTGCGGCGTCCGCCTGGGCGCAGTCGGACAAAGCGACGGAGAAGAAGGCGACCGCGCCGCTGAAGGTCAACGTCGAGCCCAACGCCAAGATGGAAGCCGGGATGCCGACCCAGACCGAGAACATCAAGCCGGTCTACCGTCCGCTCACCAAGCGCTCGTACCTCGACGCGCGCGAGTGCCTGAACAAGAAGACCAACGAGGAAATCATCATCTGCGCGGAGAAGTACCTCTAGCCGCGCGCTCAAGGCATGCCGGAGGCGCCCGCCGGAAGCTCGCAGCCGAAGATCGAGGACTACGCCCTGCTGGGCGACCTGCGCACCGCGGCGCTGGTGAGCCGGGAGGGCTCGGTCGACTGGCTCTGCTGCCCGCGCTTCGACAGCCCGGCGTGCTTTTCCGCCCTCCTGGGAAGTCCGGATAACGGCCGCTGGCTGCTGCGCCCGGCGGCCGAATCGACCCGCATCGAGCGCCGCTACCGCGACGCCACCCTGGTTCTGGAAACCGATCACCACCTGCCGGAGGGCGCGGTGCGGGTGATCGACTTCATGCCGCGCGGCACCGCGACGCCGCACCTCGTGCGCATCGTCGAGGGGCTGGAAGGCGAGGTGACGATGCGCATGCAGTACGTGGTGCGCTTCGACTACGGCTCGGTGGTGCCGTGGGTGCGCCGCACCGCCTCCGGGCTGCTCGCGGTCGGCGGACCGGACTCGCTGCTGCTGCACACCCCGGTGCGGCTGCGCGGCGAGGGCTACACCACGGTGGCCGAATTCCGCGTCAGGCAGGGCGAGCGGATTCCCTTCGTGCTGTCCTACCACCCGTCCAACGAGGACGCCACGATCCCCGGCGACGTCGAAGGACTGCTCGCGCGCACCGAGCTCGAGTGGCGTCAGTGGTCCGGGCGCTGCGCCTACGACGGCCCGCACCGCGCGGCGGTGCTGCGCTCGCTGCTGACGCTGAAGGCGCTCAGCTACGCGCCCACCGGCGGCATCGTCGCCGCGCCCACCACCTCGCTGCCCGAGGCGCTCGGCGGGGTGCGCAACTGGGACTACCGCTATTGCTGGCTGCGCGACGCGGCCTACGCCCTGTACGCGCTGCTGATGACCGGCTACCGCGAGGAGGCCGCGGCCTGGCGCGAATGGCTGCTGCGGGCCGCCGCCGGGCGGCCCTCGGACCTGCAGATCGTCTACGGCCTGCGCGGCGAGCGCCGCCTGCTCGAGCGCGAGCTGCCCTGGCTGGCGGGCTACGGCAACTCGCGCCCGGTGCGCATCGGCAACGGCGCGAGCCGCCAGCACCAGCTCGACGTCTACGGCGAGGTGATGGACGTGCTCTACCTCGGCGCCGACCTCGGCCTCGACGGCGACCCGAACGCCTGGGAGGTGCAGAAGGCGCTGATGGACTTCCTCGAGACCGCCTGGGACCGCCCCGACCACGGCGTGTGGGAGGTGCGCGGGCCGCAGCGCCACTTCACCCATTCCAAGGTGATGGCCTGGCGCGCCTTCGACCGCGCGGTGCGCTCGGTGGTCGAGCACCGCCTCGAGGGCCCGGTCGGGCGCTGGCGCGCCTGGCGCACCCGCATCCACCAGGACGTGTGCCGCCACGGCTACGATGCGCAGCGCGGCGCGTTCGTGCAGTACTACGGCGGCCAGGCGCTCGACGCGAGCCTGCTCATCATCCCGCTGGTGGGCTTCCTGCCCGCCGACGACCCGCGCATGGTCGGCACTACCGCGGCGATCGGGCGCGAGCTGATGCAGGGCGGACTGGTGCGGCGCTACAGCGAGGACGCGCACGCGGTCGACGGCCTGCCGGCGGGCGAGGGGACCTTCCTGCCGGTGAGCTTCCTCTACGCCGACAACCTCGCGCTGCAGGGCAGGATCGAGGAGGCGGAGGAGATGTTCGGCCGCCTGCTCGGGCTGTGCAACGACGTCGGCCTGCTCGCCGAGGAGTACGACCCGGCGCAGGGGCGGATGCTCGGCAACTTCCCGCAGGCGCTCACCCACGTCGCGGTCGTCAACACCGCCATCACGCTCGAGCGGGCGAAGGCCGAGCT
>CAZLUX010000221.1:0-3441 GCA_964562815.1 uncultured Enterobacteriaceae bacterium
AGCGTAACGACAGCTGAGGTGTAATCGGATGAGGGTCTGCATCGTCGGCGCTTCGGGCAAGCTCGGCCGGTACATGGTGCGGCACGCGCTCGAGCGGGGCCACGAGGTCGTCGGCGTGTGCCGGGCGCAGAGCGTGGGCAAGCTCGACGCGTTCAAGGGGCGCATCAGCGTGATTCCCGGCGCGACCAACGACCGCGAGGTGATCGCTCGCGCGGTGCGCGGCTGCGGCGGGGTGCTGGTGGTACTGGTGCCGTGGGGCGTGCAGCAGTACGCGACGCGAACGGCCCAGGCGGTGCTCGACTGCGCGGATCCGGGGGCGCGCCTGGTGTTCTCGTGCGGGTGGCACATCAGCCGCGACGGCAAGGACGTGTATCCGTGGAAGCTGAGGGCTTTCGTCAGGATCTTCGGCTGGCTCGCGCGCCTGGCGCGCTTCGCCGACCTGAACGATCAGGTCGAGGCCTGCCGGCGGGTGTTCGAAAGCGGCGCGCGCTGGACGGTCGTGCGGGCAAGCGACCTGGAGGAGGGCGAGAGCCAGGGGCTGCCGGTGTGGAGCCGCCACGTCGGCGATCCGATCCTCGCCAGCAACCGCACGCGCCGGGTGGACTTCGCCCTGTTCATGGTCGAGGCGCTCGAGAACGACGCGCTCATCCGCGAAGCGCCGGCGATCGTCGGTTGCCGGACGCCGTCGGCGCTCGCGCACGCCGCCGATGGCGGACCTTAAACCGCGGCACTTCGGATCGGGATGCTGAGTCCGGTCTGGATCGCGACGGCGCTCGGCCTGGCCGGGGGTTTCCTGCTCGCTTACGCGCTGGGCAGGGCGCTCCTGCCGCGATGGGTCGGGAAGTCGGGCCACATGTCGCTTCTCGTGCGCCTGGCCTTCGCCGGAACGGTCGTCGCGCTGCTGCCCGCGCTGCTGCTATCGCTCGTAGTCGGCGGCACGTTCGGCGGCGCCTGGGGAGAGCGCGTCTTCGCCTGGCTCGGATTTCCTTCCGGCGCGCCGATCGGGCTGGCGCTGGGGGTTGCGCTGGCCTTCGCGCTCGTCGTGCTGTCGGGGGCGGCGTGCGGGGTTCTCCTGGGCAAGGCGTTGGCTCGTTACCGGGGCGAGCGACCGTGAAACATTGCACTGCTGTGACGGCGCGGGTCGCGCGCTTCGGCGAGCCGGTGCAGAATAGCGGCTCTCTGTAGCCGCGGGGGAAGGTGATTCATGCGCGTTGAAGCTCTGCAAACGCTCAAGCCAAGGAAGACTCTTCGCCTCGCCGCGCTCGTGCTGGCGGGCGCGGCCGCCGCGCTGCAGGCCGCGGACGCGCTTGCGCAGGGCATGAACACGCCGGCGTCGGCGCAGTTCTATCCGTTTCTCGGCTACTGGAAGGGGCGCGGCCAGCTCAGCGTGCCCGGCAAGGATCCGGAGCTGCTGCGGCTGTCGCTCTCGTGCCGCAAGGCGGTCGCCGGCTTCGCCGTGCGCTGCGACTTCGTCGGGCGCAACGACACGACCATGTTCACGTTCGTCGAAGCGGACCTGATGGCGGTCGATCCGGCGACCGGCGTCGGGCACTGGTACGCGGTGAACAACCAGGGCGAGGTTCACGACCACACCGCGCAATGGCCCGACGCGGCGACGATGAACGCGCGCTACGACTGGGTGCAGAACGGGAGGCAGATGAGCGAGAACGTCGTCTTCCGCTTCAGGGAAGGCAAGCACATGTCCTTTCGCAGCGTCACCACCCAGGATGGACAGGAAGTCGGGGCCTTCTTCGGCAACATGTACCGCTGAGGCGGTCTAGTTGCCCAGCCAGGCGTCGGCCTCGATCTCGACCAGCATCTCGGGCGAGATCAGGCGCACCACCTGCACCAGGGTGGTCGCGGGGCGGATCGAGCCGAAGACTTCGCCGTGCGCCTTGCCGACCTGCTCCCAGTGCTGGATGTTGATCACGTAGATGCGAGTGCGCACCACCTGCGCCATCGTCGCGCCGGCCTTCGCCAGCGCGGCCTCGATGTTGCGCAGGCACTGCTGGGCCTGGGCGTAGGGATCGCTCAGGCCGACAACCGCGCCGGAGGCGTCGGTCGCGGTCGTGCCCGAGACGTGCACGTAGTCGCCCGTCTTCACCGCGCGCGAGTAGCCCACCACCGGCTCCCACGGCGCGCCGGAGGAGTAGTTGGTTCGGCTCACGCCGCCTGCTTCTTCGCCTCGCCGCGCGCGGCTTCTGCGATCGCCGCGCCCACGTCCGCGGTGCTCGCCTTGCCCTTCATGTCGGGGGTGTGCGGGCCGCTGACGATCACGCGCTCGATCGCGCGCAGCGCCGCCGCGGCGGCGTCCGCGTGGCCGAGGTGCTCGAGCATGAGCGCGCCCGACCAGATCGCGGCGATCGGGTTGGAGATTTTCCGGCCCGCGATATCGGGCGCCGAGCCGTGCACCGGCTCGAAGATCGAGGGGAAGGTCTTCTCCGGGTTGATGTTGCCCGAGGGCGCGATGCCGATCGTGCCCGCGGTGGCGGGGCCGAGGTCGGAGAGGATGTCGCCGAAGAGGTTGCTGGCGACGATGACGTCGAAGCGGTCGGGATTGAGCACCATCTGGATCGACAGGCCGTCGACGTGGTACTGGTCGGCTTTGACGTCGGGATAGCTCTTCTTCATCTCGGCGAAGCGCTCGTCCCAGTACGGCATGGTGATGGAGATGCCGTTCGACTTGGTGCACGAGGTGACGTGCTTGTTTCGCCTCTTCGCCAGCTCGAAGGCGTACTTCATGATGCGGTCGGTCCCCTTGCGGCTGAACACCGCCTGCTGCGTGACGACCTCGCGCTCGGTGCCCTCCCAGATGCGGCCGCCGACGTTGCCGTATTCGCCCTCGGTGTTCTCGCGGATCACCATGTAGTCGATGTCGCCGGGCTTTCTGCCCGCGAGCGGGCAGGGCAGGCCCTCGAACAGGCGCACCGGGCGCAGGTTGACGTAGAGGTCGAACCAGCGGCGGAAGTTGATCAGCAGTCCCCAGGCCGAGACGTGGTCCGGGACGATCGTCGGGTCGCCCACCGCGCCGAAATAGATGGCGTCGAACTTGCGCAGGATCTGCGGCGCGTCGTCGGGGCACATCTTGCCGTGCTGCTTGTACCAGTCGCAGCTCCAGGGGAATTCCTGCCAGTCGAACTGCACGCCGTACTTGGCGCCGACGGCCTCGAGCACGCGGATGCCCTCGGGGATGACTTCCCGGCCGATGCCGTCGCCGGGGATGACTGCGATCGTGTGCTTTGCCATGTGCGCCTCCTTCGCGAAGGCGGGAATTCTAGCAGGCGATAGAATGGCGCCCGATGGATTTCGCGGCAGTCGAGACTTCGGGCGAGTGGTGCTCGGTGGCGCTGTGGACGGACGGCGAGATCGCCGGCCTGGAGCGCCGCGCCGGGCATCGCCACGGCGAGCTGGTGCTGCCGATGCTCGAGCGGCTGCTCGCGC
>CAZLUX010000222.1:0-3426 GCA_964562815.1 uncultured Enterobacteriaceae bacterium
CCGGCGTAGAGGCTGGCGTTCAGTTGCAGCAGGGTTTGCATGGAGTCCTCTCGGAAAATGGGTGTCAGGGATCTATTTAATATTGACTCCATGATTTAAAAGGTAGAAAAATGCGGGCTATACAATCGGATAGCTCGATATATGATTTCACTCGAGCAGTGGCGAGCGCTCGTCGCGGTGGTCGACGCCGGGGGCTATGCGCGAGCCGCCGACGCGCTCAATAAGACCCAATCTTCAGTGACTTACGCCGTGCAGAAAGTCGAGTCGCTGCTCGGCGTGAAGGCCTTCGAGATCCACGGCCGCAGGGCGCGCCTGACCCCCGTGGGCGAGCTGCTGGTGCGCCGCGCGCGCGCGCTGCTCGACGAGGCGGCCGCGATCGAGCGCTCCGCGCGGCGGCTCTCGGCCGGCTGGGAGCCCGAGATCGGGCTCGCGGCGGAGATCGTGTTTCCGCGCTGGCTGGTGTTCAAGGCGCTCGAGCGCTTCGGCGCCGAGAGCCCGCACACGCGCATCGAGGTGCTCGAGTCGGTGCTCGGCGGCACCCAGGAGGCGCTTGCCCGGCGCGAGGTCGACCTGGCCATATCGGGCATGGTCTCGGCCGGCTTCGTCGGCGACCCGCTGCTGCGGCTGCGCTTCGTGCTGGTCGCGCGCGCGGACCACGCGCTGCACCGCCTGCGGCGCGAGCTCACGCCGCAGGACCTGCGCGCCGAGCGCCAGCTGGTGGTGCGCGAATCCGGCACGCGGCGCGCGACGCAGACCTGGATCGACGCGCCCAAGCGCTGGACCGTGGGCCACATGGCGACCTCGCTCGAGGCGGTGCGCGCAGGCTACGGCTACGCCTGGTTCCCGGAGGAAATGATCCGCGCCGAGCTCGCCGCGGGATCGCTCAAGGCGCTGCCGCTGTGCGAAGGCGGCGAGCGATACGGCCAGCTCTACCTGGTGTACGCCGACCGCGACGGCGCCGGGCCGGGGGTGCTGCGCCTGGCCGAGATCCTGCGCGAGACGGTGAGGGGCGAGTGCGTGTCGCGCGGCGAACCGAGCGGGTAGAATCGGGCGAAACCGAGCATGGAGACGCGCGCAGGATGGCCAACGAACCTCGCACCACCGATCTGAACCTCGACCTCGCGGGGATGTTTCTCGAGGAGACCTTCACCGACCGGCGCGTGGGCACGCTGCGCCGGCTGACGCCGGTCAAGAGCGACGGCACGCCGGACGGCGAGCGCAAGACGATCTACGTCGGCGAAACGCAGGTCATGACCCCGATGGGCGCGCTGCCGATCGCGTTCGAGATCGAGGCCGCCTCCCTCGACGAGGCCGCGGGCAAGTTCGGCGGCCTGGCCAAAGCCGCGATCGAGCGCACCGTGCGCGAGCTGCAGGAGATGCGGCGCGAGGCCGCCTCGCAGATCGTCGTTCCCCAGGGCGGGCTGCCGCCGGGCGCGCTGGGCGGCGGCGGCAAGCTCCAGATGCCCTGAGGCGCCGTGGCGACCGCCGACCGCTATGGCCTGCCGTTGACCTGCGGCGCGGCGGCGCGCGACGCCTACGTCGCCGGCGTCGACTGCATCCTGTCGGCGAACGCTGGAGCCGAAGAACACCTCGGCCGCGCGCTGGCGGAGGATCCGGAATTCGCGCTGGCGCAGATCGCGCTGGCGCGCGCCCTGTTCCTCGCGGCGAAGGTGCAGCCGGCGCGCGAGCACGCCGCCCGGGCGCGCGAGCTCGCCGGCCGCGCGACGCCGCGCGAGCAGAGCCACGTCAACGCGCTCGCGCTCGGGATCGAGGGCAACCCCGTCGGCTCGCTGGCGGCGATCCGGGCGCACGTCGCCGAGCATCCGCGCGACGCCATGGCGCTCGCGCCCGCGGCCGGCGTGTTCGGCCTGATCGGCTTCAGCGGCCGCGCGACGCGCGAGCCGGAGCTCTACGAGTTCTTTTCCGGCTTCGCGCCGTTCTACGGCGACGACTGGTGGTTCTCTTCCGCGCTCGCGTTCGCCGCCTGTGAAACCGGCAGGCTCGACGAAGCCTGGGGGCTGATCGAGCGAAGCATGGCCGCCAACCCCCGCAATCCCCACGGCGCTCACATCAAGGTGCACGTCCTCTACGAGCGCGACGAGCACCGCGCCGCGCTCGACTATCTGGAGGACTGGATGCCGGCCTATCCCAGGCAGGGACAGTTGCACTGTCACCTGTCCTGGCACGTGGCGCTCGCCGCGCTCGCGCTGGGCGACCGGGAGCGCGCCTGGCGCGCCTACCGCGAGGGCGTGCATCCCGTCGGCGGCGCCTGGGGGCCGCCGCTCAACGTCGCCACCGACGCGCCGTCGTTCCTGTGGCGCGCCGAGCTCGCCGGCGAGGCGCACCACAGCGGACTATGGAGCGAGGCGCGCGAGTACGCGGTGCAGAATTTTCCGAAGGCGGGCGTGCCGTTCGCCGACGTGCACGTCGCGCTGGCGTGCGCCGCCACCGGCGACGCCGAGCGGCTGGAGCGGATCGTCAAGGAGATGCGCGAGCGCGAGGCCGCCGGCAAGCTGCCGCCCGGCCCCGTGGTGCCGATGCTCGCGGAGGCCTTCGCCGCCTACGCCAGGAGCGAATGGAGCCGCGCGATCGAGCTGCTCGAGGCCGCGCTGCCCGACACCGTGCGCATCGGCGGCAGCCGCGCCCAGCGCGACATCGTCGGGCTGACGCTGCGCGCCGCCTGCATCCAGGCCGACCGGACGATGCCACTGAAGATCAGACCAGAAGGGAGACACGTATGAGCAAGACCGTTCTCATCACCGGCGCCGGCAGCGGCTTCGGCCGCGGCGCTGCCGTCGAGCTCGCCAAGCGCGGGCACAAGGTGATTGCCACCGTGGAGACCGACAAGCAGGCTGCCGAGCTGTCGGCCGCCCACCCCGAGCTGACCGTCGCCAAGCTCGACGTCACCGATCCGAAGGACATCGCCAAGCTCGACCAGTGGGACCTCGACGTGTTCGTGGCCAATGCCGGCATGGGCCAGACCGGGCCCTTGAGCCTCATCCCGATGGAGCGGCTGCGCGCGGTGTTCGAGGTCAACGTGTTCGGCACCTTCGCCTCCGTGCAGCGCGTCGCGCAGAAGATGAGGAAGAAGCGCGCGGGCCGCATCCTGATCGTGTCGTCGATCGGCGGCGTGCGCGCCGGCGTGGGCTCGGGCCCCTACACCATGACCAAGCACGCGCTGCAGGCCCTGGGCGGCGCGCTGCGCGCCGAGCTCGTCTCCTTCGGGGTCGACGTCGCGCTCATCAACCCGGGGCCGTTCGCCACCGGCTTCAACGACCGCATGGCCAACGACCCGGGCCCGTGGTTCGACCGCAAGACCGCGGCGCCGGAAGACGTGGCGGTCATGGACTCGCTCGTGCAGCGCATCACCGTCGGCCAGCTCGACCCGGCCGACGTCGTCAAGCGCTACGTCGAGCTGGTCGAGGC
>CAZLUX010000223.1:0-3422 GCA_964562815.1 uncultured Enterobacteriaceae bacterium
GAGCGCCGGATAGGCGGCGAAATCGAAGCCGAGCTCGCCGTCGTAGTACATGTAGCCCGCCATCGACAGGTCCGCGATCGTCGGCCGCCCGAGCGTCATCCACTCCTTCCCGGCGAGATGCTTGTCGACGATCTTGAGCGCGCCCTCGGCGCGTCCCTTGAAGAACTTCGTTACCTCGTTGTCCTGCTTCATGAAGTGCGTCATGAAGCGGTGGGTGGCGATGTAGCTGGTGAACTTGTGGTTGTCGAACAGCAGCCAGCGCAGCACCTCGCGCCGCTCGTCGTCGCTCGACCAGCCGAAGCGGCCGCTGCGCTCGGCGAGCAGGTCGAGGATCGCGCCGGACTGGCTCAGCAGCCGTCCGTTCCAGGCGAGCGTCGGGCATTCGCCCATCTCGTTGACCTCGCCGCGGAAGGCATCGCTGCGCGTCTCGCCGTCCATGAACGCCACCCGGCGCGGCGCCCAGTCCAGCCCGCACAGCGTAAGCATCAGCGCGGCCTTGTAGCTGTTGCCCGACTCCCCGAAACAGTAAAGCTCGTATTCCGCCATGGCGTCCGTTCTCCTTCGATCAGAGTAGCGCGCCTCGCGGCGATGCGCTACCTTCCGCAGCCGGGAGGATAGATCATGACGAGCCCACTCAACGGAAGCTGCCTGTGCGGGGCCATCCGCTACACGGTCGACGTGCCGATCACCGAGCTGCGCGCCTGCCACTGCACCCACTGCCAGAAGGCCTCGGGCGCGGCGGGAAGCGTCAACGCGGTGATCCCGAGCGCGGCCTTTCATCTCGCGCAGGGGGAGCTCAAGCGCTACGACTCCCGCGCCGACAGCGGCCGCACGCTCTATCGCTTTTTCTGCGGCGACTGCGGCTCGCCCATCTACAGCCAGCGCGCCACCGCGCCCGAAACCGTGGTACTGCGAGCCGGTACCCTCGACGGCGCGAATGGCATGAAGATCACGACCAACATCTGGACCCGCAGCGCGCGTCCCTGGGCCTGGATCGATCCCGCGAGCAAGCAGTTTCCCGGGCAGCCCGACGCTCCCGCATCCAGGCCCGGGGGGAAACCTTGAAGCTCTGGTATTCGCCTCCGTCCCCGTTCGCGCGCAAGGTGCGCGCCGCGGCCATCGAGCTGGGTCTCGCCGGCCGCATCGAGGAGATTCGCGTCGCCGTGGCGCCGAACAGGCCGAACGAGGAATTCGCGCGCAACAACCCCCTGATCAAGATCCCGGCGCTCGAAACCGCCGAGGGCACGGTGCTGTACGACTCGCGCGTCATCTGCGAGTACCTCGACGCGCTCGCGGGCGGCGCGCGCCTGTTCCCGGCGGGCGGCGACGCGCGCTGGGACGCGCTCAGGCGCCAGGCGCTCGCCGACGGCATTCTCGATGCGGGCATCCTGCGGCGTTACGAGCTCGCGCTGCGTCCCGAGGCGCTGCGCTGGGACGAATGGCTCGCGGGGCAGCAGCGCAAGGTCGAGCTCGGCCTCGACGCAGCCGAGCGCGAGGCGGGCGGCTGGGGCGACGCCTTCGACATCGGCCACCTCACGCTCGCCTGCGCGCTGGGCTGGCTCGACTTCCGCTTCGCCGAGCAGGACTGGCGCGGCGCGCGGCCCGCGCTCGCGGCCTGGTTCGCGCGTGCCGGCGCGCGCCCGTCGATGACGCAAACTCCTCCGCAGGCCTGACGCCATGCCCAAGCGCAAAGGAGCGGAGCTCATCGCCGAGTTCCTGGTGAAGGAGGAGATTCCCTACGTGTTCGGCATCTGCGGCCACGGCAACGTCGGGCTGCTCGACGCGCTCTACGACGTCGCCGACAAGGTGAAGCTGGTCTCGCCGCGCCACGAGCAGGTCGCCGGCCACATGGCCGATGGCTATTTCCGCGTGAAGCACAAGCCGGTGGCGACGCTGACCTCGACCGGGCCGGGCTCGGCGAACCTGATCATGGCGCTCGCGGTGGCGCAGACCGACTCCTCGGCGCTGCTCGCGATCACCGCCAACGTGCCGACCTCGCAGTTCAACCGCGGCCCGTTCCAGGAGCTCAACCGCCACAACCAGGCCGACTACCCGAACGTGGTGCGGCCGGTGGTGAAGAGGAGCTTTCAGCCCACGCGCGCCGAGATGCTGCCGCTCGCGCTGCGCCAGGCCGCGACCACGATGACGAGCGGGCGCCCCGGGCCGGTCAACGTCGACATCCCGTTCAACGTCTTCCGCGAGGAAACCGAGGCCGAGCTCGAGGCGCCGTGGAAGGGGTACCTGTCGCGCCGGAGCGGCGCTTCGAACGAGGCGGTAAAGAAGGCGCTCGACATGATCCTGGCAGCGAAGCGGCCGGTGATGTTCATCGGCCACGGCGTCACGTTGTCGGAGGCGTCCGCCGAGCTGACCGCGCTGGCGAAGAAGCTCTCGATCCCGGTGATCAGCTCGCCGAACGGCATGGGCTGCCTCGACATGGACGATCCGCTCTCGCTCGGCTTCATCGGCAGGAACGGCGCCTACCCCGCGAACCAGGCCGGCCGCCACGCCGACCTCGTGCTCGCGCTCGGCGCGCGCTTCGACGACCGCTCGTCCTCGTCGTGGACGCCGGGCTACTCGTGGAACTTCCCCCACACCAGGCTCATCCACGTCGACGTCGACGACGCCGAGCTGGGACGCAACTACCCGCCCGACCTCGCGGTGCTCGCCGACGTCAAGGCCTTCCTCGAGCAGCTGCTCGGCGCGCTCGCGGCGAAGAAACTCGGCGGCGGGGCGCGCCTCGCGGAATGGCGCGCGCGGATCGATGCCTGGAAGAAGGAGTGGGACGAGTTCGTGCGGCCCAACTTCGAGATCCACGCGAACCCGATGCGCCCCGAGCGCGTGGTCGCCGACTGCCGCGCGGTGCTGCCCGAGGACGCGATCATCTCGCTCGACTCGGGCGTGCACCACAACTGGTACATGCAGTTCTGGAACGCGCGCCGCCCGCAGGCGATGCTCAACACCTGGGGCTACTCGGGCATGGGCTTCGGCCCGAGCTCGATCCTCGGCGCCAAGCTCGCCGCGCCGGACAAGGTGTGCGTGTCGATCTGCGGCGACGGCGGCTTCACCATGGTGCCGCACGTGCTGTGCACCGCGGTCGAGTACAACATCCCCGCGGTGTGGGTGGTGTGGAACAATTTCTCCTGGGCCGCGATCCGCGACATCCAGTACGGCCTGTTCGACGGGCGCGAGATCGGCACCGGCTTCTACGAGGGCCCCGAGGGCAAGCCCTACAACCCCGACTTCGCCGCCTGGGCGCGCGCCGCGGGCGTGGAAGGCATCAGCGTGAAGACATCGCAGGACTTCGCCGGCGCCCTCGAGCACGCGATCAAGCTCGGCAAGCCCTGCCTGCTCGACGTCCACGTCGACGCCAACATCCGCCCGCCCGCGACCGGCACCTGGGCCCTGCCGCCGATCCCGCACAA
>CAZLUX010000224.1:0-3422 GCA_964562815.1 uncultured Enterobacteriaceae bacterium
CGACGTCGCCCGCGTGGCCGAGCTGTGGCGCCGCGGCAGCGTCATCGGCTCCTGGCTGCTCGACCTCTCCGCGAGCGCGCTGCGCGCCGACCCGGCGCTCGAGGCGTTCGGCGGCCGCGTTTCGGATTCGGGCGAAGGACGCTGGACGCTGCAGGCAGCGATCGACGAAGGCGTCCCGGCACCGGTGATCAGCGCGGCGCTCTACGCGCGCTTCGCCTCGCGCGGGGCCAGCGAGTTCGCCGACAAGCTGCTTTCGGCGATGCGCTACGAGTTCGGCGGCCACAAGGAGAAATCCGCGGGAGGCAAGGGCACGTGACGCCCGGGCCGACCAAAGGGGAGGCCGATTCCCTGGTGGTGTTGTTCGACGTCGACAACACGCTGCTCGACAACGACCGGATCCAGCAGGATCTGCGCGACGAGATCGCGAGTCGGTTCGGCGGGCAGGCGCGCGACCGCTACTGGAGCCTCCTCGAGCAGCTGCGCGAGGAGCTCGGCTACGTCGATTACCTCGGCGCGCTGGAGCGCTACCGGCTCGAGCGGCTGCACGACCCGCGCGTGCTCGCTCTGTCGGGCTGGCTGGTCGACTACCCGTTCGCCGAGCGGCTCTATCCCGGGGCCGTCGAGGTGCTGCGGCACGCCCGCCGTGCGGTGCGCACGGTCATCCTTTCCGACGGCGACGCCGTGTTCCAGCCGCGCAAGGTGATGCGCTCGGGCCTGTGGGACGAGGTGGACGGACAGGTCCTGATCTACGTCCACAAGGAGCGGATGCTGGACGACGTCGAGCGCCTGTTCCCGGCCCGGCGCTACGTCATGGTGGACGACAAGCTTCGCATCCTCACGGCCATCAAGGCAGCCTGGGGCGAGCGCGTGACGACCGTGTTCGCGCGCCAGGGACACTACGCCAACGACGGGGAGACGACGGCCCACTACCCCGCCGCCGACGTGACCATCGGCCGCATCGGCGAGTTGCTTCGCGAGGACCTGTCGCGCTTTTCTTGATTTAAGGCAAGGAATGCGGTGAGTCGATCGCTAGCCTGAGCGCGTGCACCCGCGCAACCGTCTGTTCGTCGCGCTCGCGCTCGTCTACGGCCTCGCCGGCGGGCTCCTCGCGCTCGCGACCCTTTTCGCGCCCGGCCTGGTGCCGGGAGACGTTGTGCGTGCGCACGCCCACCTGATGCTGCTCGGGCTGGTGCTCATGTCGATCTACGGCATCGGTCTGCACGTGCTGCCGCGCTTCGGCGGCTACGCCCTGCGCTCGGAGCGCCTGGCGTGGGTCCAGTTCTGGCTCGCCAACGCCGGCCTGCCGCTGATGGTCGCGGGCTGGCTGGCGACGCTGCACTGGGCCGTCACGCTCGGCGGCGCGCTGAGCTTCGCGGCGATGCTCGCGTTCGGCGTCAACGTGGTGTTCACGGTCCGCTTCGCGCCGCCGGCGGAGGCCGAATGAGCGAGTACCGCGGCTGCGAGCTGCCCGAGGACCTGTGGTACGACCTCGACTACTGCTGGGTGAGGCCCGAAGCCGACGGCAGCTTCCGCGTCGGCATCACCGACCCGGCGCAGACCATGGCCGGCCGGGTGCAGTACGCGACCTTCCGGCCGGTCGGCTCGCGCCGGGCGAAGAAAAAGCCGGTCGCCCGGCTCGAGTCGGGCAAGTGGGCAGGCGGGGTGCCGGCGCCGTTCGAAGGCACCATCGTCGCGGTCAACGAGCGCGTCGCGGCCGAGCCCGGACTGATCAACGTCGCGCCTTACACGGAGGCCTGGCTGGTGCTGATGAAGCCGGATGACCCGCAGGCCGCGCTCGCCTCGCTCGCGCGCGGCGAGGCCGCGCAAGAAGGGCTGCGGGCCTGGATCGACCGCTACGACCTCGAGTGCATGCGCTGCGCGGAGTAGGAATGCGCGTCGAGCTTCTGGTATCCGAATGGTGCGTCACCTGCCCGGCGGCGGAGGCAGTGTGGCGCACGGTCGCCGCGGAGAAGGACATCGACTACGCGGTGCTCGATCTCGCGCAGCCCGAGGGCAAGCGCCTGGCGCGCGAGCTTCGCATCCGCAGCATCCCGGCCCTGGTCGTCGACGGCGAGCTCAAGGCGGTGGGCGTGCTGCCGCTCGCCGACGCTCGCAAAATGGTGGCCGCAGCGCCCGACCGGCCCGTGCGCGCGGCGCGCCACGTCGGCCTGCTGCTCGGGCGCGACGAGCGCCTGTTCGCGATTTCGGCGCTCGTCTGGCTGCTCGCCGCGGGCGCAACGATGCTCGTCTCTGGCTCCTTGCTCGCGCCAGCCCCGATGCACCTGTTTGGCGGCTTCGTGCTCTGCCTGATCTATGCGCTGGGCGCGCACATGCTGCCGCGCTTCACCGGCCGCCCGATCCGCGGCGGCGCCTGGTCGCTCGCGCAGCTCGCTTGCGCGGATGCCGGCATCGCGCTGTTCGCGCTCGGCGCGCAGCTCGCCGGCGGGGCGCTGTTGTGGGCATCGCTGCTCGCCTTCACGCTGCGGCTGTGGCCGGTGCTGCAGCCCTTCAGCCGCGCGTGACGCTAGGCTCCCCGGCCGATCCGCACCTTCCAGACTTCCGGCCCGCTTTCCAGGTACTCCCACTGGAACGGCTCGCCGAGCTCGGCCTGGAACTGGTAGTAGAGCGGCTTCGGGTCGTGGTCGTTGACGAGCAGGAACGCGTCCCCCGGCGCGAGCTTGCGGAAAGTGCCGAAAATCAGCGGATGGCGCTCGCGCGGGATGATGGTGCGCACGTCGAGGGTAGCGGGGGTGTCTGCAGCCATGATGCGATCTCCTTCGGTTGCGGTTGAAAATGCGTCCGGGAATCGGGTTCACTCCGTCCAGCCGAACACCTCTTTCGCCCTGGCCGACATCCGCTCGGGCGTCCACGGCGGCTCCCAGACGAGGTGGACCTCGGCGGCGGCGCCATCGGGCAGCAACGCCTGAACGGCCTCGCGCGCCTCGTCGACGATCATTCCGCCCATCGGACAGGCCGGAGTCGTCATGGTCATCTCGACGTCGACGCCGTGCGGCCCGACGTCGATGCGGTAGACGAGGCCCAGATCGACGACGTTCATCCCGACCTCCGGGTCGTCGACCGCGCGCAGCGCTTGGCGCACGGCCTGTTCGCTCGGCAAAGGATCCATTTCGCGCGGGGCTCCAAAGGTGTATGTGCAATGCAGCTTTAAACTAGCACGTCTTCGGCGGATAATCAATATCTTCAATACATCTTAAGAGCCGCCACCGGAGCCAGCCCATGCGCCTGACCGCCTTCTCGGATTACAGCCTGCGGGTGCTCATGTACCTCGGCGCGCACGACGATCGCCTCGCGACCGTGGGCGAGGTCGCTGCCGCCTACGCCGTATCGGATAACCACCTGGTCAAAGTGGTCCACTACATGTCGCAGCAAGGCTATATCGAGACAACGCGCGGCAAGGGCGG
>CAZLUX010000225.1:0-3402 GCA_964562815.1 uncultured Enterobacteriaceae bacterium
TTGACTTCCATCTCGCGCACTTCGCTCCCCGGGAACGCCGAGCCGATTTCCTTCTTCACCATCTCGGCGGTGGTCTCGCCGACCAACATGCCGTAGTTGCGCCGGATGTAGTTGATGATCGCTTCGTCGAACTTATCGCCGCCGACTCGAACCGAGCCGGAATAGACCATGCCGCCGAGCGAGATGACGCCGACTTCGGTCGTGCCGCCGCCGACGTCCACCACCATCGAGCCCGTCGCGTCCGCGACCGGCATGTCCGCGCCGATTGCCGCGGCCATCGGCTCCTCGATCAGATACACCTGACCGGCACCCGCGCCGATCGCCGACTCGCGAATCGCGCGTCGCTCGACCTGTGTCGAGCCGCAGGGCACGCAGATGATGATGCGCGGACTGGGCGAGAACAGCTTGTTGTCGTGAACCTTCTTGATGAACTGCTTGAGCATCTGCTCGGTGACCGTGAAGTCGGCGATCACGCCGTCCTTCATAGGCCGGATGGCGGTGATGTTGCCCGGCGTCTTGCCGAGCATCTGCTTGGCCTCCTTGCCTACCGCCTGGATCGTCTTTTTCGCGCTGGGGCCGCCCTCCTGCCGGATCGCGACGACCGAGGGTTCGTCGAGAACGATCCCCTTGCCTCGCACATAGATCAGCGTGTTCGCGGTCCCGAGGTCGATGGCGAGATCGTTGGAAAAATAGCTGCGCAAGAATCCGAACATGTGCGTGCCGGGCCTCTCTCGAAGTCGGTTTCCGTTATGCCTTAACTTCGTTCGCTAAGGCTGTGTCCCGATTGGGGGTTCGGAAGATCCTCCTCCCTCACCCCGACCTCCGTCTATGATACTCTAATGCCACCTCCGGCATAGGCCGTAGAGGGGCTTTTCCGCACTGCAATGTCTCTCTCTCCTGACCAGATCGAACGGCTAGCGCGGCTCGCGCGCATCGCGCTTGGCCCCGCCGAGGAGGCCGCGGTCGTCGGCCAGCTGAACCGGGTGCTCGGCCTGATCGACCAGATGCGTGCGGTCGACACCGCCGGCATCGAGCCGATGTCGCACCCCGTCGAGGTCGCCCAGCGCCAGCGCGCCGACATCGTCGATCAGGTCGATGAGCGCGAGCTGTTCCAGTCGGTCGCTCCCGCAGTGGAGGCCGGGCTTTACCTGGTCCCCAAAGTCCTAGAGTAGCGGGTGCTGAACGCGACCCTGAGCGAGCTTTCCGCGGCGCTGGCGGAAAAGCGGATTTCCAGCGTCGAGCTGACGCAGCTCTTTCTCGCCCGGATCGAGCGCATGAACCCGGAGCTGAATGCGTTCATCACCGTCGATGCGGCCCGGGCGCTTGCCGATGCGCGTCGTGCCGATTCGCGGCGGGCGGCCGGCGAGACCGGCCCTCTTGCCGGTATCCCATTGGCGCACAAGGATATTTTCTGCACGAAGGGCGTGCGCACGACGTGCGGCTCGAGAATGCTGGCGGACTTTTTCAGCCCCTACGACGCGCATGTGATCGAGCGACTCGGCGCGGCCGGAACGGTCATGCTCGGCAAGACCAACATGGACGAGTTCGCGATGGGCTCGTCGAACGAAACCTCGTACTTCGGCCCGACAAGGAACCCCTGGGACAGGGCCCTGGTGCCGGGAGGGTCCTCGGGGGGCACCGCGGTCGCGGTGGCCGCACGCATGGCGCCGGCCGGCACCGGCACCGATACCGGCGGCTCGATCCGGCAGCCCGCCGCGCTGACCGGTGTCTGCGGCCTCAAGCCGACCTACGGCGTCGTGTCGCGCTACGGGATGGTCGCCTTCGCCTCGTCGCTCGACCAGGGCGGGCCGATGGCGAAGTGCGCCCAGGACCTGGCGCTGCTCATGAACGCCATGGCGGGGTTCGACCCGCGCGACTCGACCAGCCTCGAGCGGCCGCAGGAGGACTATGCGCGCGACCTCGGACTGTCGCTCGCCGGCCTGCGGGTCGGGCTGCCGAAGGAATTCTCGGGTGAGGGAATCGAGCCGGGGGTGCGTCGCGCGGTCGCCGAGGCGGTGCGCTGGTTCGAGTCGCAGGGCGCCAGGACCGTTCCGGTCGAGCTGCCCAATGCCGCGCTGGCGGTGCCGGTGTACTACGTGCTCGCCCCGGCCGAGGCCTCGTCCAACCTGTCGCGCTTCGACGGCGTGCGCTATGGCCACCGTGCGAAGGAGTACGCCGACCTCGGGGACATGTACTGCCGCACCCGGGCCGAAGGTTTCGGCGCCGAAGTCAAGCGCAGGATCCTGGTGGGCACCTACGTGCTTTCGCACGGGTACTACGACGCCTACTACCTCCAGGCGCAGAAACTGCGCCGGCTGATCGCGCAGGATTTCGCCTCCGCTTTCAGGACCTGCGACGTGATCCTCGGGCCGACCACGCCGACTACGGCGTTCCCGATCGGTGCCAAGATCGACGACCCGGTGCAGATGTACCTGAACGACATCTTCACGATTCCGGCGCCGCTCGCCGGACTGCCGGGACTTTCGGTACCGTGCGGGTTCGACGACAAGGGCCTGCCGGTCGGGCTTCAGCTGACGGGCGATTACTTTTCGGAGGCGCGTCTGCTCGGCGTCGCGCACCGCTTCCAGCAGGCCACCGACTGGCATCTGCGAGTGCCGAAGGAGGCGCCGCTGTGAGCTGGGAAGTCGTGATCGGGATCGAGACCCACGCGCAGTTGCGCACGCAGAGCAAGATCTTTTCGGGCGCGGCGACCGACTTCGGCGCCGCACCGAACACGCAGGCCTGCGCTGTCGATATCGCGCTCCCCGGCGTGCTGCCGGTGCTGAACCGCGCGGCGGTCGAGCATGCGATCCGGTTCGGGCTCGCGATCGGCGCGACCCTGAGCCGCCGTTCCGTCTTCGCGCGCAAGAACTACTTCTATCCGGACCTGCCGAAGGGCTATCAGATCAGCCAGTACGAGTTGCCGATCGTCCAGGGCGGCTCGCTGCCGATCCACAACGAAAGCGGCACGAAGACGATCCGCATCACCCGGGCTCACCTCGAGGAGGACGCGGGAAAATCGCTGCACGAGGACTTCCACGGTATGTCCGGCATCGACTTGAACCGGGCCGGCACGCCTCTGCTCGAAATCGTCAGCGAGCCGGACTTGCGCGGTGCCCGGGAGGCCGTAACCTACGCACGCGCGCTGCATGCGCTGGTGACGTGGATCGGCATCTGCGACGGCAACATGCAGGAGGGATCGTTCCGCTGCGACGCCAACGTCTCGGTGCGCAGGGCCCCGGACGAGCCGCTCGGTACGCGCTGCGAGATCAAGAACCTGAACTCCTTCCGGTTCATGGAGCGCGCCATCGAGTTCGAGGCGCAGCGCCAGATCGAGCTGCTCGAGGCGGGCGGCAGCGTGGTCCAGGAGACGCGCCTCTACGACCCCGAGCGCGACGAAAC
>CAZLUX010000226.1:0-3395 GCA_964562815.1 uncultured Enterobacteriaceae bacterium
GCGATAGCGGGCGAAGGACGCGTCCACGTCCCGGACCGCGACGTCGGGAACGCGCTGGCTGGGGGTCCACTCGGGCATGGCCGAACTATACCAACTCGACGCTAGGCCTTCTTTTCCTTCGCCGGCTGCGGGTGCGCCCGGCGCATGGTCGGGGACATGACCTTGGCGGAGACGCGGAAGTCCCACACCGCGGCGCCGCCGCTCGCGGCGAACTCCGCCACGCGCCGCGGCAGATCCTCCAGGCTCGTGAAGGTCGCTCCCTCCAGCCCGAAGCCGTGCGCGATGCCGGCGAAATCGCAGTAGCCGAACACCGACCCGTCCTCGGGCATCCCCTCGGCGCGCAGCTTGTGCAGCTCGGAGCCGTAGGCGCCGTCGTTCATCAGCACGATCAGGACGTTCATGCCGTGGCGCTTGATCGTGTCGAGCTCCTGCACGTGCATCATCAGGCTGCCGTCGCCGTCGAAGAGCACCGTGGTCCCTTCCGGGCGCGCCGCCGCGACCCCCATCGCGAACGAGATGCCGTTGCCGATCGCGCCGAACTCGCGGATGGTCATGAACTTCTCCCACGCGCGCGAGGGCATCTGGCCGAAGAACCACGAGCTGTGGCCGCCCGAGTTCACCATCTCCCACTCCTGCGGCAACGCCTGCTCCAGCGCCTCGACCACGTCGCGCGGGTCGAGCAGCCCGGGCTCGATCTCGACCGCATGGCTGTCGGGCTTCGCCTCGCGGATGCGCGCGGCCATCGCCTCGCTGCGCCACGTCTTCTCGCGCGCCGGCAGCGCCGCGGCCAGCGCCTCCACGCCGAGGCGCGCGTCGGCGCGCAGGTGATGGCGCGCCACCTGCTGCCCCTGGCTCACCGCGACCGGGTCGACGTCGATCTGCAGCATCTGCGCCTTCGGCCAGAGCTGGCCGCCGCCGCCCGCGTGGTAGGCGAGCGAGCAGCCGACCGCGACGACGAGGTCGGCCTGCGCGAGGAGCTCCAGCCCGACTTCGGGCGTGAAGCTGCCCGAGATGCCGAGGCAGTAGGGATCGTCGTGGAACAGGCCGCGCGCCGGAAGCGTCGTCGAGAGCAGCCCACCCGTCTTCTGCGCGAGCGCGCGGCAGGCCTCTCCCGCCCCGGCCTCGGCCGCGCCGAGGCCCGCCAGCACCACGACCCGCTCCGCGCCGGCCACGAGCTTCGCGGCGCGCGCGACGTCGTCGGGATGCGGCGGCATCGGCGAGAGCCGCGGCAGCAGCGCGTGCGAAGGCTCGGGCAGCTCGGCCCGGCCCTCCCAGGGCCGCGCCTGCAGGTCGAACGGGATCCCGATCACCACCGGGCGGCGCTCGCGGCGCGCCTGCAGGAACGCGTCGCGCACCGCGACCGGCATGCGCTCGACCATGTGCAGGCGGTGATAGGCCGCACCCGTCGCCGTGATGAGCGGCGCCTGGTCGAGCTCCTGGTTGTACCAGCCGCTCTTGAGCGGCGCCTCTCCGGCGAAGACCACCACCGGCAGGTGCGCGCGCACCGCCGCGGGCAGCGCCGTGATCAGCTGCGTCACGCCCGGCCCGCAGGTCACGGTCGCCACCGCCACGTCGCGGGTCTTGCGCGCATACGCCATCGCCGCGGCGAGCGCGCAGTGCTCGTGCCGCACG
This sequence comes from uncultured Enterobacteriaceae bacterium, assembly GCA_964562815.1. Classification (GTDB taxonomy): domain Bacteria; phylum Pseudomonadota; class Gammaproteobacteria; order Burkholderiales; family SG8-39; genus DAHVFK01. Next base: position 1,633 of record CAZLUX010000226.1, read on the forward strand.
TAGATCATGCGGCACCCCGCCTGCGCCAGCCGCTCGGCCCAGTTCATGTTCGCATCGCCCAGCAGCGCGAAGCAGGTCCGCACCTCCTCCTGCGCAAAGGCCTTGGCGAGCATGTCGTATACACGCGGTTTCGCTTCATTCTTCATTGTCGTCCCTTCGTGGGTTCCGGCCGCGCCGCCACGGACGCCGCCTCAATCGTCAGTTCGAGGTGTCCACTTTACCGGATGAGGTTCCGCGTCCACGCGGGGCGTGAAGGTGGATTTCACGATTTCCGCTCAGGTTCGCGAACCCGGCCCTTTGCCGGCAGGCACACGCACCGCCAGGACCTCGCCGCGCGCGCACTCGTCGCTGCCGGAATAGAGTGAACACGTCAGGAGCACTTTGCGCTCCTGCATATCAGTAAATCCCCGGAACCAACCGGTAGCGCACGCGCCGCGCATAGTCTCGATAACCCGGCAACTCTTCCTGCAACGTCTGGTCTTCCAGCGCGGTTCTGACCACCGCGATGATCAGCGCCACCGCCGCCGGGATGAGTGTCCACGCCGAGCCCAAGGCCAGCACAATGCCCAGCAGTGGCGGGATATTGCCGGCATAGCCCGGATGCCGCACAAGCCGATAGGGGCCGCTGTCACACACCGCATGGCCTCGATCGGTCTGAATCCGCACCACGCTGGAGAAGAAGCGATTCTCTGCCAATGCCCACGCAGCGAAAGCGTACCCGAGCAAGATTAAGACGAACCCGAACACGACGAGCCATAGCGGGAATGCGGGTGACCAGCCGAAGCGGTGATCCAGCCCCGCCACGATGACCAGGGGGAAGCCCACACTCAGCGCCATCAGCGGAGCGAGCACCTTGTCCCAAGCTTTCGCGTTCTTGAAATTCTCGGTATTTTGCCGTTCTGCCAACAACCCCGGATGCCGCCGTTCCGCCCAAATCCGCCCCCCGATGCCGGCGGCAACGATCAGCACGGAATAGCCCCACGCCTGCCACCAGCCAAAATCGCCTCCGCACACCAAGAGAACCAATGGAATGAAGAGGTACACCGCAACTAGACTGATCCACTGCCGGACGGATGCACCTTGGGTTGCCATTGGATCATCTGTTTTCGATGACATGCCGTTCCGTCAAATCACGTGACTTTCATTGCGCGCCCAACGTAGTGCTGTGCGGCCGGCCCGCACTGACATTCGTTGAAATGGCACGCCACTGACGGCCGATCCGCACCAGCTACGGGTTAGGCGCGCATGACGCTCAGAGCAACTCACGAAACTGATCCACGGACAAGCCCGCGTCGCGAGCGATACCGCCCATCGTGAATGCGTTAACTGGGTTGTGCCGAGGTATGGTCAAGATGCGCTGACCATTGCTCATGACAATGTGCTTTCCCTGGCGCACCACGCGGAAACCGGCCTTTTCGAGTGCGCGCACGGCGTCGAGGTGACTGACGCCCGGGATCTTGGGCAAGGCTTAGACGGCTACTTCAATTTCGCGAATATCCTCGCCCCGAAGCTGCTCGTTGACGACTGACAGGTACTCGCGAATTGCGTCTTTGATGTTCTCCAGCGCCTCGCGCTCCGTGGTGCCCTGAGACCAGCAACCCGGCAGACCCGGTACGGACACGCTGTAGCCTTCTTCCGACTTGTGCAGTGCGATCCGGTATTTCATAGGCACCTCCAACGCCGATTATATGACCATCGCTTCCGCACGGCTAACGACCCGCATCACCTGCCGGCGGAGGCGTGCGAAGCCCACTCTGGCCGGT
>CAZLUX010000227.1:0-3348 GCA_964562815.1 uncultured Enterobacteriaceae bacterium
CCGTCCTTGAACCGCGCCAGCACGATGCGGTTTTCCATCTGCGTCATCTTGGCGCCGGCATCGATCATGAGCCCGTAGGCCGACGCCGACGACCAGGGCGCATACCAGGTGCGGCCGGAGCCTTCGCCGACCGAGCGCGGCTTGAAGATGTTCGAGGCGCCGCCCGCGCCGCAGATCACCGTCTTGGCCTTGAAGACGTGGTAGTTGCCCGTGCGCACGTTGAAGCCGACGGCGCCGGCGACCCGGTTCTCCCTGCTTTCGTCCATCAGCAGGTGGGTGAGGCAGATGCGGTTGAAGACCTTGTCCGCCGATTTCTTGGCGGCCTCGGACACGATGGGCTTGTAGGACTCGCCGTGAATCATGATCTGCCATCGCCCTTCACGCAGATAGCGCCCGGTTTGGGGGTTCTTCATGATGGGCAGGCCCCACTCCTCGAACTGGTGCACCGTGGAGTCGACGTGACGGGCCATATCGAACAGCAGGTCTTCGCGCACCAGCCCCATCAGGTCGATGCGCGCGTAGCGGACATGGTCCTCCGGGTTATTCTCGCCCCAGCGGGTGCCCATGTAGCAGTTGATGGCGTAGAGGCCCTGGGCGACCGCGCCGGAGCGATCGATGTTGGCCTTCTCGGCAATGACAATCTTCTTGTCCTGGCCCCAGAATCTCGCCTCCCAGGCGGCACCCGTGCCGCCAAGACCCGCACCGGCGACCAGAATGTCGATGCCGTCTTCGATGATCGTTTCGTAGGCCATTAGTAGTAGACACCCTTCTTCAATTTGAGCCCGGCGTCTTCGAGCGTGCGCAAGCCGCCCTCGTCCATGCGGATCCATTTCGGCTCGTTGTACAGAAGCTCGCCGTCGCGCATTTCCTTGCCGGGGGCGGGAACGTTCTTGAGCTGCGGGATCGCCGTCCCCCAGGGCTTGGTGGTGATGGGCGAGAGGAAGTTCTTTTCCGTGCCGTTGCGGAACTTGATCCTCCAGGCGATCGTGCCTTTCTCCTCGTCGCGGTGCACGCGAACGCTGTGGCCGAGCGGGGCGAAGTCGGCGTATCCGCGCACGTCGATCGCGTGCTGCGGGCAGGCCTTGACGCAGGAGTAGCACTCCCAGCACATATTCGGCTCGATGTTGTAGGCACGCCGATAGGTCTTGTCGATGTGCATGATGTCCGACGGACAGATGTCGACGCAGTGTCCGCAGCCGTCGCACCTCGTCATGTATACGAAGGTAGGCATACTCTTTCCTAGTAGTGGCGGGGCGCTTCGCGCTTGATGCCGAGCCCCATGTCCATCGGCGCGTTTTGCAACAGCTCCATGGAGTGTCTCTTCCGCTGCTCGGGGTCGTCGCGCGACTGCGTCGGCAGGTTCTCGGCCGTGCCGCCGGCATGGGTGACCCGCTTCTCGAACGCGGCCGCGGGCTTGAAGAACATGTGCGCGAACTTCGACCACGGCACGCCCGCGAACAGCACGGTCGTGGCGATGATGTACAAACCGAACAGCACGCCGACCCCGCCGCCTGCGGCGGCCCAGATCAGGCCGAGCGTGGCGCTGGCGAGCATCGACAGGATGAACAGGTCCGCCTTCACGACGCGGAACGGGGAGTGGCCTTCGGCGGCGACGTCGACGCGGATGAAGAACCAGAACCAGTAGCCGCCGACGCACACCATCAGGCCGCCGATCCACCACAGCGTGGCCCAGATCGCGCCCGCCGAGAGATCGAAAACCATCACGGCGGTGGACAGGCAGTAGAGCACGAAGCCGTACATGCCGAGCAGGTGCGCGATGCGACGGCGCATATTGCAGAACTCGCCGGAGGTCAGCACGTCGACCGCTACGGTCTGCACGGCGATCGAGACCAGCTCGCCGCCGCCGACGGGCCTCGCGCCCTTCTTCTCCTTCGAGCGGCGCCAGTTCTCGAAGAAGTACCTGGCGCTTCCCTTGTGCACGACTTCGAACAGGGTGCCCGCCACCACCAGGACGATCATGATGGCGACGTACCACTGCATGACCGCGGGGGAAATGGACGCCGACAGCGCGGCGAACGGATTGCCGGTAGACATCGTTGTTTTCTCCTCCTGAGTTGGCGGGAATTTTAAGCGTCGCCCGCGTGCGCCCCTCTCAGAGTTCGCTATACGGCTATAGAGCAGCTGTATGAACGCGGCCCAGCTCGTGAACCTCGAAATGCATCGCCGCGAGATCGCCCAGCACCCAGGTCGCGGGCGCGGCGAGACCGGCCACCGTTCCCGGGTTGACCAGCCAGGTCTGGCCGCCTTTCACGTTCGCGACCTTGCGCGCTTCGGCCTTGTGCGAGTGTCCGCAGCACACCAGCTCCCACTCGCCCGTGCACGCCATCGCGTAGCCGTAGTCGTCGTAGTGCACGACGAAGACGCGCCGCCGGGCGAGCTCAAGGCGCGCGTCCGCCCCATGGTAGCGCAGCTGCCCGCCGCTCTTGCCCATCTGGAAATGCAGCGCCTGCGTATCGCCGACGTTGTTGCCGTGGATCAAATGTACCGGCAGGCCGTGGGCGAGGGCGGGCTTGACCGTCTGCGCGCCGATCAGGTCGCCGCAGTGGATCACGGCTTCGGCCCCCGCGGCCTTCGCTTCGCCGACGGCCTGCGCCAGCGCGTCGGCGCGGTCGTGGCTGTCGGAGACGATGCAGAGCTTCACCGCGCCCCTTACTTGCCGCGCGCCGGCGAGCTTGCGTAGAGCTGCATCTCGCTGCGGTCGGCCCAGCTCTTCTCGTCGAGCACGCCCGCGGGCAGGGCGAAGCGCTCGCGCTCGGGCACCGCGGCCTCCTCGACGATGCGCTCGACGTCGTCGTAGGCGATCTTGCGCAGCAGGCCGTCGCCGCTCGTGGAGCGTGCCAGCATGAACTTGTCGTACACGCGGTAAACGTAGACGTTGGCCGGGCGCGGCGAATGTTTGGCATCAAAGACGGTCAGCACGTAGCGCGTGTCGGGCTTGAAGCTGCTCTTGTCCATCTTCGTCGGTCCTCGTTCGATGGCGCGGATGATAACCCATAAGTAATTGCGGACTACCTCACTTATGAGCAAATCAGATTATCTCGTTGGCAGTCGCCCGGCGACCTGCCGACAATGGTCGCCTGTACACCGGGACGGTACCCATTGAGCACCTCTCAACCGACCGAGGTCAAGACCACCACCTGCTACATGTGCGCCTGCCGCTGCGGCATCCGGGTGCACCTGCGCGGCGGCGAAGTGCGCTACATCGAGGGCAACCCCGAGCACCCCATCAACCGCGGCGTGATCTGCGCCAAGGGCTCGAGCGGGATCATGAAGCAGGTCTCGCCCGCGCGCCTGACGCGCCCGCTGAAGAGAAAGCAAGGCAGCGAG
>CAZLUX010000228.1:0-1338 GCA_964562815.1 uncultured Enterobacteriaceae bacterium
ACGACGCTCGTGACCGGCTTTGCGCACGTGCACGGCTATCCGATCGCGATCCTGGCCAACAACGGCATCCTGTTCTCCGAGTCCTCGCTCAAGGCGGCGCATTTCATCGAGCTCGCCTGCCAGCGCGGGATTCCGCTGCTCTTCCTGCAGAACATCACCGGCTACATGGTCGGCAAGAAGTACGAGGCGGCCGGGATCGCCAAGGACGGCGCGAAAATGGTCACCGCGGTGGCCACCGCGCGGGTGCCCAAGTTCACCATGATCATCGGCGGCTCGTTCGGCGCCGGCAACTACGGCATGTGCGGCCGCGCCTACTCGCCGCGCTTCCTGTGGATGTGGCCCAACGCGCGCATCTCGGTGATGGGCGGCGAGCAGGCGGCGAGCGTACTTTCCGTGGTGCGGGGCAAGTTCAAGTCTCAGATCGACGAAGAGGCCTTCAAGGCGCCGATCCTGGAGCAGTACGAGCGCCAGGGCCACCCCTACTACGCCAGCGCACGCCTGTGGGACGACGGCGTGATCGACCCGGCCGACGCGCGCCGCCTGCTCGGGCTCGCGCTTTCGGCCTCGCTCAACGCGCCGATCGAGCAGACCAAGTTCGGCATTTTTAGGATGTAGCCATGTCGCAAGCCCTGCTGATCGAAAGGCACGGCGGCGTCGCCGTCGTGACGCTGAACCGCCCCGAGGTGCGCAACGCCTTCGACGACGCGCTGATCGCCGCGCTCGCCGCGAATTTCAAGGCGCTCGACGACGACGACGACGTTCGCGCGGTCGTGCTGGGCGGCAACGGACCGGCGTTCTGCGCCGGCGGCGACCTGAACTGGATGAAGCGCATGGCCGGCTACAGCTACGAGGAGAACCTGCACGACGCGATGGGGCTCGCCGTCATGCTGCAGACCATCGATCGCATGAAGAAACCCGTCATCGCGCGGGTCCACGGTCCGGCCTACGCCGGCGGCACCGGGCTGGTGGCGGCCTGCGACATCGCGGTCGGCACGCCGGAAGCGAAATTCTGCCTCTCCGAGGCCAAGATCGGCCTCTCGCCCGCGACGATCAGTCCCTACGTCCTGCGCGCGATGGGCGAGCGGGCCGCGCGGCGCTACTTCCTCACCGCCGAGGTATTCGACGCCGAGGAAGCGTTGCGCATCGGAATGCTCAGCGCCCTGGTGCCGGCCGCGCAGCTCGACGCGACAATCGACTCCCTGCTCGGGAACCTGCTCGCCTGCGGACGCGAGGCGCTGGCCAAGATCAAGGATCTCATCCGCGCCGTGGCGTCGCGGCCGATCGACGACTCGATGGTGGCCGACACCGCGAGGCGCATCGCGGAGATCCGCGGGTCTG
>CAZLUX010000228.1:1438-3322 GCA_964562815.1 uncultured Enterobacteriaceae bacterium
GCGCGCGCCTGTGCGGCGGCCGGCATCGTCTTCATCGGCCCGGCGCCGGAATCGATCGCCGCGATGGGGGACAAGTCGGCGGCCAAGCGCCTCATGGAGAAAGCGAGCGTGCCGCTGGTGCCCGGCTACCACGGCGACAACCAGGACGCCGGCTTTCTGCTCGCCCGCGCCGAGGAGATCGGTTTTCCGGTCCTGATCAAGGCCTCCGCCGGCGGCGGCGGCAAAGGCATGCGCATCGTGCGGCGGGCCGCCGAGTTCGAGCAGGCGCTCGCCTCGTGCCGCAGGGAGGCGAAGTCCGCCTTCGGCGACGACCGGGTTTTGATCGAGCGCTACCTCGAGCGGCCGCGCCACATCGAAGTGCAGGTCTTCGGCGACGCGCACGGTCACTGCGTGCACCTGTTCGAGCGCGACTGCTCGGTGCAGCGCCGCCACCAGAAAGTGCTCGAGGAGGCGCCTGCGCCCGGAATGAGCGCCGCCCGCCGGCGCGAGATGGGCGAAGCGGCGGTGGCGGCGGCCCGGGCGATTCAATACCGCGGCGCCGGCACGGTCGAGTTCATCGCCGAGCAGGATGGCCGGTTCTACTTCATGGAGATGAACACGCGCCTGCAGGTCGAGCACCCGGTGACCGAGATGATCACCGGGCTCGATCTGGTCGAATGGCAGCTGCGCGTGGCCGCGGGCGAGCCGCTGCCGATGAAACAGCACGAGATCGCGCTGCGCGGCCACTCGATCGAGGCGCGCCTGTACGCCGAGGATCCGGCGCGGGATTTCCTTCCCGCAACCGGGCGGCTCGTGCACCTGGCGTTTCCCCCGGCCTCGGAATCGGTGCGGATCGACACGGGAGTCGAGAGCGGGGCCGCGATCACCCCGCACTACGACCCGATGATCGCGAAGCTGATCGTATGGGCAGAGGATCGCGAGGCGGCGCTCGGACGCATGCGCTTCGCGCTGGCCGGCTGCGAGATCGCCGGCGTGGCGACCAACGTCGGCTTCCTCGCGCGGCTGGCGGACAGCGCCGCGTTCGCCGGCGCGGATCTCGACACCGGCCTGATCGAGCGCTGCCGCGACGAGCTGTTGCCGCCGCGGTCGCCGGCCCCCGACCACGCGCTGGCTGCGGTCGCGCTGGCCGAGCTGCAACTCGAGCAGAGCGGCGCACGCGCGGGCGCCGCGGGCGCGGACTCGCACTCGCCGTGGAACGAAGTCGACGGCTGGCGCCTGAACGAAGATTCGCACCACGACTTCGTCTTCACCGAGGGCGAGACGACGTATTCGGTAACCCTGCGCTTTCTCGCCTCGGGCAAGCGCGTGGCGATCGCCGGCCGGGAATATGCGCTCGAAGGCGAGCGCCTGGCCGATGGCGCGCTGCTGGTACGACTGGACGGACACGCGTCCAAGGTGCGCGCGCTTCGCGAAGGCGATGATTGGCACCTTTTCGGCGACGGCGGCTACCGCAAGTTTTCCCTGCGCGACGAGCTTCACGGCCTCGACGTCGACGCCGGCGGCGGTTCGCTCGCGGCGCCGATGCCGGGCAAGATCGTCGCGGTGATGGTGAAGGCGGGGCAGAAGGTCGAGAAGGGAGCGCCGCTGGTGATCCTGGAAGCGATGAAGATGGAGCACACCATCGCCGCGCCGGCTGACGGTGTCGTCAAGGAGATTCACTATGCGCCGGGCGAGCAGGTGCTCGAAGGGGCCGAGCTGATCGCCTTCGAGGCGCTAGAATCGGACCAGAGGTGACGGGATGAGCTTGCCGCAGCGCGTCAGAATCGTCGAAGTCGGCCCGCGGGACGGCCTGCAGAACGAGAAGGGCGAGGTGCCGACCGCGGTCAAGCTCGAGCTGATCGAGCGCCTGGCCGACGCGGGGCTGCCCGCCGTCGAGGCCACCGC
>CAZLUX010000229.1:0-3320 GCA_964562815.1 uncultured Enterobacteriaceae bacterium
GTGGCGACCGTGCCGCCGCCGTGGTAGGGCACGTAGGTGAACTTCACGCCCATCTGCTGCTCGATCGCGGCGGTGATGATCTGGTCTTCCTGCTTCGAGCCCGTGCCGCCCATCTTGAACTTGCCCGGCTCCTTCCTCACCGCGGCGAGGTACTGGACCGGCGTCTCATAAGGGGTCGAGGAATTGACCCAGAACACGAACTCGTCCAGCGCCATCATCGCGATCGGCGTGAAGTCCTTGTAGCTGAAGGGCGAGCCGGTCGCGAGCGGCGTGGTGAACAGGTTGGAGAGGGTGATGATGATCTTGTGCGGGTCGCCCTTGTGGTTCTTGACGTAGAGGAAGCCCTCCGCGCCGGAGCCGCCCTTCTTGCTGATCACCACCATCGAGGTCGGCATCAGCTTGTGCTTCTGGATGATGCCCTGGATCAGCTGCGCCATCTGCCCTGCGCCGCCGCCGATGCCGGCCGGTACGATGAACTCGACGGTTCGGGTCGGCTGCCACGCTTGCGCGCTCCCCGGCCACACCGCCACCACTGCCGCGGTGAGCGCGGCGCCCAATGCTCGGGTGAATGCTTTCTTCATCTTCCCCTCCTCCATCTATCTATCTACTGTGTTGGACTGCCAAGCTGCACGATTGTCGATACAGCGCCCCTGCTTGCGCCTTGACTGCGGTCAAGAGTTCGGGGGCCCGGCTTCGACCGAGCGCCCGGACCCGGCCTCGGAACGGCGCGCGAGCCACGTGCCCACGCCAACCACCAGCGCGGCGCCGGCCGTGCCGGCCGCCCGGTAGTCCGTCAGCCACGAAGCGTGCGTGCCGACCCAGCCCATGATCGCCGGATCGTTCGCCATCAGGTCGCCCGCGATGTAGCCCAGCAACCCGCCTCCCAGAACGATGATAACCCGGAAGCGCTCCATCAACCTTAACATCAGGGTGCTGCCGAAGATCACGATCGGGATCGAGATCGCGAGCCCGAGCACCAGCAGCGTGATCCTGGCGTGCGCCGGCCCTTCCTCGGCCGCCGCCGCGACCGCGATCACGTTGTCCAGGCTCATCACCAGGTCCGCAACGAGAATCGTCTTGATTGCTTGCAGCAGGCTTTCCCCGCCGTCGATCGTGTCGTCGCCGTCCTCGGGCACGAGCAGCTTGACGCCGATCCACAGCAGCAGGACGCCGCCGACGAGCTTGAGCCAGGGCAGCTGAAGCAGCGCCACCGCGAAGATCGTGAGCAGCACCCGCATCACGATCGCCGCCCCGCTTCCCAGGAACACCGCGGTGCCCTGCTGGCGCTGCGGCAGCGAGCGCGCGGCGAGCGCGATCACCACCGCGTTGTCGCCGGACAGCAACAGGTTGACCCAGATGATCGCGCCGAGCGCCCTCCAAAAGCCGAGATCCAGGATCGATTCGGCCATTCCCCCCCTTACACTGCCTTCAGAACAAGCCGACGACCTTTCCGTCGACGATGTCGATCTTGCTCGCCGAGGGCACCTTGGGCAAGCCCGGCATGGTCATGACGTCGCCGCAGATCATGACGACGAACTCGGCGCCCGCGGCCAGGCGCACCTCGCGGATGTTGATCACGTGGTTCGAGGGCGCGCCGCGCTTCTGCGCGTCGGTGGAGAAGGAGTACTGCGTCTTGGCCACGCACACGGGGTAGCCGCCGTAGCCGTCGTCCTGCAGCTTCTTGATCTGGTTGCGCACCTTGCTGTCGGCGGTCACCTCGGAGGCCCGGTAGACCTTCTTCGCGATCTTGCCGATCTTGTCCCACAGGCTGTCGGCGTCCTCGTACACGAAGGTCGGCTTGGCCGGCTTGTCGCACATCTCGACCACCCGCTTGGCCAGCTCGGCCGCGCCCTTGCCGCCGTCGGCCCAGTGCGTCGCCAGCACGACCGGCACGCCGAGCTTGGCCATCTTCGACTGCAGCAGCTCGATCTCGGCCGGCGTGTCGAAGGTGAAGTGGTTGATCGACACCACGCAGGGGACGCCGTAGACGTTCTGCACGTTGTCGACGTGCCGCTCGAGGTTGACCAGCCCCTTCTCGAGCGCCTCCACGTTCTCCTTGTTGACCTCCTTGACGTCGACCCCGCCGTGGTACTTGAGCGCGCGGATCGTCGCCACGATCACCGCCGCGTTCGGCCGCAGGCCGGACTTGCGGCACTTGATGTCGAGGAACTTCTCGGCGCCCAGGTCGGCGCCGAATCCCGCCTCGGTCACCACGTAGTCGACGAGCTTCAGCGCCGTCTGCGTGGCGATCACGGAGTTGCAGCCGTGCGCGATGTTGGCGAACGGCCCGCCGTGGATGAACGCCGGGTTGTTCTCGAGCGTCTGCACCAGGTTCGGCTTCAGCGCGTCCTTGAGCAGCACCGTCATCGCGCCGTGCACGTTCAGGTCGCGCGCGTAGATCGGCTTCTGCTCGCGGGTGTAGGCGACGACGATGTTGCCCAGGCGCTTCTTCAGGTCCTCGACCGAGGTCGCGAGGCAGAAGATCGCCATCACCTCGGAGGCGACGACGATGTCGAAGCCGTCCTGGCGCGGGTAGCCGTTGCCGGGGCCGCCGAGCGCGACGGTGACGTCGCGCAGCGCGCGGTCGTTCATGTCGACCACCCGCCGCCACGCGATCCGGCGCACGTCGATGCCGAGCTCGTTGCCGTGGTGGATGTGGTTGTCGATCGCCGCCGCGAGCAGGTTGTTGGCCAGGCCGATGGCGTTGAAGTCGCCGGTGAAGTGCAGGTTGATGTCCTCCATCGGCACCACCTGGGCGTGGCCGCCGCCGGCCGCGCCGCCCTTCATGCCGAACACGGGGCCCAGCGAGGGCTCGCGCAGGCAGATCATCGCCTTCTTGCCGATGCCGTTGAGCGCGTCGCCCAGGCCCACCGTGGTGGTGGTCTTGCCCTCGCCCGCCGGCGTCGGCGTCATCGCGGTCACCAGGATCAGCTTGCCGTCCTTCTTGCCCTTGAGCGAGTCGATGTATTCGAGCGAGATCTTGGCCTTGGTGTGGCCGTAGGGCTCGAGGTGATCCTCCGCGATGCCGAGCTTGTCGAGCGCGACCTTGGAGATGCGCTGCAGTTTCGCTGCCTGCGCGATTTCGATATCAGACGCCATGAATCGTTGACTCCCTTTCGGTGAAATTCCTCTTTCGATCGGCCGTGCCGCTCAACCGTACATCAGCTCGAGCGTGCCGCCCTTGCCGTAGCCCGGGTTGCCGGGACGCTCGCCGCCCTTGGTGACCTTGACCGCGCAGTACTTGAACTCGGGGATCTTGCCGAAGGGGTCGAGCACCGGGTTGGTGAGCAGGTTCGCCGCCGCCTCGTAGAAGGCGAACG
>CAZLUX010000230.1:0-3295 GCA_964562815.1 uncultured Enterobacteriaceae bacterium
AGACGATGTGCGAGGGCGGCGGGATCGCGAACGCGACGATCGTGGAGGCGGTGTAGGGCTGCCGGCGGAATAAGTCGAGCCTGGCCCCTTTTCTGCGGGAGTAGAATCGCCGCATGCTCGATTGGACCACCTGCCAGGCTGTCGAACGCGACCCGGAACGGCTGAGCGGCGCCTGGGTGTTCCGAGGCACGCGCGTGCCCGTGAGCGCGCTGTTCGAGAACCTGGAGGGCGGGGCGACGCTGGACCAGTTCCTCGAATGGTTCCCGGGCGTTGCGCGCGCGGACGCCGAAGCGGTCCTCGAGCACGCGGCACGCAGCCTGCAGCCCGCCTGACGCGCTCTGCCGCGTGCGCATCCTGTTCGATCAGGGCACGCCGGCTCCCTTGAGGGACCACCTCCCCGGCCACGACGTTCAGACGGCCTACGAAAGAGGCTGGTCCACGTTGCGCAACGGCGAGCTGCTGGCGAAGGCGGAAGCGGAGTTCGATCTCCTGGTCACCACGGACCGCAACCTGGGCAGCCAGCAGAACATGAAGGGGCGCAAGCTCGCGATCCTGGTGTTGCCCACCACCAACTGGCCGCGCTTGCGTGCCGTGGCGGACGCGATCGCCGGCTTCGCGGCTACCGTTCGACCGGGCGAGATCAGGGAATTTCCGCTGCCGCGCGGCTGAGACGAAACACGTCCGCGTGCGCAGCGGCAGCTTCAGGGCACGAGCCCGAGTGGAATCACGCAGGGCGAGCTGCAACCCCAGCCAGAAATCGAGCCAGGCCCACAACTTCTGGTTGAGTTTTTCGGGGTCGTCCCTATAATGCACAATATATTGTGCATTTTTTGGAGGATAGATTTGTTGATTCAGGAGCTCGGAGGCGCCATCCGCAGAGGGCGGATCGCGCGCGGCTGGACCCAGGCTCGCCTGGCGCAGGCGGCGGGGCTGTCGCGAAACACGCTCAACCGGCTCGAGAACGGGCTGTTCCCCGACCTGGGCGTGAAGAAAGCCGAGGCCATCCTGGAGAAACTGGGCATGAAGCTCGTCGTCGAGCCGCTGGCCGGCAAGACCAGGCAGCCGGATTTCATCGGCATGGCCTGCACGAGCGCGAGCGTGAGCTTCAAGGAGACGCTCTCGCCCGAGGAGCTCGTGCACGCCCTGCTCTCGGGCAAGCCGACCCCGGGCAAGGAGGCGCACTTCGTCGTGCTCATCGAGGAGGCGCCGGCTCCGCTCCTGGGCGGGCTCATCGAGCAGGTCGGCAAGTGGACGAAGGCAGGCAAGGTGGAGAAGAACCTGGCGAAGATCGCCCGGCAGCTCGGCGTGACCGTGCGCGGTGACGTGTGGCCGAAGATCGCCTGAGAAGCTGGGAAGTCCTGTTCGGCCGCGCGCTGGCGCTCATCGATTCCGTCGCCGACGCGGCACCGCCGCTCGAAGACTGGACCTTCGGCGGCGGGACGGTGCTGATGCGCCGCTACCACCACCGCTACAGCAAGGACGTCGACATCTTCATCGTCGATCCCCAATACCTGCCCTATCTGAGCCCGCGCGTGAGCGCTACGGCCGAAGCGCTCACCACCAAGTACATCGAGCAGTCGGGCTTCGTGAAGCTCTTCTTTCCGGAGGGCGAAATCGACTTCATCGTCTCCGGACCTCTCACGCGCCATCCATCGGTGGAAGAAACCATCCTCGGCAGGACCGTCCGGGTGGAAACGACCGCGGAGATCGTCGCCAAGAAGGTCCGGCATCGCGGCGAAAGCCTCGCCTCGCGCGACTTGTTCGATCTCGCGCTCGTTGCGGTGAAGGAGCCCGACGCCCTCGCAGGCATACGCCACATTCTCGACGACAAGCGCGAGGCGATCTTCTCGCGCCTGCAGACGCACGACGCGCCGCTGCGCATGACGTTCGCCGCGCTGGAGACGGCGGACTTCCGGCCCTCCTACGACGAGTGCGTCGCGATCGTGAAGCGGGTGCTCGTGCCGCGTTGAGCGCGGTCTGCTGCGCCCCGGAATAAATCGAGCCTGGCCCCTTTTCTAGGCAGCGTTGCGCTTGCGCCACTCGTCCGGCGAGAGCCCGGTCCAGCGCCGGAAGGCGCGGTGGAAGCTCGAGGGCTCGCCGTAGCCGAGAAGGTACGCGACTTCCCCGATCGGCAGTCGTTCCTCGCGCAGCATTCGCTCGGCGCTGGAGCGCATCAGCTCGTGGCGCAGCCCGCGAAACGTCAGCTCGGCGTCGGCGAGCCGCCGCCGCAGCGTGCGCCGGGTCACGCTGAGCCGCCGGGCGACGTCGTCCTCGCCCGCCGCGCCATCCACCAGGCCGTGCGACAGGGCCTCGCGCACGCGCTCGACGAAGGTCGTCTCGGGACCCATGCGCCGGATCGTGCCGGCCGCGTATTCCTCGAACATCGCCGCCAGCTCGGGCGTCGCGTCGGGCAGCGGCATCTCGCAGATGCTCCGCTCGAACTCGATCGCGTCCTCGTCCGCGCCGAAGCGGACGGGGCAGCGGAAGAAGGCCTCGAAGGGAACGGCGTCGGCCGGGCCGCGCCAGCGCATGCGCACCTGCGCGGCGGCGACCGCCTCGCCGATCAGCGCGCGCCCCCACGTCAGCCATTGACCGAGAAAAAAGCAGACCTCCTGCTCGTGCCGCCCGAACGGCGACGGCCGCGGGTGGTCGCACACGGCGATCACGCGCTCGCCCGAGGTGCCGACCTGCATCCGCGTATAGCGGAAGAACACCCGCGAATAGCGCTGCGCGCGCCGTAAGAGGTCGCCGAAGGTCGGGCTCGAGCGCAGCAGGAAGCTCCACAGGCCCGAAGTCCCGATCGGCACCGCCGCGGCGAGCTCGATGCCGAGCGTCTCGCGGGGGTCGGCGAAGACCGCGCGCAGCACGGCCCGGTATTCGCCGGTGGGGACCAGAACGTCGTCGCCGATCCGGCGGCGGGTCGGCGCCAGGGCCGCAGCGTCGACCGCCGCGCGCAGGCGGCCCGCGGCCTCGACCAGGGTATCGAGCGTGCGCTCGTGGACGAAATCTTCGCTCGTGCTGAACATCGCTGCGATTGTCCGCTTGTGCGTGTCGATTGACCGAAAGTGCCACTGCGCTACGCGCCTGCCCGCCGTAAGGTCATCCCAGCCGCAGACACATCGAACCGGACCTGAACGAAAGGAACCTAACATGGAGACCCTCCAGACGCGAGAGATGGCCGAACGGCCCAAGGGTTACCTCGGCCCCAATCTCAACCCCGAGGGGCTGAAGCTGCGCCCCGTGAAGCTCGGCGACGGCGTCTACGCGCTGCTCGCCAACGAGATGCCCAAGGACA
>CAZLUX010000231.1:0-3249 GCA_964562815.1 uncultured Enterobacteriaceae bacterium
TAGGTCTGCGCGGCGACCCCGGAAGAAGATGCTGTACGCGTTCGGCTTCGCGTCGCTGCTCGTGGTGGCCAGCACGCTGGTGCACTACGAGACACTGCGGCTACTCTCGGCGTGGGTTCCGCATCTCAGGGTGCGGCCGCGCGCGCGGCTGCTCGGCGTGATCTTCGGCGTGTTCGTCGGCCACCTGCTCGAGATCGCCTGCTACGCGCTCGCCTACTACACGCTGCACGATCATTTCGGGCTCGGCAGCTTCGGCGGCAAGTTCGCCGACAATTTCACCACCTACTTCTACTTTTCCGCCGAGAGCTACACTTCGATCGGCCTGGGCGACATCTATCCGCTCGGCTCGCTGCGCCTGATCACCGGCATCGAGGCGCTCAACGGCCTGCTGATGATCGGCTGGTCGGCGTCGTTCACCTACCTCGCGATGCAGCGCTACTGGAACGCGAACATGCGCGAGCGGGGCCTCAGCGCGCAAGCGTCACGATCACCAGCCCCAGCGACAACAACGCGATCCCGCCGAGCTCTATCCGGCTCAGGCGTTCGCGGAACACGCGGCGAGAAACCACATAGCTGAAGAGCAGCTCGATCAGGCCGAGGGTGCGAACGTGCGCGACCGGCTCGATCGCCATCGCCGTGAACCAGCCGGCCGAGGCGGCCGCGCCCATGAAGCCGGCGAAAAGCGACGCGCGCCAGGCGCGCAGCACGCGCCGCAGCGCATCGAAGTTGCGCACCAGCAGCCAGCCGCCGAGCAGGATCGTCTGCACCACCTGCGCGGCGACCAGGGTGTAGGCGCCGGCCATGAGGAACTCCGCGTGCAGCGCGAGCGCCGCGCCGCGGTAGCCGACCGCGGCCAGAGCGAAGCCGGCGCCGCTCGCGAGGCCGAGCAGCGCGGTGCGCGAGGCGAGGCCGCCGAGCAGGCTGCCGAGCGGGCGCGCCCGATCGGCCGGCGAAAGCAGCAGCACGCCGAGCGTGCCGCAGGCGATGGCGGCTCCGGTGGCGGCGCTGACCCGGTCGCCGAGGAACGCGAAGCCGAATACCGCGACCTGAATGAGCTCGGTCTTCGAGTACGCCACGCCGAGCGCGAAGTTGCGCTCGGCCATCACGCGCAGCAGCAGCGCCGTGGCCGCGATCTGGCTCACTCCCGCGACCAGCACCCAGAGCCAGAAGGCGGCGGCCGGCACGGGCAAGGGCAGGGCGGTGAACTTCTGCACGCCCCAAAGCCAGACGGCGGCGAAGGGCACGCCGTAGAGGAAGCGCACCAGCGTCGCCCCGAGCGTGCCGAGCTCGGCGGTGAGGTGGCGCTGCGCGGCGTTGCGCAGCGTCTGCGCGAAAGCCGCCCAGATCGTGATCGGAATCCAGAGCCAGGCGGCGGGCACGGCTCAGGCGCCGCGCGCGTCGATGACCTTCTTCAGCACGTGGCGGCGATTGCGGGTGTGCGGCCGCACTTCCCCCGGCCAGCGGCCCGAGTCGATCGCGGTCGCCCACTCCTTGCTGAGCAGGACCTCGGCGCTCTCGAGCTCGTACATCGCGCTGTAGCGCGGCTCGCCCTCGGCGACGATGGTCTTCCTCTCGCCGCCCATCACCATCTCGAGCGGCGCGGTGGTGCTGCGGCTCACGGCGAGCACGCCGGGGACCTTGAGCAGCAGCGGCACGTGCTCGGTCTCGTAGACCTCGTTGAAGAGCGCCTCTTTCTCCGGCGCGACGTCCATGCTGGCGATAAAGATGAATTTTGTCTTGGGGTTCATTTGTTTTCTTGCAGGTAGGAATCGGGAACGAACAAATCGAATGTCATCCCAATGAACGCTTTTGCCGCGCGCGGCGGCGTTCGTGGTGGTAGGCGAGGGCGGCGCCGATGATGCCCGCTTCGTTGCGCAGCTTCGCGGGCACGACCGGGGTGGCGAGCGTCAGGCGCGGCAGGAACTTCTGCCACTTCTTGCTCACCCCGCCGCCGATGATGAACAGGTCCGGCCAGAAGTAGCCTTGCAGCAGGCGCAGGTAGGCGTCGATTCGCCGCGCCCACTTCTTCCAGCTCAGGTTCTTCTTCTCCCGCACGCTCTCGGCGGCCCAGGTCTCGGCGTCGCGGCCGCGCAGCATGAGGTGGCCGAGCTCGGTGTTCGGCACGAGGTGGCCGTTGACGAACAGCGCGGTGCCGATCCCGGTGCCGAGCGTGACCATGATCACCAGCCCCTCGCGGTTGCGTCCCACGCCGAAGTGCATCTCCGCGTAGCCCGCCGCATCCGCGTCGTTGATCACGCTCACCTTGCAGCCGGTGTGCTTGTGCAGCAGCGCCACCGCATTCACCCCGACCCAGGCAGGCGAGATGTTGGCCGCGGTGCGCAGCTTTCCGTCCTTCACCACCGCGGGCACCGCGCAGCCGATCGGCCCGCTCCAGTCGAAGTGGCGCGCGATCTCGCGCACGGTGCGCGCCACGGCCTGCGGCGTGGCGGGCTGCGGCGTCTTGATGCGCTTGCGTGCGGCCAGCAGCTTGCCGCTTGCGGTGTCGACCGGCGCGCCCTTGATGCCGCTGCCGCCGATGTCGATACCGAGCACGCGCATGCGCTAGCCGCGCCCGACGAAGGGCATCTTGGTCGCCATGATAGTCATGAACTGGACGTTGGATTCGAGCGGCAGCTTGGCCATGTACAGCACCGCGCTGCCGACGTGCGCCACGTCCATGCGCGGCTCGACCATCGTGGTGCCGTTCGGCTGCGGCACCCCCTTGGTCATGCGCTCGGTCATCTCGGTCGCGGCGTTACCGATGTCGATCTGGCCGCAGGCGATGTCGTGCGCGCGGCCGTCGAGCGAGATGCACTTGGTCAGCCCGGTCACCGCGTGCTTGGTGGCGGTATAGGGCGCCGAGAAAGGCCGCGGGGCGTGAGCCGAGATCGAGCCGTTGTTGATGATGCGGCCGCCGCGCGGAGATTGCGCCTTCATGATCCGGATCGCTTCCTGCGAGCACAGGAACATGCCGGTGAGGTTGACGTCGACCACCGCCTGCCACTGCTCGAAGCTGAGGTCCTCCATCGGAATCGCGGGCGCGCCCATGCCGGCGTTGTTGAACAGCAGGTCCAGGCGGCCCCAGGTCTGCTTCACCTTGGCGAAGATCGCCTTGACCGTGTCCGGCTTGCCGATGTCGCCCGCGAGCACCAGCGCGCGCGCGCCGGCGCCCGAGTCCGCGGCGGTCTTGTCGAGCAGCTCCTTGCGCCGGCCGACGAGCGCCACGCTCCAGCCGTCGCCGAGCAGCGC
>CAZLUX010000232.1:0-3238 GCA_964562815.1 uncultured Enterobacteriaceae bacterium
CAGGCGATCACCACCGACCCCGACTTCAACGGCGGCCACTACTACGACAAGGGCGTGGTGCCGGTGCGGGGGCTGCGGATCGCGCGCATGATCGGCCACATCACCTACCTTTCGGACGAGGCGATGATGGACAAGTTCGGCCGCCAGCTGCGGCGCGCGGCCCTGGGCTTCGATTTCGACATCGACTTCGAGGTCGAAAGCTATTTGCGCTACCAGGGGGACAAGTTCTCGAGCTACTTCGACGCCAATACCTACCTGCGCATCACCAAGGCGCTCGACTATTTCGATCCGGCGGCGGATTTCGACGGCGACCTCGCCGCGGCGGTCGCGCGCGCGAAGGCGGCGTTCCTCGTCATCTCGTTCAAGTCGGACTGGCGCTTCGCCCCGGCACGCTCGCGCGAGCTGGTGAAGGCGCTGCTCGACGCGCGCAAGATCGCCTCGTACCTGGAAATCGACGCGCCCGGCGGGCACGACGCGTTCCTGATGGACGACGCGCGCTATTTCGGCGCACTGCGCGCCTATTTCGGGAACATCGAGCTGTGACGTCGTCCGAACAGGCGCTGCTCGCGGCACGCCCCGATTTCGTCGCCGTCGCGCGCTGGGTGTCGCATGGCGCGCGCGTGCTCGACCTCGGTTGCGGCGACGGCGCGCTGCTCAAGTACCTGTGGGAAGCGCGCGAAGCGCCGGGATACGGAGTCGAGATCGACGACACCGAGGTCGTGGCCTGCGTCAAGAACGACATCAACGTCCTGCAGCTCGACCTCGAAAGCGGCCTGTCGTTGTTCCGGGACGGCTCGTTCGACACGGTGATCCTTTCCGAGACGCTGCAGACCATCCACCGCATCGAGCAGCTCATGCGGGAAATGCTGCGCGTGGGACACGAGGCGATCGTTTCGTTCCCCAACTTCGGCCACTGGAGCTCGCGCATGCAGATCCTGCTCGGCCGCATGCCGGTGTCCGAAGAGCTGCCGTACGAGTGGTACAACACGCCTAACGTCCATCTTTGCACCACCACGGACTTCGAGGACCTGTGCCGCAAGCTCGGCATCCGCATTCGCGAGCGCGTGGCGCTGCACGAGGGGCGGCAGGTCAGCTTCCTGCCCAACCTGTTCGGCAGCATCGCGGTCTACCGCTGTGCAGTGGGCTAGCCGACCGCGCCCGGAACGCGCGCCGCTCACGGGGCGCTACTGCAGGCTCGAGCCGCTCGATCCCGCGCGCCACGGCGAGCACCTGTTCGCGGCCTCGATGGGGCCGGGCGCGGAGGAGCGCTTCCGCTACCTGTTCGAGGCGCCGCAGGCGCGCTCGGATTTCGACGGCTGGCTGGCCCGCGTCGCGGCGTCGGAAGACCCGCTTTACTTCGCGGTGATCGACTCGGAGAGCGGACGCTGCGAGGGGCGCCAGGCCCTGATGCGCATCGTGCCCGAGCACGGCGTGATCGAAATCGGCGGCATCCTCTGGGGCCCGGCCATCGCGCGCACCCGCGTCGCCACCGAGGCGGTGTTTTTGTTCGCGTGCCACGCCTTCGACGGGCTCGGCTACCGCCGCTTCGAATGGAAGTGCAACGCGCTCAACGAGCCCTCGCGCCGCGCCGCGGCGCGCTTCGGCTTCACCTACGAGGGAACCTTCCGCCAGCACATGATGGTCAAGGGCGAGAGCCGCGACACGGCGTGGTTCTCGATCATCGACAAGGAATGGCCTGCGCTCAGACAGGTGTTCGAGCGCTGGCTCGACGCGTCGAACTTCGACCACAAGGGCAGGCAGAAGAAGCGCATGGTGGACTGCCGCAAGGGCGCCTAAAGAACAGAGGGCGCCTTCAGTCGTGCGGCGCCGTGTCGATCGTCTCGATGCGACGCCGCTGCCAGACGAGCATCGCGACCCCGGGCAAGGCGGCGAGGAAGGTGAAGAGGAAGAACTCGGGCCAGCCGAACACCTTCGCCATCTCGCCCGCGACGGGACCGACGTAGACGCGCCCTAGCGCGGCGAGCGCCGACAACAGCGCGTACTGGGTGGCTGAGTGGCGCCGGTCGCACATCGCCATCAACAGCGCAACGAAGGCCGCGGTGCCCATGCCGCCGCAGAGGTTCTCGGCGGCGACCGCGGCGATCATCAGGGCGTAGCTCTTGCCGGCGAGCGCGAGCGCCATGTAGCCGAGGTTGGTGACGGCCTGCAGCACGCCGAACAAGAGCAGCGCGCGGTACAGCCGCAGGCGCGCCATCATCGCGCCGCCGGCGAGCGCGCCGAGAATGGTGGCGGCCACGCCGAGCCACTTGTTCACCAGTCCCACTTCGGTGAGCGAAAACCCCGGCCCGCGGATGAGGAACGCGGTCGACAGGCTGCCGGCGAAGGCGTCGCCGAGCTTGTACAGGATGATCAGCAGCAGCAGCAGCCAGGCGCCGTCGCGGGCGAAGAATTCGCGCATGGGCTCGCTCACCGCCTGCTCGAGCGAGTGCGGCGCGCGCCGCGGCGCCTCGGGCTCCTCGGCGAACCAGACCGCGACCACGCCGATCAGCATCAGCGCCGCCATCAGCCAGTAGGTGCCGGTCCAGCCGAGCCAGCTGTCGGCTAGGATCAGCGCGAGGCCCCCGGACACCAGCATCGCGATGCGGTAGCCGAACACCGACACCGCGGCGCCGGCGCCGCGCTCCTCCGCGCCGAGAATATCGGTGCGATAGGCGTCGGAAACAATGTCCTGCGACGAGGACAGGAACGCCACCGCGAGCGCAAGCGCCGCGAGGAGCCAGGGGGAGTCCTGGGGCGACAGCGTTCCCATCCAGGCGATCGTGCCGAGCAGCGCGAGCTGCGTCACGACCAGCCAGCCGCGCCGGCGGCCCAGCAGCGGGATGGTGTAGCGGTCCATCAGCGGCGCCCAGAGGAACTTGTAGGTATAGGGCTGCCCCACCAGCGCGAACAGTCCGATGGTGGTGAGGTCCACGCCCTTCACCGTGAGCCAGGCCTGGAGGGTGCCGCCGGTCAGCGCGAGCGGCAGGCCGGAGGAAAAGCCGAGCAGCAGCAATACCAGGATCTTGCGGCTGCGGAAGACCGTGGCGTACGCGGAAAGCGGCATGCGGCGGCGCAGCCCCTAGAGCGGGCGGTCGTAATCGATGATCAGTGGCGCGTGGTCGGAAAAGCGTCGCCGCTTGTAGATCGATTCCTTCACGGCGGTCTTCGCCACGCCCGGCGTGGCGATCTGGTAGTCGATGCGCCAGCCGACGTTCTTCGCCCACGCCTGGCCGCGGTT
>CAZLUX010000233.1:0-3200 GCA_964562815.1 uncultured Enterobacteriaceae bacterium
CGAGCCCGCGGCCGCGATCGATGCCTGCAAGCAGTGGCTCGCGGCCGACCCCTACGACGAAGAGGGGTACCGGCTGCTGATGCAGCTGTACGCCGCGGCCGGGGACCGCGCCGGACTGAAATGGGCCTTCGCGGCGCTCGAGTCGATGTGCGCGACGCAGCTCGACAGCAGCCCCACCGACGACACCAGGCGGCTGTTCCGCACGCTCCTCGGCGATACGCCGTTCCCTGCGCTCCTCGCGCGGGAGCCGCAAGCCCGCGCGGCCGGCGCCTCCACCGCGAACGCCGCGCCGCCGTCGGTCGCGGTGCTGCGCTGGCAGTGCGAGCGCGAGGATCCGGATCAGTGCTACCTCGCCGACGCGGTTTGCGAGGAGCTGATGCTCACGCTGGGCAGCATGCGCTCGATGCGCGTTCTGGCGCGCGGCGCGTCCTTCGTGGCGCCGAGCGAAATCGGCGAGGCGCTCAAGCACGCAGACGTGCTCGGCGCGGACTATCTCATCGGCGGCACCCTTCGCCGCCAGGTGGACTGCGTCAAGGTCGCCGCCTGGCTCGCGGAGGCCAAGAGCGGGGAGGTGGTCTGGACGCGCCGCTACCGCGAGCCGGTGCAGGACCTGTTCTCGCTGCACGAGGACCTCGCCTACCGCATCGCCGCGAGCATCGAGCCGTCGCTCAACCGCGTCGAGCTGCGCGCCGTGCAGCGCAAGCCGCCGCGCGACATGACCGCCTACGACATCCTGCAGCGCGGCTATTGGCATTTCTACCAGGGCCAGTTCGACGCGGCGCTGCGCTGCTTCAACCAATCCATCGAGCGCGATTCCGGCTTCGCGCACGCCTACGCCATGCTCGCCCTGGTGCTCTACTTCAGCGGGCAGGTGCAGCGCAGCGGGGCCTGGCCGGAGCAGCTCGAGCAGGCCCGCGGCCTCGCGCTCAAGGCGAGCCTGCTCGACCCCGAGGACGCCAAGGCGCACCTGGTGCTGGGCCAGACTTCGTCCTGGCTCGGCCGCTACGCCGAGGCGGACGAAGCGCTGTCGCGCGCGACGGCGCTCAATCCGAGCCTCTCGCTCGCCACCTCGGCGAAGAGCTATCTCTCGCTTATGCAGGGCGAGTTCGAGAGCGCGATCCGCAATCTGAACGTCGCGGTGCGCTATCGGCAGAGCGACCCCTCGCTCGGCCTGTGCCTGCCCTCGCAGGCGCTGGCGAGCTACTTCATGGGGAACTACGCCGACGCGCTGGAGGTGGCGCGCCGGGCGCTCGCGCTGCGGCCCCAGTTCTGGATCGGGCAGCAGGTTCTGGCGGCGACCCTGGGCCGGATGGGGCGCGCGGGCGAGGCCGCGGACGTGCTCGAGGCCATGCGCCGGCAGGCCTACGAATCCGATCCCGCCGCGTTCGCCGCGCGCGTGCCGTACACCGACGCCAGGTGGACGCGCGACGTGTCCGAGGGGCTGGCGCAGGCAGGGTGGCGCTAGCGGCGACTCAGACGATCACGCCCGGGTTCATCACCGAGCGCGGGTCGAGCTTCTGCTTCGCTCCCTTGAACGCCTCGGCGAAGAGCGGCGGGCGCTGCTGGTCGTACCAGGTGCGGTGGTCGCGCCCGAGGGCGTGGTGGTGGGTGATGGTGCCGCCGGCGTCGATCATGGCCTGCGAGGCGGCGGCCTTGATGGCCCAGAACTGCTCGGGGAGCTTCGCCTTGTCGCCGACGGCGTGCCAGGTGAAGTACGGCGCCGGGCCGTCGGGGTAGAGGTGGGTGAAGCGCACGGTGCAGCTGCCTTCGCGGCCGGTCGTTTCGCGGATCGCGCGCAGGGTCGCGGCCTTCACTTTCCTTTCGAGGGCGAGGAAGCCGCTCCAGGGGATCGCGGTCTCGACGGTGTCGCGCATGACGCCGCGCGCGATGGCGTGCTCGCGCAGGTACGGCCCGCGCAGGAATTTGTCGCGCCAGTTGCCGGCGGCGCCGCTCTTTTGCGACTCGGGGTCGGCGAGCGCTTTCGCGTCCCACTCGCCGCCGTGGTCGGCGCAGAGATCGAGCGCGCGCTTCATCCAGGCGTCGAGCGGGTGGTCGGCGCTCTCGAAGGAGAGAACGAGAATGTGCCGGCTGCCGTCGCCCGCCTCGGTGAAGCGCGCCTCTTCGGCTTCGATCAGGCGCGCGTTGGCGGGGTAGAGGCCGGACTGGGAGAGCGCGCGCACCGCTTCGACCGCCCGCTCCCAGTCCCCGAAGCCGACGGTGGTGGCCTGGCGGAAAGTCGGGCGGCGGTGCAGCCGGATCCAGGCCTCGGTGATGACGCCGAGCGACCCCTCGGAGCCGATGAACATGCGGTCGGGGCTCGGGCCCGCGCCCGAGGCGGGCAGGCGGCGCGATTCGAGCGTGCCCGCGGGGGTGACCACGCGCAGCGCTTCGACGTGGTCGTCGATCTGGCTGTAGACGGTGGCGTAGTGGCCGGCGGCGCGGGTGGCGATCCAGCCGCCCAGCGACGAAAACTCCCAGGCCTGCAGGAAGAACCTCAGCGTGAGGCCCGAGGGCTTCAATTGCTTTTCCAGGCTGGGTCCCAGCACGCCCGCCTGCACGCGCGCGGCCTGCGAGGTCTTGTCGATCTCGAGCACGCGATCGAAGTGCGAGAGGTCGAGCGTCAGCACGGCCTTCGCCTCGGCGGGCGGGTTGACGCCGCCGACCACGCTCGAGCCGCCGCCGAAGGGGATCGCGGCGACGTCGTTCGCGCCGCACCAGTCGAGGAGCATGACGATGTCGCGCTCGGTGCGCGGATAGGCGACCACGTCGGGCGGGTTGGAGAAATCTCGCCGGTGGATCATCTTCGAGAGATCGATCGTCGAGCGGCCGTAGCTGTGGGCGAGGCGCGCGTGATGGTCTGTCGTCCAGATCGACTGCAGGCTCGCGGGCGGCCGGCGGCGCGGCGCGCGCAGCGCGATCTCGTCCTCGCGCGGCATCGGCGCGGCTTCGTAATGCTCGATGCCGAGCAGCCCCGCCCAGGCGCGCTCGAACCACTCGAGCTCGCCGGCGGGCAGCGGCTCGTTCTCGTAGCCCCAGCCGTAGAAGCTGCGGCGGCGCTCGGTCATCGTTGTTCTCCTCGCAATCGGGCGTCGATTTCGGCCCGGAGTTCCCGCAGGCTGCCGCGATAGAGCCACAGCGCACCGCAGAACCCGTAGAGCGCGAGTGACGCGGGAAAATTCGCTTCGCGCATCAGCTCGAGC
>CAZLUX010000234.1:0-3199 GCA_964562815.1 uncultured Enterobacteriaceae bacterium
ACGACTTCGATGCAGGCAAGCGACTTTGCCAAGGGCGGCACGCTTATCCTGGACAAGAATGCGGAGCCCGAGCCAACGGAGGCCGAGCGCGAGCCTGAGCCCGAGGGGCTGGACTTCGATCTTGGCATGGGCGGAACCGAGTCGCCCAAGCCTGCCGAACCGGCCGCTGCGGCTCCCGAGCCGTCGGCGACGCCGCCGGCCGCGGCAGCCGAGGAGCCGGCCGGTGGGATGGATTTCAATTTCAGCCTCGACATGGGCGAGGACAAGACCAAGCCCGAACAACCCGAGCCCACGGCGCCTTCGGCACCGCTCGATCTGTCCTCGATCAGTTTGGATCTCGATGCGCCAGAGCAAGCCTCCGCGACCTCGGCGAGCGCGGATCCGAAGTGGCAGGAGGTGGCCACCAAGCTCGATCTGGCCAAAGCCTACGAGGAGATGGGTGACAAGGACGGCGCGCGCGAGCTCCTCAACGAAGTCGTGAAGGAAGGCGACAGCACGCAGCAGAGCCAAGCCCAGCAGATGCTCTCGAGCCTCGGCTGAGAACCACGTTTCCCGTACACTAGAATTAGCCACGGACCGCGTTTCCCGCGGCCGTGGCTAAACTCTTTCCGGCATGCGACTCGCGCTCGGCATTGAATACGACGGCAGCCGCTTCCTCGGCTGGCAGACTCAGCCGGGCGCCGGCACGGTGCAGGACG
Organism: uncultured Enterobacteriaceae bacterium; assembly: GCA_964562815.1. GTDB lineage: Bacteria > Pseudomonadota > Gammaproteobacteria > Burkholderiales > SG8-39 > DAHVFK01. Next base: position 699 of record CAZLUX010000234.1, read on the forward strand.
CACTGCAGGCGGCGCTCTCTGCTATTGCCGGGCAGGAGGTCAAGGCCACGTGTGCCGGCAGAACCGACAGGGGCGTGCACGCGCTCGGACAAGTGGTCCACTTCGACCCGCCCGTCGCGCGCCCGGAGAGCGCCTGGGTGAGAGGGGTCAACGCTGTGCTTCCGGATTCGGTCGCGGCGCTTTGGGTGCGAGAGGTGAACGACAGGTTTCACGCGCGTTTCAGCGCGCTGTCGCGCAGTTATCGCTACGTCCTGCTCAATCGCGATATAAGGCCCGCGCTCGCAGCGCGCCACGCGGGCTGGTTCCACCGGGCGCTCGATGTCGGGGCGATGCGACGTGCCGCGGCGTTATTCGTCGGGGAGCACGATTTCTCCGCTTTCAGGTCGTCCGAGTGCCAGGCGAAGACTCCGGTACGCCGCGTTCACCAGCTCGAGATCGTGCGTCGCGGCGAGCGGATCGACTTCACAATCACCGCCAACGCCTTCCTGCACCACATGGTGCGCAACATCGTCGGCACGCTCGTCTACGTGGGCAAGGGCAAGTATCCACCCTCCTGGGTGAGCGAGGTGCTGGCGTCTCGCGAGCGCGCCCGCGCCGCGCCGACTTTCGGACCGGAAGGACTGTATCTCGAAGCCGTCGAGTACCCGCCGGAGTGGTCCCTGCCGACTGCGCATCGCGCTCCGGCTGTCCTGCCGCTCGAGCTTTGAGCGATGCGTACCCGGGTCAAGATCTGCGGCATGACGCGTGTCCAGGACGTACAGGCGGCCTGCGAGGCCGGTGCGGACGCGATCGGGCTGGTTTTCTATCCACCGAGCCCGCGGTGCCTGACGCACGCACAGGCGCGTGCCTTGCGCGATGCGCTTCCGCCGTTCGTGACGCCGGTCGCGCTATTCGTCGATCCCAGCCGGGAGCAGGTCGAGCAGGTGCTCGATGAAGTGCGCCCGGGCGCGCTGCAGTTTCATGGCGACGAGCCGCCGGAGTTCTGCGAGCGTTTCGGCCTGCCGTACCTCAAAGCCTGCCGGATTAGGGAGGGGGTCGATTTGCTAGAATACCTGCGGCCATACAAGGGCGCGAGCGGGTGGCTGGCGGACGCCTTCGTGGAGGCGTATGGCGGGGTCGGGGCGACCTTCGACTGGTCGTTGGTACCGCATCAGCGGCCCCGTCCACTGATACTTTCTGGCGGCTTGACGAGCGACAACGTGCGCGAGGCGATCCGTCGCGTGCAGCCGTGGGGGGTGGACGTTTCGAGCGGTGTCGAGTCCACCAAGGGCATCAAGGATGCGGCCAAGATCGCCGCGTTCATGGCAGAGGTCAGAAATGCAGATGAATGAGCTTCCCGACGCGCGCGGTCACTTCGGTCCCTATGGGGGCGTATTCGTCGCCGAAACGCTGGTTCATGCTCTGGACGAGTTGCGGGACGCCTACGAGCGCTGCCGCAAGGATCCTGCGTTCATGGCGGAATTCCACTACGAGCTGAAGCATTACGTCGGGCGCCCGAGTCCCGTCTATCACGCGAAACGTCTGTCGGAGAAGTATGGCGGGGCGCAGATCTACCTCAAGCGCGAGGACCTCAATCACACCGGCGCGCACAAGATCAATAACACGGTCGGCCAGGCGCTGCTGGCGCGCCACATGCGCAAGCCGCGGGTGATCGCGGAAACCGGCGCCGGACAGCACGGTGTTGCCAGCGCGACCGTGGCGGCGCGATACGGCATGGAGTGCGTGGTCTACATGGGGTCCGAAGACGTCAAGCGCCAGGCCGCGAACGTGTACCGCATGAAGCTCCTCGGCGCCACCGTGGTGCCGGTCGAGTCGGGCTCCAAGACGCTCAAGGACGCGCTGAACGAAGCGATGCGCGATTGGGTGACGAACGTCGAGAACACGTTCTACATCATCGGAACGGTGGCCGGACCGCATCCCTATCCGGTGATGGTGCGGGACTTCCAGTCCGTGATCGGAGAGGAATGCCTGCAGCAAATGCCAGAAATTGCGGGGCGTCAGCCGGATGCCGTCATCGCCTGCGTCGGCGGCGGGTCCAACGCGATGGGCATCTTTCACGCCTATCAGCCGAACGAGAAGGTCCGCCTGATCGGGGTGGAGGCGGCAGGCGAGGGGATTGCCAGCGGCAGGCACGCGGCGTCCCTCTGCGCCGGCGTGCCGGGCGTGCTGCACGGAAACCGAACTTACCTGCTGCAGGACGCTAATGGACAGATCATCGAGACACACTCGATCTCGGCAGGTCTGGACTATCCGGGCGTCGGGCCGGAGCACGCATGGCTGAAGGACACTGGTCGCGCCGAGTACGTCGCGGTGACCGATGACGAGGCTCTACAGGCGTTCCACGAGTTGTGCCGCCTGGAGGGGATCATTCCCGCGCTCGAGTCGAGCCATGCCGTCGCCCACGCGACCAAGATCGCGCCGAAAATGGGTCGCGACGCGGTCCTGCTGGTCAATCTTTCCGGGCGCGGCGACAAGGACATGCATACCGTGGCGCAGCGCTC
>CAZLUX010000235.1:0-3177 GCA_964562815.1 uncultured Enterobacteriaceae bacterium
GCACGACTCGAAGGGCGCGACCTGGGCAGCGCCATGCAGGAGATCCAGGCGAAATTGGGCCGGGATCCGACGATTCCGCCAGGCACCATCGAATTCGGCGGCCTCTTCAAGCAACAGCAGCAGTCCTTCCACAACCTGGTGCTGGTCATGCTGATGGCGATCTTCCTGGTCTTCACCGTGCTGGTCATTGAATTCCGCAGTTTCTACGAGGCGATCGCAATCGTTTTCGGCGCGGTGCTGTCTCTGTTCGGCACGGTGCTGGCGCTGTGGATCACCGGAACGTCGCTGAATATCGTCTCGTCCCTGGGCGCGATCATCGGCATCGGCATCGTTGCCAAGAATGGCATACTCATGCTCGATTTTGTCCATCAGCTGGTGGCGACCGGGGTCAGCCTCGAGGACGCGCTGGTACGCTCCGGCCACCGGCGGTTACGGCCCGTCGTCATGACCTCGATGGCTGCCGGCTTTGGCATGTTGCCGTTGGCCTGGGGCATCGGCGCCGGCTCCGACATGCTGCGGCCGCTGGCCATCGCCGTGATCGGCGCGTTGTGCATATCCCTGCTGCTTGCGCTGGTCGCTACGCCGGCAACCTATTACCTGTTGGTCGGCTCTCTTGGGCGGGGTGCGGCCCGAACATAGGCCGGTCACGCGCGATGGCTCACGGTACGGATTGCGCGTCCTCGATATAGCGGTCGATGCGGAAGCTGCGCTCGCGGCTGCGCAGGCGGTACTCGTTCCGCGCCACCGGATGCGGCCCGAGCAGCCACCGCCCGCGCTCGTCGGTGATGGCGTTCTTGAGGGCGGTGGTGACGAGGTTGGCGGCGCGGTCGAGTTCGGCGGGGGCGACGCCGCGGCGCTGGAGGTCGCGGGTGATGGTGGGGCGGAGGGTGTCGACGCGCGCGGGGTCCCAGCCCTTGAGCTCGTCCTCGGCGATGCGCTGGAGCCAGGCGTGGGCGACGATGCCGGCGTGGCGGACGGCTTCCTTGGCCCACGAGAACTCGATTTCCACTTCTTCTCTCCCCTCCTCCGGCGCGGTCCACTTCACCGGCTCGGGCGGGTCGGGAAGTTTGAAGTCGGCCGGCAGGCGTTTCAGTTGGTCGGGCAGCGGCTCCCTTTGTTCTTGCTCCGCCGTCGTCGCGGCGGGCAGTGCGATCTGGTCTGCGAGCGCGTCCCAGGCGATGCCGAGGAGGCTGCGGCGCGAGGGTTTTTTCAGCACGCCGTCCTCGTCGACTTTGACGCAGCCGAGCAGGTGCAGGCGCGACTCGGCGCGGGTGGCGGCGACGTAGAACAGGCGTCCAGCCTCTATGTCTTCGGCGTCGCGGTCAAGCATTCGGACGTAGTGATAAAGCGGCTCCTTGTCGCCGCCGGTTTCGTCGATCGGCGCGAGCAGAAGCTGACCTCCGGGTAAGGCGCGCCAGGCGAAGAGGGGCTTGCGCGCGCTGCGCGGCGCGCGGTCGAGGCCCGGCACGATGACGGTGTCGAACTCGAGGCCCTTGGCCTTGTGGATGGTCATGATCTCGACCGCCTCGGGGCCGGCCTCGACGTCGGGCTCGGCGTAGAGCTTGGCCAGGCTGTCGGCCAGCGCGCCGAAGTCTTCCAGCTCGCCCGCGGTTTCGAGCCGCTCGAGCTCATCCAGATAGATCTCGGCGTCCTCGAGGTCGGTGCGGTCGCCCAGGCAGGCCGGGCCGCCGAGGGCGAGCCAGACGCCTTCGACGCGGTCGCGCAGCGTCCCGCGAAGCCGATTGTCGAGCGCGGGCTTGAGGACGGCGACGATCTTCGAGAGCCGGGGAACGTCCTGAATGAGCTCCCAGATGGTCGAATCACGATGATTTTCGAAATGAGCGCTCAGTTCATTCAGATCCAGCCCGCACCACGGCGCGCGCAGGATCGCGAGCCAGGCGACGCGGTCGGCCAAATGCGTGAGGGCGCGGGTCAGCGCATACAAGTCCTGCACGACCTGCTTCTCGCCGAGCTGCTCGATCTCGACCGCGCGGAACTTGATGCCGGCTTCCTTCAGCACCGGCACGATGTGGTCGAGGTGGCTGCGGTTCCTGACCAGGATCGCGGTCTTGCCGCGCGCCTCCTGGATCAGCTCGACCACGCGCCGCGCTTCGGCGGCGCGGTCGGCGAGCACGTCGAGGCTCGGCGCGCCTTCGAGATCCGCTTCCTCGTACGCGGTCGAGGGCGAGTACGGCACCGCGCCCGCGGCCTCGTCCTCGGCCGGCGGCAGCACCGCGGGGAAGACGCGGTTGACCCAGTCGACGAGCGCGCCCTGCGAGCGGAAGTTGGTGGTGAGCGCGAGCGGCTCGAGCGGAACGTTGGGCAGGCCCTCGCGCCGCGCGTGCAGGAAGAGGCCCACCTGCGCGTCGCGGAAGCGGTAGATCGACTGCATCGGGTCGCCGACGACGAAGACGGTGCGGCCGTCGCCCGGCTCCCAGCCGGCGGTGAGGCGCTCGATGAGCTCCCACTGCGAGTTGGAGGTGTCCTGGAACTCGTCGACCAGCAGGTGCCTGACCCGCACGTCCAGGGACAGCATCAGGTCGGTCGGCGCGTCGGGGGTGCCCAGCGCGAGCAGCGCGCCGTGCGCGATCTCGGTGAAGTCGACCTCGCCGCGCTCGGCGAAGAGGAGGCGCAGCTCGGCGACCGCGGGCTTCAGCAGCGCGACGATCGCCTCGAGCGCCTCCCACTGCTGGTCGGAATACTTCTCCGGCGGCGCGGTCTTGAGCGCGGCGAGGGCAAGACGAAGGTCTTCGTTGTCGGCAAGCTCCTGCGCGCGCTTGTTTCGTTTGCGCCAGGTGTTCTCCTTGGTGAGGAGGTCCGCGGCGAGCTCGGGCGAGGCGTCGGGCAGCAGCGCGCGCGCTTTCGCCAGCAGGCGGTTGCGCTCGAAGGCGAGCGCGGCTTCGAGCTCCCCGCGCGACGGGGCGCCGCCGGCGTTCCTCAGCCACTGGTCGCGGCGCGCGAGCATCTCGGCGAGCAAGGCGGTCGCGTCCGCCACGTTGTCGTCGAGGTGCGCGAGCAGGCGCGCGACCGGCGGGGTGATCTTCGCCAGCGCCCTCCCCGCCGCCTCTCTATAGAGGGCGTCCGGGTCCTCGGACACCGCGGGCTGGGCGCCGAAGCGCGCGAGCACCGGCATCTGCGCGGTGAGCGCGGCGCACAGGGCGTCGATGGTCTGGATCT
>CAZLUX010000236.1:0-3161 GCA_964562815.1 uncultured Enterobacteriaceae bacterium
AAGGCTCTGGCAAAATCCTGATGTGAGCGTAGAAACCGACCGCCTGATCTCGGCCAGGCCCGCCTCGTTGCAGGAGGAGCAGGTCGAACGTTCGCTGCGCCCGGCATCGCTGGCCGACTATGTCGGCCAGCGAAAGGTGCGTGGCCAGTTCGAGATCTTCATCGAGGCAGCCCGGGGGCGCGGCGAAGCGCTCGATCACGTGCTGCTATTCGGCCCGCCGGGGCTGGGCAAGACGACTCTTGCCCACATCATCGCGCGCGAGATGGGGGTCAACCTGCGCCAGACCGCCGGACCGGTGCTCGAGCGTCCCGGCGACTTGGCCGCGATCCTTACCAATCTCGAGCCGCGTGACGTGCTGTTCATCGACGAGATCCACCGTCTGTCGCCGGTCGTCGAAGAGATCCTCTATCCCGCGCTCGAGGATTACCAGATCGACATCATGATCGGGGAGGGGCCGGCCGCGCGCTCGATCAAGCTCGATCTGCCGCCGTTTACTCTGGTGGGTGCCACCACGCGCGCCGGCATGCTCACCAATCCGCTGCGCGACCGCTTCGGCATCGTGGCGCGGCTCGAGTTCTACGACGAGGCGGAGCTCTCGGCGATCGTGCACCGCTCTGCCCGGCTGCTCGAGGTGAGTCTCGAGGAGGGGGGCGCGCTCGAGATCGCGCGCCGCTCGCGCGGAACGCCGCGCATCGCGAACCGGCTCCTGCGCCGCGTTCGCGACTACGCACAGGTCAAGGCCGACGGCCTGGTGTCCAAGGCGGTTGCCGACGCGGCGCTGGGAATGCTAGACGTCGATGTGCTCGGTCTCGACCTGATGGATCGCAGGCTGCTGCTCGCGGTGATCGAGAAATTCTCCGGCGGTCCGGTCGGGATCGAGAACCTCGCCGCGGCGATAGGCGAGGAGCGCGACACGATCGAGGATGTGCTCGAGCCCTACCTTATCCAGCAAGGCTACCTGCAGCGCACCTCGCGCGGGCGAATCGCAACCCTGCTCGCCTACCGCCACTTCGGCATCGTCGCCCCCGCCGGAATGCAAGACCTTTTATCCGCTCCCGACCCCGGCGAGAGCGGATAGCCGACCCACGGACATGAGCCGTCGGCCGTTCACTCTAGCGGTGCGGGTTTACTATCAGGACACCGACGCCGGCGGGGTCGTGTTCCATGCGCAGTACCTGGCGTTCATGGAGCGCGCCCGGACGGAGCTTCTGAACGAGGCGGGAGTCGACCTGTCGCGTCTGAGCGACGAGCGGCGGATCATGTTCATGGTTCACGAGCTTTCCGCGCGCTTTCACCGGCCGGCCGGTCTCAACGACCTCGTCTCGGTCAGCGCCGAAGTGGTTAAAATGGGCCACGCGAGCCTCGTCTTCCGGCAGCGAGTTGAACGCGGACAGGAGCTACTGGTCGAAGCCGATGTGACCCTGGCCGTGGTGGACCGTGTCCGGATGAGGCCGGCGCGTATACCCGAAGAATTGAAGAAGGCGCTGGAACATTCATGACCGTCACGCAGGACCTGGATTTCTGGACGCTCGTCGTCCACGCAAGCTTCGTGGTGAGAGGGGTGCTGGCGTTGCTGCTCGTGGTGTCGTTCATGTCGTGGATGTTCATCTTCCAGAAATGGTTCGTGATCCGGCGCGCTCGCGCGCAGACGGAGCAGTTCGAGCGTGAGTTCTGGAGCGGCAGCGACCTGAACGCGCTGTACCAGGGCGCAGTCAACAACCGGCATTCGATAGGCAGCCTGGAGAGGATCTTCGAGTCCGGATTCCGAGAGTTCACGAAGATCAGGGGACAGCGGGTGGCCGATGCCTCGGTGATGGTGAACGGCGCGCGGCGGGCGATGCGCGCGACGTTTCAGCGCGAGATGGACCACCTCGAGCGTCGCCTCGCGTTTCTGGCCACGACCGGATCCGTGAGCCCCTACGTCGGCCTGTTCGGGACGGTGTGGGGAATCATGCATGCCTTCAGGAGCCTCGCCAACGTCCAGCAGGCGACGCTCGCGCAGGTCGCCCCCGGCATCGCCGAGGCGCTGATTGCGACGGCGATCGGCCTGTTCGCCGCCATACCGGCCGTGGTCGCCTACAACCGGTACTCGCACGAAATCGAGCGGCTCGCGAACCGCTTCGAGAGCTTCATGGAGGAGTTTTCGAACATTCTTCACCGGCAGGCCTCGAGGTAAGGAATGCCCGCCCTGCATCGCAAGCGCGGGCCGATGCACGAAATCAACGTCGTCCCGTACATCGATGTGATGCTCGTGCTGCTCATCATCTTCATGGTGACCGCACCGCTGGTAACGCCCGGCGTGGTCGAGCTGCCCTCGGTTTCCAAGACCGCCAACGCACCCGCCATGCCGCTGCAGATCGTGATCAAGGCGGACCGCACGGTGTTCGTCCGGTTGCCCGGCGAGAAGGGCAGGCGCGGCGAAGAGCGGCGAGTCTCTCGCGACGAGCTGGCGTCGCTGGTGCGCACGGAGCAGGCGAAGCGCCCGGACATGCCGGTTCTCATCGCCGCGGACAAGAACGTGCGTTACGAGGCGGTTTTGCACGTGATGGATGAACTGCAGCGCGAGCAGATCAGGAGGGTCGGGCTGCTGGTCAAGCCGGCGCAATGAGCGCTGTGCCGCCCTTCGACGGCTTCGAGGAGCGCGAGGAACAGGCGCTCGGCCCCTCGATCGCGCTCGCCGTGGCCGTGCACGTGGTGCTGTTCGGGATCCTCTTTTTCGGCGTGCACTGGCAGAGCCACGAACCTTCGGCGATGGTGGTCGAGCTCTGGTCGGAGCCGCCGTCGCCCAAGCCGGTTCCCGCGCCGAAGGTGGAGCCACCCAAACCCAAGCCGGTTCCCAAGGCCGTCCAGCCGCCCCCGCCGCCGCCCCCGCCTAAGCCCGAGCCGCGCATCGAAAAGCCCGATATCGCCATCAAGGCCGCGCCCAAGCCCAAACCGAAGCCCACGCCACCTCCGCCGAAGCCCGAGGTGAAGCCGAAGCCAAAGCCGAAGCCGGAACCCAAGCCCGAGCCAAAGCCTACGCCCAAGCCCAAGCCGAAGCCGCGCGAAGACGTGTTCCGCAAGCAAATGCAGGAGCAGCTTGCGCGCGAGGAGCAGCAGATCAGCGCCCAGCGCCAGGAGGCCGAGTTGCGCGACCTGCTCGCGCGCGACGCCGCCGCGGC
>CAZLUX010000237.1:0-3157 GCA_964562815.1 uncultured Enterobacteriaceae bacterium
ATGGACGGCATCGCGCTTTTCGACGCCATTCACCGTGATGCGCCATCCCTTCCGGTGGTCATTCTCACCGCCCACGGCACCATCCCCGAGGCGGTCGCGGCGACCCGCCGCGGCGTATTCAGCTTTCTCACCAAGCCGTTCGACGGCAAGGTGCTGCTGGACACGGTGGCCGACGCGCTGCGCCTCTCGAGCGTGCCCGCGGGCGGCGGCGGCGAAAACTGGCGCGCCGAGATCATCACCCGCTCTCCCGCCATGGAAGACCTGCTCGCGCAGGCCAAACGCGTCGCGGCGTCGGATGCGAGCGTATGCGTGTACGGGCCCAGCGGCACCGGCAAGGAGCTGCTCGCGCATGCGATCCACAACGCCAGCCGGCGGGCTTCGGGCCCCTTCGTGGCAGTGAACTGCAGCGCGATTCCCGAGGGCCTGATCGAATCGGAGCTGTTCGGACATCGAAAGGGCTCTTTTACAGGAGCGACCCAGGATCGCAGGGGCCTGTTTCAGGCTGCCGAGGGCGGAACGCTATTCCTCGACGAGATCGGCGACATGCCGCTCGCGCCGCAGGTCAAGCTGCTGCGTGCCCTGGAGGAGAGGGTGGTGCGGCCGGTCGGTTCGAACGAGGCGATTGCGGTCGACGTGCGCGTCATTTCCGCGACCCACCGCAGGCTCGAGGAGCGCATTGCGGCGGGCGAGTTCCGAGAGGACCTCTACTACCGCCTCAACGTCGTCAAGCTCACCTTGCCCGCCCTGGTCGAGCGGCGCGAGGATATCCCCTTGCTGGCGAACCATTTCCTGGAGCGACTGGTGGTGCGCTACGGCCGGCGCCGGCTGGCCTTCTCTCCCGAAGCCATGGAGCTGCTGGTCTCGGCTTCGTGGCCGGGCAACGTGCGCCAGCTGCTGAACGTGGTCGAGCAGTCCGTGGCGCTGACGGCGACCGACGTCGTTCCCGCGTCCCTCGTGCGCCAGGCGATCGACTCGCGCGACTCCACCCTGACACCGCTGGACGAGGCCCGGCGTGCCTTCGAGCGCGACTACCTGGTCAGGATCCTGAAGATCACGGGCGGCAACGTAACGCAGGCGGCGCGCCTGGCCGGGCGAAATCGCACCGAGTTCTACCGGCTGCTCGAGCGCCACGCGCTGGAGCCGGGAATGTTCAAGACCGCAGCGCAAGTGCACTGAACAGGGGATCCTCGCGCATCCGGCCCCGGGGGGCGGCCGTATGTCCCGGTATTGCGTGCCGACCGGGTACCGCCGATGAGCCTTCGATCCCTTGTCGCAGTCACCGCAGCGCTCGCCGCCCTGGCGGCGGCGCTGCCCGCCCGCGCCGGCCTGTGCGCGGCCAAATCCTCGCCGCGCACCGCCGCGCTGGTCGAGCTCTACACTTCCGAGGGTTGCAGCAGCTGCCCGCCGGCGGACCGCTGGCTCTCGAGCCTGCGGCAGGCGGGGCAGACTCGGGGCGAGGTCGTCCCGCTCGCGCTGCACGTCGGCTATTGGGACTACATCGGCTGGAAGGACCCCTACGCAAGACCGGAGTTCGCCGCCCGGCAGAGGCGGATTGCGGCGCTGCAGCATTCGAGCTTCGTCTATACCCCTCAGGTGGTGCTGCAGGGGCGCGATTTCCGGGGCTGGGGCTCCGGCGCCTTCGAGCGGGCGGTGGCGGAGATCAATGCCCGGCCGGCGAAGGCGGCCATTTCGCTCTCGCTCGAGCCGCTGCGAGACGGCGTCCTGAGGGTCGAGGTCGCGGCACGCGTGCCCGCGCCCGCGCGCCGGGAAGCCGCCGCGCTCTACCTCGCCGCCTACCAAAGCCGGCTGGTTTCGCGGGTCGACGCGGGGGAAAACCAGGGACGCACCCTGGAGCATGATTTCGTCGTGCGCGACTGGGTCGGGCCGATCGAATTCGGGGCCGACGGGCGGCTGCGCCAGGTTCGCCGCCTGTCGCTGCCTTCCGGGACCGCGGCGGGGAATTCCGGGGCGGCCGCGTTCGTGCAGGATCGTGCCAGCGGCGAGGTTCTGCAGGCGCTCCGGCTCCCCGCCTGCCCCGGCTAGCCGCCCCCCGGCCCCCTTCCCTCTCGGGTATATTCCCCCCATAACGGAGCCTCAGCAGGGAAGAAACCAAGGGAGGAAAGGCCGTGCTCGCGACTCAAATCCGGCAAAAGGACGGGGTTTTCTACTTCGCCAGCTACAAGGCGAAGGAGCTCCTCGCCAAGGTCCGCTTCATCAGCCGCTTCTACGGCGAGGGCGAGCAGATCGCACCCAGCCGAATCGCCCAGGACGACGACATCGCCCAGTTCATCGCCAAGATCGAACGCACCGACGAGGCCTTCCAGCGGACCCTGTCGCGCGCCAAGGTGCGCGCCCTGAAGAACTTCTACGAAACGGCGGTTTCGCAGCCGCCGATTCCGGGCACGGTGCTGTTGTTCACCTCGGAGCGCCTGGGATTTCGCGCCAGCGACGGCGCGGTCGGACACCTGTCGGAGCCCTCGTCGAAGTACCTGATCATCGACGGCCAGCATCGTCTGGCTGCGCTGCAGTTCTACCTGCACGAGCGGCCGGACGACGCGGCGACCATCAACGTTCCGTGCATCATTTTCGACGGCCGCAGCGAGGACTTCGCGACCGAGATGTTCGTGATCATCAATTCGACTCCTACGCGCATCAACAAGAGCCACCTGGTCGATCTCTACGACCGCGTCTCGTTCGCGGCCCCCGACCGCAAGTTCGCCGCCCGGCTGGTCGAGAAGCTCTACAGCGAGGGCGACAGCCCCTTGCGCTACCGCATCAACCGTCTGGGGGGCCGCAGCCAGCGCGACAAATGGGTGCTCCAGGCAGAGCTTTTCAACGAGCTGCACCGCTGGGTGCGGGCACGCTGGCGCAGCATCCAGGTGTCGGGGGGCAGCGCGCACGAGGTGCCGCGCTATTACGCGATCCTGCGCGATTTCCTCAAGGCCGCCCGCTCGGCCTGGGGCGACGCCTGGGGCAAGGACAACTACATGGTCACCAAGCCAGTAACCATCAAGGCGATGGTGAGAGTGTGCGCTGACCTCGCACGCGAGGACGCCGAGCCGGAGGACGGCCGGGTGGGGCGCTGGCAGGAGCGCCTGGCGCCGTGGGCGGACCAGGTGCGCGAGTTCCGCGACGACGGCTTCTACGAGCGCTTCCC
>CAZLUX010000238.1:0-3097 GCA_964562815.1 uncultured Enterobacteriaceae bacterium
GGCCGAGATCAGGCGGTCGGTTTCTACGCTCACATCAGGATTTTGCCAGAGCCTTGAGCGCCGCGCGGATGCCATCGGCGACCGCTATGCCGGCTGGCAGGCCCTTGACCGCCGCGAGCGCCTCCTTCTCGCTGTATCCCAGAGCCACCAGCGCGTTCAGGATGTCGTCGCCTGCCCCCGCCGCGGCGCCGGCGGGCCCGCCCGGCGGCTCCGCGAGCTTGCCCCTGAGCTCGAGCAGCAGCCGCTCCGCGGTCTTCTTGCCGATTCCGGGGACCTTGGTCAGCCTCGCCGTATCCTGGGCCGCCACGGCGTGCGCCAGATCGGCGACCGAAAGCCCCGACAGGAGCGCAAGCGCGGTTCGCGCCCCCACGCCCGATATCCTGATCAGACGACGAAAAGCGGCGCGTTCTTCCGTGGTGCCGAAGCCGTACAGCACATGAGCATCCTCGCGCACCGCGAGATGGGTATGCAGCGTCACCATCTCGCCGGTCGCCGGCAGATTGAAGAAGGTGCTCATCGGCACGTCGACCTCGTAGCCGACGCCGGCGACATCGACGACCACCTGAGGCGGATGCTTCGACACCAGCCGTCCGACCAGCCTGCCGATCATAGGATGCGGCCTCTCTTGCGTCGCCGACCGCCCAGAGCGAGACCGCCGAGACTGCCGCCGTGGGCGTGACAGATCGCGCAGGCGAGCGCGTCCGCCGCATCGGGGCCGGGGTCGCCCGGCAGCTGGAGCAGCCGCCTGACCATATGCTGCACCTGCTTCTTGCTGGCGTGGCCGTTGCCGACCACCGCCTGTTTCACCTGCAGCGCGGTGTACTCGGCCACGGCGAGGCCGGCGACGACGGCGGCGCAAATGGCGGTGCCGCGCGCCTGCCCGAGGGCGAGCGTCGACTGGGGGTTGACGTTGACGAATACTTTCTCGACAGCCGCCACCTGGGGCGCGCTGGTCGCGATCACCTGCGCCAATCCGTCCAGAATGACCTTGAGCCGCCCGGCGAGCTCCCCCACGGGGGTTCTTACGCAACCGCTGGTCACGTAGGCGAGCTTGGAGCCGTGTTGATCGATGACGCCGAATCCCGTCACTTGGAGCCCGGGATCGATGCCGAGGATGCGCACGTTCGTGCTCAGGCGTCTTCCAGCACGGCAGTGGTGTGGACGTTCTGCACGTCGTCCAGTCCCTCCAGCGCATCCAGCAGGCGGCGCATGCGCCCAGCCTCCTCACCCTCGAGTACGGCCTCGGTTGTCGCTTTCTGGGTGATTTCGGCGAGCTCGGGTTTCAGGCCCGCCTTGTCGAACGCCCCCTTCACTGCCGCGAAATCACCCGGCGCGCAGAGCACCTCGACCGACTCGTCCTCGTTGGTAAGCACGTCGTCCGCGCCCGCCTCGAGCGCTACTTCCATCACTTTGTCTTCGCTGGTGCCGGGGGAAAACACGAACTGTCCGCAATGCCTGAAAAGGTACGCGACCGAGCCGTCCGAGCCAAGGTTGCCCCCGTTCTTCGTGAACGCATGCCGTACGTCGGCCACCGTGCGCGCACGGTTGTCGGTCATGCAATCGACCATCACGGCCGCCCCGCCCGGCCCGTAGCCTTCGTAACGGACCTCCTCGTAAGCCACGCCCTCCAGCTCGCCGGTGCCGCGCTGAATCGCGCGCTTGATGTTGTCGCCCGGCATGTTGTTCTCGCGTGCGGTGTCGACGGCGAGCCGCAGGCGAGGGTTGCTCGCCGGGTCGCCGCCGCCGAGACGCGCCGCAACGGTGATCTCCTTGATGAGGCGGGTGAAGATCTTGCCCCGCTTGGCGTCCTGGCGCCCCTTGCGGTGCTGGATGTTCGCCCATTTGCTGTGGCCTGCCATGCGCAGCTCTTCGTCCCGAAGAAAACGCGGCATTCTACCGCCACAGCGTCCCCGCGCGGGGCTCAGCGCCAGTCGCGGCGCAGCGTCACGGACAGCACGGAGCGGTTGTAGTCGTTGATCGGCGTGGTCGCGTCGTTGCGCGTATAGGCGAGCTGGGGGCGCAATGACCAGGCCTGGTCGAGCCGCCAGTTGACCCCAAGCACGGCGTCGTACTGCCAATCCACACGCGTGAGAGCGAAGATCGGGTTTTCCTGCTGGTATTTCGAGTGCTGCACGCCGAGCGTGGCGTACCAGTCGGCGTTGCTGCGCAGCTCGCGCTGGAACCCGACCCGCGCCCCGGAGAGCCGCCTGCTGCCGTCGATTCGAAGGTCAGTGGCGGCGTCGTCGCCCGCAAACAGGTTGCCGAACACGAAGCTTCGCGTCGCCTCGTCGAGCGTATGAACGCCCCCGACGCCGACGATCACCATGTTGGAGCTTTCCGAACGCGTCGCCGGCTGGACGTAGCGCAGCCGCAGGTCCTGGCCGTACAGCGTGAACTGGGTGCGGCGACTGTATTGGCGTCGCCATTCCAGATTCAGGCTCTGCGTGCGTCGATACGCGACGTTGTCGAGGTCATAGTGATTCGTGCCGAGCGTGATGCGCGTCAGCGCACCCTCGGTCGTATGCTGCAAGCCGGCATTGGCGCCGACACTGCGGTAGTCGAACGTATCCAGCTTTGAATTGCTCCTTTGCTGCGCATTCACACCGGCGACCAGCGACCAGCTGTCACTGACGGGCAGCGTGAGGTCGATACCGCCGCCGAAGGAAGCGAAATCATCATCCTGCCGCGTGACGCTCGGCGCGAGCGTGAACGTCACCCCGAAAAGAGGCAGATACAGCGAGCTCTGTGTGATCCCCGCATTGACGTTGCTGTCGTGACCAACGGAGACCTCGGCATAGCCCGTGACGCGCGCGGCGCCGCGATGCGTCCGTTGCTTGATCGCCGCGAGGTAGCGCTCGATCGTGTCCCGCGCCGCGGGCGGCGGATCGTGCGCTAGGACGTCCTTCAGCTCGGTTCGGGCGCGATCGTATTCTCCGAGCGCGAAGTACGCGCGCCCCATGTCGAGCCGGGCCGCGGCATGGTTCGGATTGACCGCGAGCACCCTCTCGAGGGCGAGCGTGGCGCGGGCGGGGTGCCCCGCCGCGATCGCCGCCACCCCGAGCAGGTAATCGTAATCCGGTTGTCCGGCGAGCCGGAA
>CAZLUX010000239.1:0-3094 GCA_964562815.1 uncultured Enterobacteriaceae bacterium
TGGTCAGGATGGGCTTCGGCCATCGCGGCGCGGCGCTGATCGAGTACACGGCGATGCTCGGTTGCGCCGTCGCGGCGCTCGTTGCGCGCGAGGCTGATGAGTCGACGCAATACCTCGTTGTCGCGGGTGTGGCGGGTGCACTGGGGTTGGTCGCGGTCTGGATCGACTTCCGCTGGTCGCGCTATCTGCGCGAGGTCGGGGGCCGGGCGTGAACTGGCGCCAGCTGACGGCCTTCGGCCACGACGTGGTCGCGGCGCTGCTCGCGTGGGTGATCGCGTTCTGGCTGCGCTTCAATCTGGAGATCCCGCCGGACTTTGCGCACACGATGTGGACCCGTCTGCCGTGGGTGCTGGCGGTCTACGCGGCGGTCTTCTGGGCCTTTGGCCTGTACCGCGGCCTGTGGCGTTTTGCGAGCCTGCCGGACCTGCAGCGCATCCTCGCCGCGGTCGGCATCGGCGCGCTCGCGGTGCCGGCGCTTCTCGCTCTGCTGCGCGCCGGCACGCACGTGCCGCGCTCGGTGTATCTGCTTTCGCCGCTGCTCTTGATCGGCGCGATGAGCGGCAGCCGGCTGGCGTACCGGGCGTGGAAGGAGCAGCGCCTGCTCGGCCTGGTCGCGCACCCCGAGGCCGAGCCGGTGCTGGTGCTCGGCGCGGGAGACGCTGCGGCCGCGCTGCTTAAGGACCTTGCGGGAAGCGGCCGCTGGCGAGTGGTCGGGTTGCTCGACGACGACCCGGCCAAGAAGGGCGGCTCGATCGCCGGCGTCAAGGTGCTCGGTGTTCTCGACGACGTGCGGGCGACAGGCTCGCGGTACGAGGTGACGCAGGCGATCATCGCGATGCCCGCGGCGACGCACGCCGCAAGGCGGCGAGCGGTGGAGCTGTGCACGGCGGCCGGGCTGCAGGTGATGACGGTGCCGGCCTACTCCGACATCGTCTCCGGCAAGGTGAGCGTCTCGGCGCTTCGCAACGTCGAGCTCGACGACCTGCTGGGGCGCGACCCGGTCAAGCTCGACGATGCCGGCCTGCACGGCCTGCTCGGCGGCAAGCGGGTGCTGGTGACCGGCGCGGGCGGCTCGATCGGCTCGGAGCTGTGCCGCCAGATCGCGCGCTTCGCGCCGAAGGAGCTGATCCTGTTCGAGATCTCGGAGTTCGCGCTCTATTCGATCGAGCAGGAGTTCCGCGACCGCTTTCCCGAGCTCGCGGTGGCGGCGGTCATCGGCGACGCCAAGTCGCAGGCGCGCGTCGCCGAGGTGTTCGCGCGCCACGCGCCGCAGGTGGTGTTCCACGCCGCGGCCTACAAGCACGTGCCGCTGATGGAGGACGGCAACGCCGCCGAGGCGGTGGCGAACAACGTGCTCTCGACGGTCGCGCTCGCGCGCGCGGCCGAGGCGGCCGGGGTGGAGAAGTTCGTCCTGGTGTCGACCGACAAGGCGGTCAACCCGACCAACGTGATGGGCGCCTCGAAGCGGCTGGCCGAGATGCTGCTTCAGGCCGAGCAGGCGAAGAGCCGCACGCCGTTCGTGATCGTGCGCTTCGGCAACGTCCTCGGCTCGACCGGCAGCGTGATCCCGCGCTTTCGCGAGCAGATCGCCCGCGGCGGGCCGGTGACGGTGACCCATCCCGATATCCAGCGCTACTTCATGTCGATTCCCGAAGCCGCGCAGCTGGTGCTGCAGGCCGGGCTGATGGGCAAGGGCGGCGAGATCTTCGTGCTCGACATGGGCGAGCCGGTGCGAATCGCCGACCTCGCGAAGCAGCTGATCCGGCTCTCGGGGTTCTCCGAGACGGACATCAAGATCGTCTACACGGGCCTGCGGCCCGGCGAGAAGCTCTACGAGGAGCTGCTCGCCGACGCCGAGCACACCCTGTCCACGCCGCACCCCAAGCTGCGCGTGGCCAAGGCGCGTACGCCGGAGAACGGACGGCTTGCGCAGGAGGTGCTTGCCTGGCTCGACGCGTCCGGCGGGCAGGGTCCGGACGAGGTCCGTGCCAGGCTGCGCGCCTGGATCCCCGAGTACGCGCCCGCCGCGAGGCGCCCGGCGCCCGGCGCCTGATCCGCTCCGCGTTGACATGTGCTCCACATGCAGCTACGCTGGGCGCATGTCGAAGATGATCCAGCTGCGCCACGTACCCGACGATCTCCACCGCAGGCTCAAGGCGCGCGCCGCGCTGGAAGGGCTTTCGCTGTCGGATTTCCTGCTGCGGGAAGTCAGGAAGGTCGCGGCACGGCCCGCGCTGTCGGAGCTTCAGGCGAGGCTTGCCCGCCGTACGCCCGTCGCGACGCCCGAATCCCCGGCCGAAGCCGTGCGGGCCGAGCGCGAGGCGCGGTGATCGTTCTCGACGCGTCTGCGGCGCTCGAGCTGCTGCTGAACACGGCCGTCGCACCGACGGTGGCGGCACGGGTCCTGGCGCCGAGCGAATCGTTGCACGCGCCCCACCTCATCGATCTCGAGATTGCCCAAGTGCTGCGCCGCCTGGAGCGTACGGGAGCGCTGACGCCGCCTCGCGGCGAGGAGGCCTTGGAGGATCTGGCGGATCTGCCGCTCGCGCGCTATCCGCATCAACTGCTGTTGCCGCGGGTATGGGATCTGCGTTCGAATGCGACGGCGTACGACGCGGCCTATCTGGCGCTCGCCGAGGCTCTCGGGGCGACTCTGGTGACCCGCGATGCGGCGCTCGGCTCGATCCCCGGGCACGGCGCGAAAGTCGAAGTGATCGCGTGATCCCTGCTCAGGGGTAGCCGTAGTATCGCTTGAACCACTCCGCGAAGCGCGCGAGGCCTTCCTCCAGCGGCGTCGAGGGCGAGAATCCGACCGCGCCGCCGAGCCGCCGGGTGTCGGCATAGGTGCTGCGCACGTCGCCGGGCTGCATCGGCTCGAAGTGCTTGAACGCCTCGCGTCCGAGCGCGCGCTCGAGCGCGGCGATGTAGTCGAGCAGGCCGACCGGCCGGTGGTTGCCGATGTTGTAGACGCGCCACGGCGCCCAGCTGGTGGCGGGGTCGGGCTCGGTTGTATCGAAGACCGGGTCGGGTGCGGCCGGATCGTCGAGCACGCGCAGCGTGCCCTCGACCACGTCGTCGACGTAGGTGAAGTCGC
>CAZLUX010000240.1:0-3062 GCA_964562815.1 uncultured Enterobacteriaceae bacterium
GAGCTCGAGCGCGGTGTCGAGCGCGTAGAGCTTGAAGAAGTAGCGGTGGCGGCCGATCGGCGGGCAGGGTCCGCCCCAGCCGCTGCGCTGCCAGTCGTTCACGCCCGCCTTCGCGCCGGCGGGAGGCGGTGCGCCCTCGGCGATGCCGGGCGCGGCGGGCGGGATGTCGTAGAGCACCCAATGCACCCAGGTCATCCTCGGCGCGGCGGGATCGGGCGCATCCGGATCGTCGACGATCAAAGCGAGCGTGCGCGTGCCCGGCGGCACGCCCGACCAGGCGAGCGGCGGCGAGACGTCGCGCCCCTCGCAGGTGTAGCCGCGCGGAATCGCGCCGCCGTCGGCGAACGCGGTCGAAGTCAGCTTGAGGCTCATGGCAGCTTCTCCTTGTCCCAGGGCTGCAGCAGCGAGAAGACACGCAACGAGCAGGCGCACCCGAGTCATCATCCTTACAATGGTGCCCCCAACCGCCGCAAGCCGCCAGCATGTCGAACGAATCCGAGACCCTCGAGGTCGCCGCCCTCGAAGCGCTGTGTGCCGAGGTCCTCGAGGCCGCCGGCGCGCGCCCCGCGCACGCGCGAGCCTGCGTCGAGATTCTGATCGAAGCCGAGACCATGGGCATCACGACCCACGGCGCGGTGCGGGTGCCCGACTACGCGCGGCGGCTGCGCTCGGGCGGCATCGACATCAAGGCCGAGCCCAGGCTCGAGCGGCGCGCGCCCTCGCTCGCGCTCGTCGACGGCGCGAACGCGGTCGGCCCCGCGGTCGGCCTGTTCGCGCTCGAGGCCGCGATCGAGATGGCGCGCGCGACCGGAATCGCCTACGTCGGCTGCCGCGCGAGCAACCATTTCGGCGCCGTCGCCCCGTACGCGCGCCGCGCCTGCGACGCCGGCTTCGCCATGATCGCCGGCACCAACGCTTCGACCACCATGCCGCCCGCGGGCGGCAAGGCGCTGCGGCTGGGCAACAACCCGCTTTGCATCGCCGCGCCGGGCGCGGGCGGCGCGCACTTCATCCTCGACATGGCGATGAGCGTCGCCGCGCGCGGCAAGATCCGCGCCGCGCTCAAAGCCGGCCGCCCGATCCCCGAGGGCTGGGCGGCCGACGCCGACGGCCGCCCCACCACCGATCCGGCGGCGGCGCTCGCCGGATTCCTGCTCCCTTTCGGCGGCCACAAGGGCTCGGGCCTGTCGATGGCGGTCGACCTCTTCTCGGGCGTGCTCTCGGGCGGGCGCTTTCTCACCGACGTCGTGACCTGGGTCGACAACGCCACCCGGGCGCAGGGCACCGCGCACTTCTTCCTCTTGATCGACCCCGCGCGCCTCGTCGGGCGCGAGGCCTACGCGGCGGCGATGGCGCGCTTTCGCGAGCTCGTCAAGCAGACCCCCGCCGCCGACCCTTCCGCGCCGGTGGTGCTGCCCGGCGAGCGCGAGCTCGCGCGCCGCGCGCAGGCGCTTTCGCAGGGGCTCGAGCTGCCCGCTTCCCTGCTCGCGGAGCTTCGCGCGGCGCGGCGATGACGTCGGCGACGCAGGCGGTGAGCTTCTTCGCGTAGTCGAGGTGCAGGAACTCGTTCGGCCCGTGCGCGTTCGAGCGCGGCCCGAGCACGCCGGTGATCAGGAACTGCGCCGCGGGGAACTTCTCGCCCAGCATCGCCATGAACGGGATCGTGCCGCCCTCGCCCATCCACATCATCGGCTTGCCGTAATGCGCCTTCGAGGCGCGCTCGAGCGCCTCGGCGAGCCACGGCGCGGTCTCGGGCGCGTGCCAGCCGCTCGCGGCCTGGCCGTACTCGAAGGACACGCGCGCGCCGTAGGGCGGCTCGGACTCGAGCAGCGTCTTCAGCGCGAACGCCGCGCGCGCGGCGTCGACCGTCGGCGGCAGGCGCATCGAAAGCACGAGCGAGGTCTTCGGCCTCAGCACGTTGCCCGCCGCGGCAGGCGAAGGCAGGCCCTCGGCGCCGGTCACCTCGAGAAACGGCCGCCAGGTGCGCGCGAGCACTAGGTCCTCGAGGTCGCTCTCCATCGGGTGCATGCCCTCGACGAACGGGAACTTGCGCCAGACCTCGCGCCCGATCACTTTCGCCGCGCGCTCGGCCTCGAGCGCGCGCACCGGCGGGATCGGCGCGTGGAACGCGGCGTGACGCACGATGCCGGTGTCGGCGGCGTCGACGCGGTCGAGCAGCATGCGCGCGATGCGAAAGCTCGAGGCGACGATCCCGCTCGCGTCGCCCGAGTGCACCCCCTCGGAGAGCACCTCGACCGTGAGCACGCCGTTCACCAGGCCCCGCAGCGACGTGGTGCCCCAGAGCTGCTCGTAGTTGCCGCAGCCCGAGTCCAGGCCGATCACGAGGCCGGGCGTGCCGATCCGCGGCGCGAGCGCCTCAAGGTAGGCAGGCAAGTCGTAGCTGCCGCTTTCCTCGCAGCACTCGATCAGCATCGCCACGCGCGGGCGCGGCCGGCCCTCCGCCTCGAGGTGACGCAACGCGGCGAGCGCGCAGAACACCGCGTAGCCGTCGTCGGCGCCGCCGCGG
This sequence comes from uncultured Enterobacteriaceae bacterium, assembly GCA_964562815.1. Lineage (GTDB taxonomy): Bacteria > Pseudomonadota > Gammaproteobacteria > Burkholderiales > SG8-39 > DAHVFK01. Next base: position 2,528 of record CAZLUX010000240.1, read on the forward strand.
CCGTAGAGCTTTCCGTCCTCGATCTGCGGCGTCCACGGCCCCAGGCCGTCGCGCCAGCCGGTCATCTCGGGCTGCTTGTCGAGGTGGCCATAGACGAGCACCGTGCCGGGCCTCGCGCCCGGCGCCTCGACGTAGAGCACCGGCGTCCTGCCCTCGAGCCGCACCACCTCGAGCGTCATGCCCTGCACCGCGTGGCGCCGGCACCACGCCGCGGCGAGCTCCACCGCGCGCTCGATGTGGCCGTGCGCGGACCACTGCGGATCGAAGTGCGGCGACTTGGCCGGGATGCGGATGTAGTCGACGAGGGCCGGGACGATCTCGTCGTCCCAGAAGCGGGCGATAGCGTTCATGGCGTCATTATTGCGGCTCAACCGCGTCAGATTGCATGGAAACCGGGTTGCGTAGCCGATACTATATTTCGCAATTGGGGGCTTGAGCCCCATTCGAGGGAGGAATCGATGAAGCAATTCGTTCGCATCACCGTCGGTGCGGTCGCCGCCGCGGCGCTCGGCGCCTGCGTGGTCGTTCCCGCCCA
>CAZLUX010000241.1:0-3054 GCA_964562815.1 uncultured Enterobacteriaceae bacterium
CCGTGCTGACCGAGGGCCTGGCGAAGTCCGGGTGGATCAAGAACGACAAGAAACGCGGCTACAAGGTTCTCCACGTCTACCGCACCGACTGCAAGGACAGCCGGCCGGTCGAGCTGCGCATCGCCGCCAGGGGCGCGCGCGCGGAGTGCGTCTACGGCGGCGCGATGGAGCACGCGACCCTCGACGGCGACGCGGACTACCTCATGCACGCCTGGACCAGCCGCTGGGTCGAAATGGGCAAGGGCGAATACGGCCCCACCAAGGCGATGTTCCTCGGGCGCCTGGAGTTCCAGGGTCCGATGCTCGAGGCCATGGGCAACATGGGCCCGTTCTCGAGCTTCCTGCTGCTGGTGGGAAAGGTTCCGTCGACGACCGGTTCCTGCCCGAAGTAGGCGCTAGCGGGCGCGCCGGACCCGGCTCACGACTTCCTTGCGCACGTCGGTGATCTCGCGCGCGCGCGAGGCGCCTTCGCGATCGCAAGGCACGCTGCGCGGGCAGTTCGCGCTGCGCGGGCAGATGATGCGCGCGGAGCTCGCCAGCGCATCCTCGACCCAGGCGATGTTGAGCACCTTCGCCACGCCGCGGATCGCCTCGGCGGCCGCCTTCGGGATTCTCGCCTCGCCGTGGTGGTGCCGGCAGGCCTCAGAAATGCTCCCGACCACGTCCTCGGCGTCGACGCCGTGCGAGCGCAGCGCCGGCGCGAGATCGATCCCGACAGAAAGCACGTGCGGGTTGCCCGCCATGTCGTGGGTGCGCCGCGAGTGGCAGCAGTACAGCAGCGACTGCTCGCCGTCGCGCAGCACCGAGATCTGCGAGCCGCGGTCGGCGCCGCGCTGCTCGTGCAGCATGCGGAACACCGCCCACTGCGGGCAGGGGTCGGTCGCCTGCGCCATGTTGCCCCAGGGCAGCGGGATGCCGTTGCCGCGGTAGACCGCGCGCAGGTAGCCCGGCGGGTAGGCATCGAAAAAATGCCAGTAGGGATAAGGCGAGACCTTGGTCATGCGCCGCATCACCAGCGCCGGGGTGAGCTCGATCTTCTCGCCCGCCTCGACGCGGTAGGACTCGCGCGCGAGGAAGCGCCGGAACGGTGCCTTCGGCGCGAGCAGCGCGCCGGCGAAGAAGCTGCACTCGAAATCGCGCCAGGCGTGCAGCACGTCCTGCGCGCTCATGCCAGCGGCCTGCGTGCCCTCCGGGCTGCCGCCCATCTCGCCGCCGGTGGCGTGCGCCGACTTCAGCCCGTCGCCACCGTGCAGGACCTTGTGCCCGAGGTGCGTGGCGATATCGAATTTCAGCCGCGCCGGGCTCGCCTGCAGGCCGCGGTTGAGATACACGGTGCGCGGCGACTCGAAGAACGAGCGCAGCACGCTGCGCAGCTCGCGGTCGTTGTCGCGCGCGAGCACCGGCTTCCTGTCGAACCAGCGCACGCTCAGGCCGTGCTGCCGGCACAGGCGCAGCAGGTCGTCGACCTCGAGCGGGAACTTGCGCTCGCCGACGCTCTCGGCCGCGCGCTCGAGGTCGGGAAAATCGTTGCGCGACATCTCCTGGTGCGAGCGGATGAGCAAGTGGGCGAACTGGCGCCCTGTGGTGCCGGTCTGGGTCAGCAGCTCGGGGATCGCCGCCTGCAGCAGCTCCTTGGAGAACAGGAACGCCGGCTCGAGCGGCACGCCCGCCGCTCCGCCGGTGCGCGCCCTGGCCGGCGCCACCTCGATCTCCGGGTTGCCGTCCAGGAACCAGCCGGGCTCGCGCTGAAAGACCGACGACAGCAATCCGAGCACCTCCTGCGAGGGCACCCGCTTGCCGCTCTCGATCATGCTCAGGTACGACACCGACGGTGCCGCGTGCGAATCGAGCTGGATGCAGCGCGCCGACAGCTCCTCCAGGGTGAGGCCGTTGCGCTTGCGCAGGGCGCGCAGCTTGGTGCCGAGGAAATGGCTCTTGCGGGTGTGGAGGGTCATGCGGGCTGTGAAATTGACATTGTGAAATTTCCTTAGTCAAATTTACCAGATTTCGGCGCCTATACTGCCCTCACCGGTCCCCATTGGGAGAATTCCGATGAAGCGATACAACGTACTGATTCTGGGAGCCTCGTACGGCTCGCTGCTCGCCACCAAGCTGCTGATGGCCGGCCACCGCGTCACCCTGGTCTGCACCGGCGCGACCGCCGAGCTGATCAACCGCGAGGGGACCGTAGTGCGCTTCCCGCTCAAGGGCCGCGCTTCGCCGGTCGAGATCGCTTCCGGGCAGTGCCCGGGCGGGCTGCGCGCCGGCACGCCGGACGAGGTCGACCCGCGCGCCTTCGACCTGATCGTGCTCGGCATGCAGGAATCCCAGTACGGCGCGCCGGGCGTGCGCGAGCTGATGGGGCGCATCGCGCGCTCGCGCAAGCCCTGCTTCGCGATCATGAACATGCCGCCCCTGCCCTACCTCGAGCGCATCCCGGGGCTCGACACCGAGGCGCTCGCGGGCTGCTACGCCGACCCCGCCGTGTGGGAAGGCTTCGACCCCGCGCACATCACCCTGGCGAGCCCGGATCCGCAGGCCTTCCGCCCCGCCGGCGAGCCGAAGAACGTGCTGCAGGTGGGCCTGCCGACCAACTTCAAGGTGGCGCGCTTCGCCTCCGATGCCGACACCGCGATGCTGCGCGAGCTCGCCGAGGGCGTCGAGCGGGCCGGCTTCGCAGTCGACGGCGAGGCGCTCGAGATCCCGGTCAAGCTGAAGGTGCACGACTCGGTCTTCGTGCCGCTCGCGAAGTGGCCGATGCTGATCGCGGGCAACTACCGCTGCATCCGCTCCGACGACATGATCCCCATCAAGGAGGCGGTGCACGGCGACGTCGCCATCTCGCGCGAGATCTACGACTGGGTGGCGAAGCTGTGCCACCGGCTCGGCGCCGACAGGGAGGACCTGGTCCCGTTCGAGAAGTACGCCAAGGCCGCCGAAGGCCTGGGCAAGCCCTCGTCCGCGGCGCGTGCCCTGTTCGGCGGGGCGCACCACATCGAGCGCGTCGACAGCCTGGTGCGCCGCATCGCGCACCAGCTCGAGCTGCACTCCGAG
>CAZLUX010000242.1:0-3043 GCA_964562815.1 uncultured Enterobacteriaceae bacterium
AGCTCGAAGCCGAGCTTGGCGGCGAGGCTGAGCATCGGCCAGTTGTCGTAGAGCACCAGGCCGTTGAGCGCCGCCAGGCCGCGCGCGTGCGCGTGCTCGATCAGCTCGCGGATCAGGCGCGTGCCGAGGCCGCTGCGCTGGAGCCGGTCGTCCACCACCACGCCGAACTCGGCGCTCTCCCCGTTTTCGACCGCGTACTGCGCCAGGCCGACGATCCGCCCGGCGTCGTCGAACGCCGCCAGGCTCACGTCGTCCGGGCCGCTGCCGGTGGTGACGCGCTCGAGCTGCCTCTCGGTCAGCTCGTTGACCGGCGCGAAGAAGCGCCTGAAGCGCGCCTCGGGCGAGAGCCGGCGCACGAAGGCCTGAACCTGCGGTGCGTCCTCCCGCCGCAACCGGCGGATCGTGAGCCGGCGGTCCATGGCGCTAGCCCACGATCGGCGCCAGCGCGGCGCCGATGCGCTCGAGCTGGGCCGGGGTGATCAGGCTGCCGAGGTTCTTGCGGAAGCGCTCGTCCTCGACCCCCGAGATGATGTACTGCCAGCGGTAGGCGTAGAGGAAGGCCGCGCCGATCGCCTCGACGCGCTCGCGGTCGAAGCGGCGGCCGCAGTTGCGCAGGAAGTAGTCGGTGTCGGCCTTCGCCTGGACCTGCAGGATGCCGTCGACCGCCGCCACCAGCGCGATCAGCTCGTCGACCGCGCGGTCGCGCTCCTCGGCGCTCAGCTTCTCGTCCTCGCGCCTCCACTCGATCTCGTCGATGATCGCGTGCTGCGCCTCTTCCCTGGCGTGGAAGGTGAACACGTCCTTCCACAGCTCGGAGAGGTCCTCGTCCTCCTCGATCGCGGCGCGGTAGTGGGCCAGCACGAACAGCTCGATGTGGCAGATCAGCGCCAGCACCGACCAGGTCGGCTTGCCGAGCACCACGTCGGCGACGTCGTTGGGCTGCGGCAGGAACTGGTAGCCCGCCGGCATGCCCTCCGCGCACAGCGCGTCGATCCTGCGGAACATCTCCTGGTGCTTGAGCTCCTCGTCGGTGAAGCGCACCAGCGCCTCGAACGCCGCCTGGTTGCCGAGCCAGTAGTCGCGGCTCACCTCCGACATCTTCGGCCCGATGAAGCGCTCGACCAGGGCGAACATCTTGGCGTAGGTGCGGCCCTGGATCTGGCTCACCAGCCGCTTTTCGCTCTCGCCGAGGAAATCGAGGCGGTCGATCTTGGACAGGCCGTCGGGCAGAAACTTCCTGCCGAAGTCGAACGTCCGGCCGCGGATCACGTCGCGCTCGATGTCGAAGCGCACGCGCTTCGAGCCCTCGAGCGCCCTCGTGTAGCGCTTGCTTTCCTTTTCCCTCAATGCTGCATGCATGGTCATGCTCCTTGTCTGTGGTTGAGTTGGATGTTGCGGTGGCGCCGGCGCTTACATGCCGACCAGGCGCGCGCCGTAGCCCTGCGCCTGCACGCAGCGCAGGATGCCGAGCGCGCTGATCGCGCGCCGGTCGTAGTCGACGACCAGCAGTTGCCCCGAGTGCGCGTCGGCGCGCACCCTCGAGACGCCCTGCTCGGTGCGCAGGCGCTCGAGCAGGCTCAAGCGCTGCTCGGCGTCGAGGCTGTCGGCCACGTGCACGACGACGTCGGTTCGTTCGATGCTCATTTGAGTCGCTCCTTTTGGGTGGGAAGGCATGCGAGGCATGCTAGGAGCGCCGCGTATCGGCGCGATTTCCGCGGCCGCACGCTTTGTTGCGGGATTGTTTCGGCGCGGCCGCGGGACGCGGCCGGCTTGTGCTAGCGGCGCAGCGCCTCGGCGAGCGCCGTGAAGAGCGGCGCGGGCTCGACCGGCTTGGCGAGCAGCGCGCGCACGCCGCAGCGCTCGAGGTCCGCGGGGCGCAGGTTCTCCGCGTAGCCGCTGTAAAGGATAACCGGCAGCCCGGGGCGCAGCGCGCCCGCACGGCGCGCGAGCTCGAGCCCGGTCATGCCGGGCATGGTCTGGTCGGTGAGCACCAGGTCCACGCGCGCAGGGTCCTCGGCGAGCCAGCGCTCGGCTTCGAGCGGGTTGCGCTCGACCCTCACCTCGAGGCCCCAGTCGCCGAGCAGCTCGGCCATGAACTCGCCGACCATCTTCTCGTCCTCGACCAGCAGCACCCTGCCCTCGAGCGTCTGGCGCAGCGGCCTGCGCCGCAGCCTGTCCTCGCCCTCCGGCGCGGCGGTCTCGGCTTCCTGCGCGAGCGCCGGCAGCAGCACCCTGAACGCGGCGCCCGCGCCGGGCGCGGTGTCGACCACGACGTGCCCGCCGTGCTCGTGCACGATGCCGTGCACCGTGGCGAGGCCCATGCCGCTGCCGCGTCCGACCTCCTTGGTGCTGAAAAAGGGCTCGAACATGCGCTCGACCACCTTCTGCGGAATCCCCGGCCCGCTGTCGGCGACGGCGAGCTCGACGTAGCGGCCGTCGGCGGCCTGGTGGCAGGAGGTGCAGGCCGCGCCCGCGCCCTCGGGCGCGAGGCGCACGCCGACGCGAATCGTGCCGGCGCCGTCCATCGCGTCGCGCGCGTTGATGCACAAGTTGAGCAGGATCTGCTCGACCTGCACCGGGTCGATCATCACCGCGGGCAGCCCCGGCTCGAGCTCGGTGCGCAGCTCGATGCTCGAGGGCAGCGAGGAGCCGAGCAGCCTGACCGCGTCCTCGGTCAGCGCCGCCAAGTCCACCGCCCTCGGCCTGCCCTTCTGCGCGCGGCTGAAGGTGAGCATCTGCTGGATCAGCTCGCGCGCGCGCGTCGCGCCGTGGTGCGCCTGCTGCAGGTGGCGCGCGAGCTTGGCGTCGCTCGCCGCCGCCTCGCGCTCGCTCGCGAGCGTGAGGTAGCCCATGATGCCGGTCAGGATGTTGTTGAAGTCGTGCGCGATGCCGCCGGTGAGGTGGCCGATGGCCTCCATCTTCTGCGCCTGGCGCAGCTGCGCCTCGAGCTCGCGGTGGCGCGACTCGGCCTCCCTGCGTGCGGTGATATCGCGCACCACCGAGAGCACGTGCGGCCTGCCGTCGTACATCACCGGCGAGCCGA
>CAZLUX010000243.1:0-3039 GCA_964562815.1 uncultured Enterobacteriaceae bacterium
GTGATCCAGCGCGTGAAGAGCGGCGCCAGCAGCGGGTTGGAGGCGAAGCCGATGCGCCAGCCCGTCATCGCCCAGGTCTTGGAGGCGCCGTCCGAGATGACGGTGCGCTCGTACATGCCGGGCACCTGCGCGATCGAGAAGAACGACTCGCCGTAGGCCAGGCGCGAATAGATCTCGTCCGCGTACACCCAGACCTGCGGATGGCGCTTGAGGATCGCCGCGATACTCTCGAGCTCCGCGCGCGAGAGCAGGCCGCCGGTCGGGTTGTGCGGGTAGTTCAGGATCAGCAGCTTCGTCCTGGGCGTGATCAGCCGCTCCAGCTCGTCCGGGTCGAACGAGAATCCGCGCGCCTCGCGCAGGTGGATCGGCACCGGCCGCGCGCCGCAGGCGAGGATCTGCGACTCGTAGATCGGAAATCCGGGGTTCGGGTAGATCACCTCGTCGCCCGCGCCGTGATCGGTCACCGACAGGATCGCGTAGGCGATGAATGGCTTGGCGCCCGCGGCCACCACCACGTCGGCCGGCCGGATCGGCAGCCCGCCGCGCATCCGCGCCATGTAAGCCGCGGCCGCTTCGCGCAGCTCGTCGATTCCCGCCGACGGCGTGTAGCCGTGACGCCCCTCGCGGATCGCCCGGATCCCCGCCTCCTGCACGTTCTGCGGCGCCGGGAAATCCGGCTGGCCGATGCAGAACGAGATGATGTCCTTGCCCTGGCGGGCGAGCTCGTTCACCTCCGCGAGCACGACGAAGGCGTTCTCGGTTCCGAGGTTGCGGGCGCGGCGGCTGATCTCGGGCATGGCGGCTGCCTGGGAGGGTGAAAGCTCGGATTTTAGCCGATGGCGCTATGATTGCAGGATGCTGATCAACTGCGCCGCCTACCAGGACGGCAGGAAGCTCGCCGACATCGGCCGGCACGAGATCAAGCCCTACCTCTCGCGCCCGGGCTGCTTCGTCTGGGTGGCGCTGAGCGACGCCGACGAGGCCGAGCTGCAAGCGATGCAGCAGGAGTTCGGCCTGCACGAGCTCGCCGTGGAGGATGCCCACCACGGCCACCAGCGGCCCAAGATCGAGGAGTACGGCGATTCGGTGTTCGCGGTCGTGCACACGGTCGACTACCGCGACGATGAGCTTCGCGTCGGCGAGCTGAACGTCTTCGTCGGCCAGAATTACGTCCTGTCGGTGCGCAACCGGACCCCCAGGGGATTCCAGGACGTGCGCCGGCGCAGCGAGCGCGAGCCCGAGCTGCTGCGCTACGGCTCGGGCTACGTGTTCTACGCGCTGATGGACGCCGTGGTCGACCGCTACTTCCCGATCCTGGACGACCTGGAGACCAAGCTCGAGGCCATCGAGGAACAGATCTTCGGCGGGCGCCTCGCGCGCGCCAACATCGAGTCCCTCTACGCCCTCAAGCAGGACCTGATGACCCTCAAGCACGCCGCCGGCCCGCTGCTCGACGCGGTCGGCCGGCTCTACGGCGGCCGGGTGCCGCACATATGCGTCGGCATGAGCGACTACTTCCGCGACGTCTACGACCACCTGGTGCGGCTGAATTCGACCATCGACTCGATCCGCGACATGGTGACGACCGCGATGAACGTGAACGTCTCGCTCATCTCGTTGCAGGAAAACGAAGTCACCAAGCGCCTGGCGGCCTACGCCGCGCTGGTCGCCGTGCCGACGCTGATCGCGGGCATCTACGGCATGAACTTCAAGCTGATGCCGGAGCTGCAGTGGAGCTTCGGCTACCCGCTCGCGCTCGGCGCGATGGCGCTGCTCGACGGCTACTTCTGGTACCGCTTCAGGAAGGCCGGCTGGCTCTAGTCCCGCTCACCAGATCTTGGGCTGCCAGTTCACGTCCTTGCCGCCCTTCAATTCGCCGATCCGGATCACGTTGCGGCTCTCGTAGTAGTAAGGCGGCACCGGAAGATTGAGCGGCGCCGGCGAGCCGGCCACCACGCGCCCCGAAAGGTCGTACATCGAGCCGTGGCACGGGCAGTAGAAGCCTCCCGGCCAGTGCGGGTCCACCGAGCCGGCCTGCGGCTTGAAATCCGGGATGCAGCCGAGGTGAGTGCAGATGCCGACCAGCACCAGGTATTCCGGGCGCACCGCCCGCGCGCCGCTGGCGAGATGCAGGTCCATTCCCGGCGGCTGCTGCCCCGTCTGCGACTTCGGATCCGACAGCACCAGGCTCGAGTGCTCGGCCGTGCGCAGCTCCTCGGGCGTGCGGCGCAGGATCCAGACCGGCTTCTTGCGCCAGGTCACCGTCGCCAGCTGCCCCGGCTCGAGCTTGCTCACGTCGTACCTGACCGGAGCGCCAGCGGCCTTCGCGCGCGCGCTCGGCAGCAGCGATGCGACGAACGGCACCGCGGCGGCGGCGAGCTCCGCTCCGCCGACGGCCGAGGCGGCCGCCACCAGCAGGCGGCGCTTGCGGTTCGGCGAGGTCGGGGTCTCTTTGCTCTTCGGTTTTTTCTCGTCCATGCATTTCGGAACGACGATTCGCGCCAAAGTTCAATTCGGCTATGCTAGGCGTCAGCATCCTTTCATATCGGTCATCCGCCATGGGCATGACGCTGCGCAAGCTGCATCCGCTGTTCGCCGCCGAAGCGGGCGGGATCGCGCTGCGCGATGTGGCGGACCGCGCGGCGCTCGATGCGATCCGCGCCGCGATGGACGAATTCAGGGTGCTGGTGTTCCGCGCGCAGGAATTCAGCGACGAGGAGCAGCTCGCGTTCGCGCAGCGCTTCGACGGCCGGCTGCACACCAAGACCGGCTCGGCCGCGCTCGGGGCCAACCGCTTCGCCAACGAGGCGCTGACCGACATCTCCAACGTCGCCGCCGACGGCCGCATCATGGCGCGCGAGGACCGCAAGCGGCAGTACGCGCTCGGCAACCGTCTCTGGCACACCGACGCCTCGTTCCAGGACCCGCCGGGCCGCTACTCGATGCTGCACGCGCGCGTGGTGCCGGCGCGCGGCGCCGACACCGAGTTCGCCGACATGTGCGCGGCCTACGACGCGCTCGATGCGGCGACGAAATCCA
>CAZLUX010000244.1:0-3018 GCA_964562815.1 uncultured Enterobacteriaceae bacterium
AGGGGGATTTGTCCGAATGATTCGATCTCAAAATCCCCCCTGACCCCCCTTTTCCGAAGGGGGGAACCCCGACGCTCGAGGAAATCGACAGTCTCGACGGCGGCGGGAAGGCGGGGCGGACGGCCGCGACGACGAGGGCGGCGGCAACGGTTCAGCCGTCGAAATTGCCGAGACGGTCATGGTAGGGTGCCCCCCCATGATCCTTCGAGACAAGACCGTCATCATCACCGGCGTCGGCGTCGGGCTCGGGCGCGAGTGCGCGACGCGCGCGCTCCGCGAGGGGGCCAACGTCGTCGTTGCGGCGCGAACGCAGGCCAACCTCGACACGGTGCTGGCCGAGCTCGATCCGTCCGGCCAGCGCATGGCGGCGCGAGCCACCGATATTACCGATCCCGAGGCCTGCGCCGCGCTCGTGCAGTTGGCCACGGGGCGCTTCGGCGGAGTCGATGCCCTCGTCCAGGTGGCGGCCTACGAGCACGCCTGGGGCGGCCTCTACGAGGCCGATCCGGCGACCTGGCGCGCCGCGTTCGAGACCAACGTTCTCGGCGTGCTCACGCTCCTCCGCCCCGTCGCCGAAGCGATGAAGGCTCGCGGCGGAGGCGCCGTGGTCCTGATCGGCTCGCAGTCGATGTTCAAGCCGGCGCTGCCGCAAGCGGGCTACGCCGCTTCCAAGGGGGCGCTGCTGTCCGCCATGTACTACCTCGCGGACGAGCTCGGGCCGGACAACATCCGCTGCAACATGGTGGTGCCGTCGTGGATGTGGGGGCCCCCGGTCGAGAGGCACGTGAAGGGGCAGGCGAGGTACAAGGGCATTTCCAGGGAGGAGGCCCTGCAGGAGATCGTCGGCGCTTTCCCGCTGCGTCGCATGACCGAGGACGGCGAGGTTGCCGACGTGGCGATGTTCTTCGCCTCCGACTATGCCAAGGCCGTTACCGGCCAGCACCTGCTGGTCAACGCCGGCGAGATGATGCGATAGGAGGGATCGGCATGGCGAAGCGAATCGTCGTCTGGGGCACCGGTTTCGTCGGGAAGCTGGTGATCCCCGAGATCATCCGGCATCCGCATTTCGAGCTGGTTGGCGTCGGCGTCAGCAATCCCGACAAGGTCGGCAAGGACGCCGGCGCGATCTGCGGCACCGACCCGATCGGCGTCACGGCAACGGACGACGTCCAGGCGCTGATTGCGCTCGCGCCCGATGCGCTCGTTCACTACGGTCCGACGGCCGCGTACGCGCGCGACAACATCCGGTTGATCTCGGCCTTCCTCAAGGCGGGCATCGACGTCTGCTCGACGGCGATGACGCCGTGGGTGTGGCCCGCCATGGCCCAGAACCCGCCGCAGTGGATCGAGCCCATCACCGAGGCGTGCGCGGCCGGCGGCGCGTCGTGCTTCACGACCGGGATCGATCCCGGATTTGCCAACGATCTGTTCCCCATGACGCTCATGGGGCTCTGTTCCGAGGTGCGCATCGTGCGCGCGCTCGAGATCCTCGATTACATCAATTACGAGGGCGACTACGAGCTGGAGATGGGGATCGGCAAACCGCCCGAGTTCCAGGCGCTGCTCGAGCAGCCCGACATTCTCGTCATGTCGTGGGGAGGCACGGTACCGATGATGGCCCACGGTGCCGGTATCGAGCTCGACGCGATCACGACCACCTGGGAGAAGTGGGTCACCGACAAGCCGATCAAGACCGCCAAGGGCGTGATCAACGCCGGCGAGGTGGCGGCCATCCACTTCACGATCAACGGCATCTACAACGGGCAGACCCGCATCCAGCTCGAGCACGTGAACCGCGTCGGCGCCGATGCCGCTCCCGATTGGCCGCGCGGGACTCAGAACGACGTGTACCGGGTGGAGATCGAGGGTTCGCCGTCGATCTCCCAGGAGACCGCCTTTCGCTTCACCGACGGGAGTGGCCGCGACGCCGCGGCGGCAGGCTGTTTCGCCACCGGCCTGCGCGCGCTCAACGCCGTGCCGGCGGTGAACGCGCTGCCGCCGGGGTGGGTCACCGCCCTCGATCTACCGCTCATTCCGGGACTGGGGGTCATCCGCTGAGCAGTAGCGGGCGGGTCTGTATGACGACGCAGCCGCGTTCCATCCATATTTCTGGTTTCAGGGGCCCCATGAGCTGACCCGAACCGAAAACGCAGGACCCATGTCCTTCTCGGGGAGATTGAGTTTACAGAACAGTGGAGGTAAGCGGGACGTAGTTAATTTGTTAGTTTGCTGAAAACTCGCGTTGTCCCGCGCCGCGCCGCTCGCTGCCGTTGGGTGACGCTCTTGGAGCACGCGTGCCTCACGAGGTTGCCGGGACGGTTGTGCCAGATAAAGCGCGGCGGTCGGAGAACTAAGAAACTAACTACGTCCCCAAGGTCCACGATCAACGTCGCCGCGATCGGCGGCGGGTTTTGCCTCACCCTCGGTGCGGACATCCGCATCGCGAGCGAGTCGGCGTATTTCCGGGCGGCCGGGATCAACAACGGCCTCACCGCCACGGAGCTGGGTCTGAGCTTCCTTCTCCCGAGAGCGATCGGGTCGTCGCGGGCGTTTGAGATCATGTTGTCAGGGCGAGACGTCAGCGCGAAGGAAGCGGCGGAGATGGGACTCGTCTCGAAGGTGGTTTCCGACGCCGACCTCCTGACAGACGCGATTGCCCTGGCGAAGCAGATCAACGGATGGAGTGCGCAGGGAGTGGCGCTCACCAAGCGAATGATGTGGGCCGGGCTCGAAACCTCGAGCCTGCGCGCTGCGATCGAGCTCGAAAGCCACACCCAGCTCTTCGTCCGCATGACGACGCAGAACTTCGAGGAGGCCGTCCGCGCCCGGCGCGAGAAGCGCGCCCCCAAGTTCAGGGACTGAGATGGGGCTGGTCGCGGATTGAACCGCGGTCCGCGCCGATGAACGTGGTGATACCGAGATCGCCGGCCGGTCGGCCTGATACCTGGGACCCGCGAGTTGGGCGGCTCATCTCACGGCTGAGCACGCGCCTGAATCCAGTCATCGTCGCCGTGCTCG
>CAZLUX010000245.1:0-2942 GCA_964562815.1 uncultured Enterobacteriaceae bacterium
TATTGTTCACGGCGCTCGCGGTCGCGCTCGGCCTGAGCCTGAGCATGCTGTTGCGCCGCGACCGCATACGGCGAGCCTGAGCGTCGCCTACTCGGCGGGAGCCGGTTGCGCGCGGATGAGGAACTGCAGCGCGAGCAGCTCCTGAACGTCGTTCTGCGTCAACCCCTGCAGCTTCATCTTCCCGGCGTCGATCGCGCTGACCGCCGCCAGGTCTTTTCCCTCGAACGCTCGCGCAAGACCGGGGTCGGGGTTGAAGAGGAGTTCGCGCACCACCCATCCGGTCTCGCTCAGCATCTCGACAGCCTGCGATCGAGTGAAGAAACGCAGATGGGTGATATCGAGGATTCCCGCCCCGGCGTAGCGCCATTCGCCGCCGGCGAGCGCCGACAGAACACCCAGGTTGCGCACGTTGGGCAGGCTCACGTAGAGCGCGCCGCCCGGCGCAAGGAGCGGCCGCAGCCGCCGCAGCGCCTGCCACGGATTGTAGAGATGCTCGAGCACGTCGGCGGCGACGATCGCGTCGAAGCTCGCCGGTTCGATGCCCTGCGCCGCCAGGTCGAGCTGCTCGAAAGCGCCGACGATCACCCGGTCGCAGGCCAGCGCCGCGCGTGCAGCGGCCTGCTCCAGCTTTTCTATCCCGACCACCTCGCAGTCCGCGAAGCGCTCCTTGAGCCAGCGTCCGGTGCCGCCGCAGAAACATCCGAGGTCGAGCACCCGCCCCGGCGCCGGCGCGATCATTTCCAGCAGGCCGACCGGCGCATAGTCCGGGTTCAGCGTGTGCAAATGCAGGTCGGCGTCGAGCAGTTCCCAGGGACGGTGGGGCGTCGTGCTCAGCGGGTGCTCCCGAATCGTATTAAACTCGGCTGCGCTTCATCAGGGTAGCACACGAGGGCCTTTGTAGATGCTCGGTCGCTTCGTCGCGCGCCTGCTTGCGCGGGGCCTCGGCCGGGACGCCCCGGCGACTCCGCCGCGCTTCGCGCTCTACATTCCGGCCGGCGCCTTCGACGAACTCGCCGCAACAGCGCGCGCCACGGTGCAGCAGGCGCTCGTGGCGCACAACCTCGGAAGGTACAGTCAAAGCGCGACGCTGCTGCGCGCGGCGCTCGGTCAGGCACCCGAAAGCGCAGACGTCCTCGCCCTGCTTGGCATGTCCGCGCTCGAGCTCGGACGCGACGCCGAGGCGCGCGGCTGCTTCGAGCGCGCGCGGCGCACCGAACCCCGGATTGCGCGCCGCTACCACGAAGTCGGCACCCGCCTGTACCAGCGGAACCATCGCGAGCAGGCGATCGCGTGCTTCTTCATCGCCTCGCGGCTCGACCCCGCCGAAGCGGCGCATTTTGCGGCGCTCGGCGACGTCCTGCTGGCCGGCGGACGCGAGGCCGAGGCGCGCGACTGGTTCACGCAAAGCGTGAGCATCGATCCGCGCCCGGGCTTCGTTCTGAAGAAAGTCATTTCCGGATTGCGCGCGGTTTACGATTCGAGCGCGCAGATGCTCGAGGCGCGCAGGCGCTACGCCGAGGAGCTGGAGCGCCTCGAGGCGACGCCGCTGCGCATGCAACGCCCGCACCTCGAGGTCTCGTGCCAGCCGTTCTTCCTCGCCTATATGGGGATGAACGATCGCGACTTGCAGGAGCGCCTGGCGCGCATCTACCTCAAGGCCTCGCCCGAGCTTGCCTACGTCGCGCCGCATTGCGCACCGGGCCGCGCGCGCCGTCCGGGCGCGCTGCGCGTCGGCTTCGCCTCCGCGTACTTCCGGCGCCATTCGGTGGGAATGTTCTACAACGGCGTGGTGCGCCGCCTGCTCGAGCGCGCGGACATGGAAGTGCACGCGATCAGCTTCGGCGACGGGCTGGACGAGGCGCTGCAGCGCACGCTCGCGGAGCGCGGGCGGCATGTCGAGGTGCCGAAGAAAGACCTCGACGCCAGCAGACGGATCATCGCCGGGCTCGAGCTCGATGTCCTGCTCTATGCCGACATCGGGATGCAACCGGCGAGCTATTTTCTCGCCTTCTCGCGGCTGGCACCACTGCAGGTCTGCATGGCCGGGCACCCCGAGACCAGCGGCATCCCGAGCCTGGACTATTTTCTGTCGAGCGCGCTCATGGAGCTTCCCGAGGCGGACGAGCACTACAGCGAGCGCCTCGTCCGGCTGCGCGCCCTGCCGAGCGCGTTCCCGCGGCCCGCGCCGCAGGAGATCCTGGGCCGCGCACGGCTTGGCCTGAGCGAGGAGCGCCACGTCTACGTCTGTCCGATGAGGCTGCAGAAGATGCATCCGGACTTCGACCGCGCGCTCGCCGAAATCCTGCGCCGGGACGAGCAGGCCGAAATCGTACTGTTCCAGGACCACGCCTCGCCGGAGTGGGATCTGCAGGTGAAGCGGCGCTTCGAGGGCGGCTTCCCCGACGTCTACGGACGGCTCAATTTCCTGCCGTGGGCCAACGAGCAGGAGTTCTACAGCGTGCTCACGCACGCCGACGCTGCGCTCGACACCTTCCACTACGGAGGCGGGGTCACGGCGCTGATCGCGCTCGCCACCGGCTGCCCGTTCATCACCCTGCCGGGAAGGATGATGCCCTCGCGCCAGCTGCTCGGCTGCTATCTCAAGATGCAGCTGATGGACTGCGTCGCCTCGGACTTCGACGATTACGTCGCCAAGGTGCTGCGCCTGGGCCGCGACCGGCCGTACCGCGAGGCGCTGCGCGCGAGCATCCTCGAACGCAACGCGGTGCTCTACGACAATCACGAGATGGCCGACGAGCTCGCCGAATGGCTGCTTCACGCCGCAGCCGAGGGGGTGCCGACGGACGCAAAGCCGAAGTCAGCTTCGGGAACGACGGGTGGAGCAACGGCTTGAAACAGGGGCCGGGGATGCCGGGACCGAATCGGCGGCCCCGCCCCGCAAATGGCTGGCGCGCCCGGCGGGAGTCGAACCCACGACCTTC
>CAZLUX010000246.1:0-2890 GCA_964562815.1 uncultured Enterobacteriaceae bacterium
ACCGTGCCGCCTTCGCTCGGGTAACCCGAGGCGACGCCGAGGCGGAACGGGTCGCTGGCGAAGCGCGGCGCGGCAGCGCGGGCCGGCGCCGCGGCGGCGGCACCGAGCGCCGCGAGCGCTCGCAGGAATTCGCGCCGGGAGCTCATGTTGCAGCGATTTTCCGCTCATTAAGTGATCTGGTCACCGAGAAACTCGAGGGCGGGGTTGTGCGGTCGGGAATTACGAATTACTTTCGTCCGGATGCGGTACCGTACTTCTGTTCTGCTGCTCCTGCTCTTCTTCTGCAGCGGGTGCGCGGCCCTGATTTACGAGATCGTCTGGTTCCAGCTTCTGGAACTGGTGATCGGCTCGACCGGGGTATCCATCGGCATTCTCCTCGGTACGTTCATGGGCGGGATGTGCCTGGGAAGCCTGCTGCTGCCCCGCTTCATCTCGCCTTCGCGGCATCCGTTGCGGGTGTACGCCGCGCTGGAAGCGGGGATCGGCATCTTCGGCGTGCTCGTTCTTTTCGCCGTGCCGGTCGTGGGCCGCCTCTACGCCGCGAACGTGGCGACGGGCCTTCCCGGCTTCCTGCTGCGCGGTCTCACCTGCGCCGTGCTGCTCCTTCCTCCCACGCTCATGATGGGGGCGACGCTTCCCGCCGCGGCACGCTGGATCAGGGCCACGCCCGAGGGCGTGAGCTGGCTCGGGTTCTTCTACGGCAGCAACATCGTCGGCGCGGTCTTCGGCTGCCTGCTCGCCGGCTTCTACGTGCTGCGCGTGTACGACATGAGCACGGGAACTTTCGTCGCCGTCGCACTGAACGCGGCTGTCGCGATCACCGCCTGGGCGCTGGCGGCGGCGGTGCCGTACTCCGCGCGCGCCGAACCGCACACCGCCGCCGCGGAACCGCCGCGAGGGACGATGACCGTGTATCTCGCCATCGCGCTCTCAGGCATGGGCGCGCTCGGGGCCGAGGTGGTGTGGACCCGGCTGCTCTCCCTGATGCTCGGTCCCACGACGTATACCTTCTCCATCATTCTCGCCGTCGTGCTCATCGGCCTCGGCGTCGGCAGCGCAGTCGGGGCCTGGCTTACGCGCCGAATGCAGCGTCCGCGCCTGGCGCTCGGGTGGGCGCAGCTCCTTCTGACCGCGGCCATCGCATGGACGGCCGCCATGATCACCCGATCGCTCCCGTACTGGCCGATCAATCCGATGTATTCCCAGGGCCCCTGGTTCGACTTCCAGATGGACTTCGTCCGCTGCCTGTGGGCGCTGCTTCCGCCCACCGTCCTCTGGGGAGCCAGCTTTCCCTTCGCGCTCGCGGCCGTCGCTTCGCGCGATCAGGACCCCGGGCGCCTGGTCGGCCGGGTCTACGCAGCCAATACGCTTGGCGCCATCGGCGGCGCGCTGCTGTTCAGCGTGGTCCTCATCCCGCTCATCGGCACGCAGCAGTCGCAGCGGGCTCTCCTCGCCTGCGCCGTCGCCGCCGCACTGCTCGCGCTGGTCCCGGGAACGGCTTGGCCGGCGAAGCCGGCGCCGCTCCCGCTGCGGGGTGCGCTCGCGCTCGTCGCGGCGCTGGCCGTGGCCGCCCTTCTGGCGCAAAGCATCGGTCCCGTGCCGCCGGCCCTCATCGCGTACGGGCGCAGGCTTTCCATCACGCGCCCCGGCCACCTGCCGAATTTCCTCTACGTGGGCGAGGGAGTGAACGCTTCGGTGGCGGTGTCGCAGTACCCGATCCGGGGCGCGCCGCGGCGCTTCCACGTCAGCGGCAAGGTCGAGGCGTCGACGGAGATCGGGGACATGCGGTTGCAGCGGCTGCTCGGCCATCTCCCCGCGCTGGTGCAGGGCGGGCCGAAATCGGTCCTGGTCGTGGGGTTCGGCGCAGGAATCACCGCTGGAACCTTCGTGCTCTACCCCGAGGTCGAGCGGATCGTGATCTGCGAAATCGAGCCGCTGATACCTGAACACGTCGCGGGCTACTTCCGCAAGCAGAACTACGACGTTCTCAACGACCCGCGCGTCGAGGTCGTGTACGACGACGCCCGGCACTACATCCTCACCACGAAGGAGAAGTTCGATGTCATCACCTCCGACCCGATCCACCCCTGGGTCAAAGGGGCGGCGACGCTCTACACGCAGGAGTATCTTGCGCTCGCCAGAGAGCACCTGAACCCGGGCGGCGTCATGGCCGAATGGGTGCCGCTGTACGAAGACTCGATTGCGGGGGTGAAAAGCCTCGTCGCGACCTTCTTCAAGGTCTTCCCGCGCGGGTCGCTGTGGACGCACGTCGTCGGGCGAAGGCGCGGCGACGACGCCGTGCTCATCGGCCAGCCGGGCCCGACACGGATCGACATCCGGGCGCTGAAGGCGCGGTTCGACGGGCCCGCGTACTCCCGCGTGAAGGCGTCGCTGCGCGCGATCGGCATCAAGACTCCGCTGCAACTGTTCAGCGGATACCTGGGGCGCGAGGCAGGGCTCGCGCCGTGGCTCGCCGGTGCCCAGATCAACCGCGATCGGAATCTCCGCCTGCAGTATCTGGCCGGAATCGGAAAGTACTCTTTCGAAATGCGGGAAATCGAGCGCGAGCTCGGCCGTTTCAGGGAGTCTCCCGACCCGCTCTTCATTGCCAGCCCGGCATGGAAAGACGAGTTGGATCGGGCACTCGACGACTTACCCGGGCCCGAAGGCCGTTTCCCTCCTGCGAAGCACGCGCGGTGATTGAGCGGCGGCCGGATCGACGTCCTGGTGCATCCGAATCACGCTCATTTGCCGAGATCCGAAAAATATTCGTGCTCTGAGGTGTTGACCAAGCTGCGGCGCAGCTCGACCGGCGCGCTGTGGTAGGTGTAGGCGATGCGGTCGATCTCGAGCAGCGGGGCGCCCTTCTTCACGCCGAGCAGCCTGGCGA
>CAZLUX010000247.1:0-2779 GCA_964562815.1 uncultured Enterobacteriaceae bacterium
ACTACGAGCGCCGCAAGACCGCGGACCGCGACCGCTGGCTCGCCGGCATGCGCAAGCTGAAAGCGCGAATCGACGCCGACCCGAATCTGCGCGGCGACGACTGATAACATCGCCCTGCGGGCAGGAGCAGAAGGAGATTTGCCGATGAATACCGTGCTTCATTACTTCAATCAGCTGGACGCCGACGCCAAGCTCGCCATCACCCACGGCGTGCGCATCGTTCTGATCCTGATCGCGGCGAGCGTGCTGCAGGGCGTCGCCTCGCGCCTGATTCGCACTTTCCGCACGTTCATGGAGCGCCGCGATCCGGGGCAGCAGAGCCGCATCCAGACCCTGGGGCGCGTGTTCCGCTACATCGCCGCGGTGGTGATCTGGCTGCTCGCCGGCATGCTGGTGCTGGGAGAGCTGGGCATCTCGGTCGCCCCGGTGCTGGCCACCGCCGGGGTCGCCGGTCTGGCAATCGGCTTCGGCGCGCAGAGCCTGGTCAAGGATTACTTCACCGGGTTCTTCCTCCTGCTCGAGGACCAGATCCGCCAGGGCGACGTGGTCGATTTCGGCAGCCAGTCGGGCGTGGTCGAGGAAGTCACCCTGCGCTACGTGCGGCTGCGCAACTTCGACGGACACGTGTTCTTCGTTCCCAACGGCGAGATCAAGGTGGTGAAGAACATGACGCGCGACTTCGCACAAGCCGTCATCCGCGTCGGCATCGCCTACCGCGAGGAAGTGGACGAGGCCTTCGAGGTGATGAAGGAAGTCGGAAAGGAAATGCGCGAGGACCCGGTGTTCGGGCCCAATCTCGCCGCCGACCTGGAAATCATCGGTGTCGACGAGTGGGGCGACTCTTCGGTCAACCTGATCTGCCGGCTGAAGGTGGTGCCGCCGATCCAGCAGTGGTCGATACGGCGCGAGTTCCTGAGGCGGCTCAAGCACGCCTACGACGCGCGCGGCATCGAGATCCCGTTCCCGCACCTCACCGTCTACGCCGGCGAGCTCAAGGACGGCAGCGCGCCCGCCTTCAACGTGAAAGGCCTGCTGCCCAAGCAGTGAGGATCGCGTGGATGCGGCGCACACCGTCGGTGAGCGCCGCCGGCCCCGGCTGCAGGATGTCGGCCGACTTGATCTCGTAGAGCGCGCCGGCGCGTACCGCGGGGATGGCGTCCCAGCCCGGGCGCGCGGCCACGCGCTCGGGCCGGAACTTCTTGCCGCACCACGAGCCGAGAATCACGTCGGGGCTCCTGTCGATGACCTCGGCGGGATTCGAGATTGTTCTTCCCGCCGCGGATTGTGATCGGGAAAGCTCTTCAAACACGTCCTCCCCGCCGGCGATCCCGATCAATTCGCTGACCCAACGGATGGCGCTGATCATCGGCTCGTCCCACTCTTCGAAATAGACCCTGGGGCGCCGCGGGAACCGCTCCCCGGCCAACCGAACTGAATTCAGGTTCGCTTCCAGTTTCCCGACAATCTCTTCTCCTCTTTGCGAGGCTCCGACCATCGACGAAAGCGTAAGAATCATCGACAGGATCTCGTCGACCGAGCGCTGGTTGAAGATCATCACGTTCAGGCCCGCCTTCGCCAGCTCGCGCGCGATGTCGGCCTGCAGGTCGGAAAAGCCGAGCACCAGGTCGGGCTTCAGCTCCAGGATCCTGCCGGTTTTCGCAGAGAGAAACGCGGAGACCTTGGGCTTGTCGCGCCGCGCCTCGGGCGGACGCACGGTGTAGCCCGAGACGCCGACGATGCGGTGCTGCTCGCCGAGCAGGTAGAGCGTCTCGGTGGTCTCCTCGGTCAGGCAGACGATGCGTTCCGGGTAACGCGCGCGCACCGCCTGAGGATATCATCCGGGTCATGGGACCCCTTGCAGGCATCCGCGTGCTCGAGCTCGAGGCGATCGGCCCCGGGCCGTTCGCCGGCATGCTGCTCGCCGACATGGGCGCCGACGTGCTGCTCGTCGACCGGCCGGCGGCGACCGACCTCGGCCTGAAGCGCGAGCGCTGGAACGACGTCATGATGCGCGGCCGGCGCTCGGTCACGCTCGACCTCAAGTCGCCGCAGGGCGTCGAGGCGGCGCTCGAGCTGATCGCGCGCGCCGACGCCCTGATCGAGGGCTTTCGCCCCGGCGTCACCGAGCGCCTCGGCCTCGGCCCCGAGGTCGCGCTCGCGAAGAACCCCAGGCTCGTCTACGGCCGCATGACCGGCTGGGGACAGGACGGGCCGCTCGCGGCGCGCGCCGGCCACGACATCAACTACATCGCGCTCGCCGGCGTGCTGCACGCCTTCGGCCGCAAGGGCGAGGCGCCGGTGCCGCCGTTGAACCTCGTCGGCGACTTCGGCGGCGGCGGCATGCTGCTCGGCTTCGGCATCGCCTGCGCCTTGCTCGAAGCGCAGCGCTCGGGCAAGGGACAGGTGGTCGACGCCGCCATGGTCGAGGGCGCCTCCCAGCTCGCGGCGATGTTCTCCGGCATGCTCGCCGCCGGGCGCTGGAGCGAGGCGCGCGGCGAGAACACGCTCGACACCGGCGCCCCCTGGTACAACACCTACGAGACGAAGGACGGCAAGTACGTCTCAATCGGCTCGATCGAGGCCCGGTTCTACGAAGAATTGCTGGAAAAATTGAATTTGAAGAACGAGCCCCTGCCTCCGCAGCACGACCGCGCGGGCTGGCCGGAGCTGCAAAAGCGCTTCGCCGCAGCCTTCAAGTCGAAAACGCGCGACGAGTGGAGCGCCGTGTTCGAGGGCTCGGACGCGTGCTTCGCGCCGGTGCTCACCTTCAGCGAGGCGA
>CAZLUX010000248.1:0-2778 GCA_964562815.1 uncultured Enterobacteriaceae bacterium
GGCCGATCAACCTCATCGAGTGGTGCGCGCTCGCGCTGCCGAACGGCACGGGCGCTGCGGGAATGCCGACTTCGCTGCAGATCGCATGCCGCGGCTACCACGAAGCGACCGCGTTGCGCATCGGCTGGGCATTCGAGCAGGCGTTCCGGCGCGACGCTTCGCCCGCAGGCCTCTAGTCTGTGGTTGCGACATGTTGTTGAGGATGCTTTCCGGTTTGCTGAGGCGCAGGACCGCCGACAGTGCGCGTGCGGACGAAATGGAGGACGCGGTCTCGCAGTGGCAACGCGCCGTGGACGAGAACCCGCGGGATGCGGTTGCGCGGTCGAATCTGTGCTCCGCCCTGAACTCACTGGGGTTTCACGAGGCGGCGCGCCGCGAAGGCGAGGAAGCGCGGCGACTCGCGCCGCGGCTCGCCGCCGCCCACCACAATTTCGGCCTTGCGCTGCTGGGGCTGGGGCGCGCCGAAGAGGCCGAGCGCGCCTTGCGGCGCGCGCGCAAGCTCGCGCCCGAGCTGCCTCAGGTGGCCTCGGCGCTCGGTCATTCGTTGCGGGATCAGGGGCGCTTCGACGAGGCGATGGCGGCCTACGACGCTGCGCTGCGGCTCGACCCTCAGTGCGGCGACGCGCTGATCAACCGCGCCTCGCTGCTGCTGTTGCGCGGCGACTTTGCGCGCGGATGGGAGGCGTACGCGCAACGCTTCGAGGCGCTCGGCGCGGCCTCGCGCTCGCAGGACGGCGCGCCGCCGTGGCGCGGCGAGCCGCTTGCCGGCTGCACGATCCTCGTGCACGGCGAGCAGGGCGTGGGAGACGAGGTCATGTACGCCTCGTGCGTCCCCGATCTGGCCGCGCAGGGCGCGCAGGTCCTGTTGCGCTGCAGCGACCGCCTCGCGCCGCTCTTCGCACGCTCGTTCGCAGGGGTGGAAGTACGCGGCGGAGACGCGCCCGGCGGCTGGCCGCGCCCCGATTTCCAGGCCGACATCG
Source organism: uncultured Enterobacteriaceae bacterium (assembly GCA_964562815.1). GTDB lineage: Bacteria > Pseudomonadota > Gammaproteobacteria > Burkholderiales > SG8-39 > DAHVFK01. Next base: position 981 of record CAZLUX010000248.1, read on the forward strand.
GAACGCTGCCGCGTTATCTGCGGCGCTCGCCGGACGATTTCCCGGCGCGGGGAGGTTGGCTTGTGCCGGACGCCGAGCGACTCGAACGCTGGCGCGGCCGTCTTGGGCGCCTCGGCGGCCGCGCCCGGGTCGGCATTTCGTGGCGCGGAGGGGCGCCCTACACGCGCGGCCCGCTGCGTTCGATCGCCCTCGGCGAGCTCGAGCCGCTACTGCGGCTGGACGGCGTCGAGTTCGTCTCGCTGCAGCACGCGGGCCCCGGCATGTCGGACGACGAGCCCGGGCAGCTCCGTGCGCTCGGCGTGCACGAGTTCGAAGGCGTGACCGAGGATCTCGAGGAGCTCGCTGCGCTGATCTGCGCCCTCGACCTTGTGGTCAGCATCGACAACTCCAACGTGCATCTCGCCGGCGCGCTGGGCAAGGAAACCTGGGCGCTGCTGCCGCCCAGCCCCGATTGGCGCTACGGTTGGCGCGGGGACAGCATGCTGTGGTACGCGTCGGTGCGGCTCTGGCGCAGGGGACCCCGCGAAGAATGGGGGGACGTCGTTGCGCGCGTCGCGGAGGCGCTTGAGCGCCGATTCGCGGCGGGGGACTGAGGGCGGCGTGAGCGCCGGCGCCACCCTTGCCGGGATGTCTGCCTGGGAGCTCGCGTACTGCATCGGCGTGATCCTGCTTGCCTACGGCCTGCGCGGCAGCACCGGTTTCGGCGGCGCGATCGGCATGCCGCTGCTCGCCCTGGTGGTGCCGGTCAAGACGCTGGTGCCGGTGTGGACGCTGCTCGGATTCACCTCGTCGCTCGCGATCCTCGGACGGGAGCGCCGCCACGTCGACCGCGGCGCCTTCCTCGCCTTCCTGCCCTGGTGCGCGCTGGGGGTCGCCGCCGGGCTGCTGCTGTTCGCCTCGCTCGACGAGCACCTGCTCGCCCGCGCGCTCGGCGCCGCGGTGCTGCTCTACGCGGCGTACTCGCTCAGAAAGAACGCGGGCGCGCCGCCGCTGATCGGGCCGCTGGCGGCCGTGCTCTCGGGCGCGGTGGGCGCCATGTTCGGCGCCATGGCGAGCGTGTTCTACGCCATGTTTCTCGACGCGCGGCGCCTGAATCGCGAGGCCTTCCGCGCGACCGGATCGGCGATGCTGCTCGCGCTCAGCTTCGCGCGCGGGGTGGGTTACTGGCTGGCGGGGGAGTTCAGCGCGGAATCCTGGGGGCTGTTCGCGGCGGCGCTGGCGCCGATGCTCGCGGGAATATGGATCGGCGATCGCGTCACGCTCGGCCTCTCCGAGGCCTCGTTTCGCCGGCTGGTGTGCGTGACGCTGGTGCTGAGCGGCGTGCCGCTCGTGCTGCGCTAGTCGGGCCTGTGGGCGCGCAAGGCGGCGTAGATCTCGTCCTTGATGCGCAGGCGCTCCTTCTTCATCTCCTCGAATTCCGCGTCCTGGAAGGGCTTGTCGTTCTCCTCGATGTCGACGATCGTTCCGTTCACCCTGTCGTACTGCTCGAACAGGTTGCCGAGCCTGGCGTCGCGCTGCCTGAGCTGATGCATGACTCCCGAGAACTCGGGGAACTCGTGGTCGAGATCGTGGGGCAGGATCTGCATTGGGGCACCTCCGATTGTTTGACTTGAGTATGCCCTTGCCGGAGCGGGGCCTTCAACCGCCGCCTCCGTGATGTGATGTATTTTGTTCAAATAGTACGTCAACTAACTGATAATAAAAGAGGAAATTGAGATCGCTCAGGCTGCCTTCTGGGCCTTCAGGCCCATCTCGTCGGCCATCTGCCGGCGCAGCAGGTACTTCTGGATCTTGCCGG
>CAZLUX010000249.1:0-2754 GCA_964562815.1 uncultured Enterobacteriaceae bacterium
CCCTGCACCGCCATGTTCCGCCCCCAGAACCTGGCCATCGCCGCCGCCGGGGCCGGCGCGCCGACGGGGGGCGGCGTGCGTTTTTCGGGCCGGGTGCTACAGCGGGAATTCCTGGGGGGTGTGGTCCGCTATGGCGTGCAAGTCGGCGCTCAGGTACTGCAAGTGGACGATACCCACCAGGCCGACCATCCGGTCTTGAACGTCGGCGACGAGGCCGATCTCGGCCTCGACCCGCGCCAGGTTCGCCTGCTCACGGCCTGAAGGCTTGAGTGGCTTCCCCGGAATCCCGCGCAAGCGGGGTTGTTCGTTGTCGGGACGCGGAGTTTTCCTGTAAAATCCGCGCCTTCCCAAAGGGGTGGTAGCTCAGCTGGGAGAGCGTCGCGTTCGCAATGCGAAGGTCGGGAGTTCGATCCTCCTCCACTCCACCAGATTCTTTCGATGATTGAGCCGGCCGCAAGACCGGCAGCATGAACCTCTCCAAGCTCGGTTTCATCTTCCTGCTGTTCGCGCTGGCCGCCCATGCCGCGCCCGAACCCGGGTCGGCGGCGACGTTGCGCGCGTCCTATGCCGCGCTGCGCGCGCGGCTCGCGGCGAGCCCGTTCGGCCGCCCGCTCGCGCTCGAATCGCGCCAGACGGCAGGCGAGGTGCAGGGTGCGGCGTACGCGGTGGTCGATCACCCGTTTGCGGAGCTGCGACGCGGCCTGAGCGGGCCGCGCCAATGGTGCGAGATATTGATCCTGCATCTGAACGTGAAGGATTGCCGCGCAGCGCCGGGAGCGGGCGGTCTCGCGCTCTTCCTCGGCCGCAAGCGGCCCGAGCCGCCTGAGAACGCGCAGCGCCTCGACTTCGCCTACCGCGCCGTGGCGGACGCGCCGGACTATCTGCAGACCGTGCTGCATGCCGACGGCGGCCTGGCCGGAACTCGCGACTATCGGATCCGGCTCGAAGCGATGCCGCTCGACGCGGGACACAGCTTCGTCGTGCTGTCGTATTCCTACGCCTACGGCATCGCAGCGCGGATCGCGCTCAAGGCCTACCTCGCCACCTTCGGCGCCGGGAAGGTCGGCTTCACGATACTTGGCGAGCAGACCGACGGCGGCCCGCAATACGTTGGCGGGCTGCGCGGCATCGTCGAGCGCAACGTGGTGCGCTACTACCTCGCTATCGAGGCGCATCTTGGCGCGCTCTCCTCACCGCCCGCAGTACGGGCGGAGAAGAGCATGCGCGACTGGTTCGCCGCCACCGAGCGCTACCCGCTTCAGCTGCACGAGCTCGGCTGGCCCGCCTATCTCGAGATGAAGCGCGTCGAATTCCGGCGCGAGTCGCTCGCGCTCAGGGCTTCGGACCCCCGATGACGCGGATCTCGCGCGCGATCTCCACGCGCAGGTCGAGCTGCCGGGTCTCGCCCACGATCTTGCGGTTCGGCACCACCACCAGCGAACGGTCCGGGTGGCTGAGCCGGGTCGAGAAGCGATTGATCGCTTCCACCCGGCCCTCGATCCCCACCATCGCGACGTACTCGCCGACCCGAAAGGGCTTGGTGAAGATGATGGTGAGGCCGGCGCCGGCCACGCCCAGGCCGGCGTTCAGCGGCAGCAGATCGACGCCCAGGTTCTGCAGCGCCATGATCAGGAACACGCCGATCACGAGCAGCCGCGCGAGGCGCACCGGCGGCTCGAGGCGCAGCTCTTCCAGCCAGCGGTCGAAGAACCCGCCGAGCTGAGTGGGCATGGCCGGGGCGATTATGCGCGCGTGCTGACGCTGCCGCGGTCGATGGCGAAGATGGCGTCGACCGTGCACTCAAAGTTGCGCTCAGGGTCCCCTCCCTCTAGGGTGGCCGATGGTGCAGCAAAAGATGTCTGACGCTAAAGCAAGGCAACCGATAACCTCAAGAGATTCAAGGACGGAGGTCCGATGTCCGCAAGCCCGGGTCTGCTGGCGGTGTGGAACGACATCGCGGCGCAAGACGAAGCCGAATTCAATGCGTGGTACGTCGAAGAGCACGTGCCCGAGCGGCTCGGCGTTCCTGGAATCCTGAGCGCGCGCCGCTACCGCGACGCTGCCGCGCCGCTTTCCTACGCCGCGATCTACGACATCGAGTCGGTCGCGGCGCTCGCCTCGCCAGCCTACCTCGAGCGGCTCGCGAATCCGACGCCGCGCACGCGCGCCATCATGCCGCGCTTTCGCAATATGACGCGCGCGGTGTGCGAGATCGCGGCCGACTTCGGCCCGCTGCGCTCGCCCGGCGCGGTGCTCGCCACGCTCGAGCTCGGCGGCGCTGCGGGGGGCGAGGTGCTGAAGATCCTGGAGGCGAACGCAGGCACGGGCAGGCTGCGGCTCGCGGTTCCCGATGCGAAGACGACGCAGGTGCCCAACCCCGAGGCGAAGATGCGCGGCGCGCCCGACCGGCTGCCGGCGACCTTCGTTCTGCTCGAGGGCCACGACGAGGCCGAGCTGCGCAAGGCCGCCGAGGGCCTTGCGCGGACACTCGAGGCGCCGAATCCGGCGCGCGTGTTTCGCCTGATCCTCGCCCGCAGCGCGTGAGCGGGCTTATCATCGTCCGACCGGGAGACCAGAGGAATCCGCAGTGAGTTTCGAGACGATCCTGTACGAGGAAGACGGGCCGATCGGCTGGCTGACGCTCAACCGTGCCGACGACGGCAACATGTTCACGCCGCAGATGTGCCACGAGATCCGCGACTGCATCAACGAGGTGCGGCGCGAGACGCGCACCCGCGTGCTGGTGATCACCGG
>CAZLUX010000250.1:0-2752 GCA_964562815.1 uncultured Enterobacteriaceae bacterium
GCGCTGTTTCGCATCGCCTCGGCGATCGCGAGCAGGCCCTCGAACTCGATGCGCCAGTTCCAGCTCGCGATCTCGGCCTTTTCGGCCGGTGTCGTGCCCAGCAGCGGCGGCTCGGGAAAGCGCGCCTCGAGGTAGGCGGTGATCCCGGCGTTGTCGGTCAGGATCAGGCCCTCTTCGGTGCGCAGCGCCGGCACGGTGCACTGCGGGTTGATCTTGCGGTAGGCCTCGCCGAGATGCTCGCCGCTTCGCAGGTCCACCTGGATCGTCTCGTAGGCGACGCCTTTTTCCGCGAGCAGGATGCGCGCGCGGCGAGGGCTGGGCGCCGTGGCGCAGTCATACAGGGTGATCATCTTTCAGCTTGTCCTGTGTCTTGGTATCGAAATCGGAGGCGTCGTGGCGCTCGTGCAGCTGGCTGGCCGGATCGCCCGAGATGCGGTTTACCTTGCGCCCGCGCTTGACGGCCGGGCGTTGCGCGATCTGGTCGGTCCAGCGCAAGACGTTGGAGTATTCCTGGACCTGCAGGAACTCGCCCGCGCCGTAGAGCAGCCCCTTCGCGAGCGCGCCGTACCAGGGCCAGGTCGCGATGTCGGCGATGGTGTAGTCGTCTCCCGCCAGATAGGGGCTGTCTGCGAGGCGCCGGTCGAGCACGTCGAGCTGGCGCTTGACCTCCATCGCGTAGCGGTCGATCGCGTACTCGATCTTGACCGGCGCGTAGGCGTAGAAGTGGCCGAAGCCGCCGCCGAGGAAGGGCGCGCTGCCCATCTGCCAGAACAGCCACGACAGGCACTCGGCGCGCTCGGCGCCGCCGGCCGGCAGAAAGGCGCCGAACTTCTCGGCGAGGTACATCAGGATCGCGCCGGACTCGAACACCCGCACCGGCTTCGGCCCGCTGCGGTCGAGCAGCGCCGGGATCTTGGAGTTGGGGTTGATCGCGACAAAGCCGCTGCCGAACTGCTCGCCCTCGTTGATGCGGATCAGCCAGGCGTCGTACTCCGCGCCGCTGTGGCCCAGCGCCAGCAGCTCCTCCAGCATGACCGTCACCTTGACGCCGTTGGGCGTGGCGAGCGAATACAGCTGCAGCGGGTGGCGGCCCGCCGGCAGGTCCTTGTCGTGGGTCGCGCCGGCGAGCGGGCGGTTGATGTTGGCGAAGCGGCCGCCGTTGCCCTTCTTCCAGGTCCAGACCTTCGGCGGTACGTAAGCGGAAGTATCATCCATAATTGCAAGCTCCAATTCAATTTCGCTGCACGAACGCGGCGGCGTTCTTGCCGCGCGCTTTCACTTCGTACATCAGATCGTCGGCGGCGCGCAACGCCTGCGCGGCATTCTCAGGCGGCCGCCCGACGAAGGTCACCGTGCCGATGCTGCAGGTGACCGCCAGCCGCTCGGCTTGGAGCGCGGCCGCGAGCGCGCTTCGCGCCTTGTCGATCACGCTCTGTGCGCCCGCGAGGTCGGTGTTCGGCAGCAGCACGGCGAACTCGTCGCCGCCGAGCCTGCCGACCGTGTCGGTGCGGCGCACCGATTCCCCCAGCGTGCGGCCCACCACCGCCAGGGCGCGGTCGCCCGCGGCGTGGCCGTCGCGGTCGTTGAGCCGCTTCAAGTCGTCGACGTCGATGTAGGCGAGTGACAGCGGCTGCCCGTCGCGCGCCGCGAGGGCGAGGCCGTACTGCAGCTGCTCGTCGAAGGCGCGCCGGTTGGCGATGCCGGTGAGCGAATCGAGCCTCGCCAGCCGCCGTGCCGTGGCGAGCTGGGCGCTGAGCGCCGCGAGCAGCTCGGCGACGATCACCAGCAGGGCGATCCGCATCAGCGTGTCCCAGGCCATGACCAAAGGCTGGGCGAGGCGCTGCCCCGCGCTCAGGTCGGCGGCGAGCCAGGCCAGACCCGCGAGCAGCGCCACCGCCACCCCGGCGGCCTCCCCCGCGTACCAGGTCGCGAGCGCGACCGGCGCGAGGTAAAGGATCGAAAGCGACAGCTCGGCACCGGTCGCGCGGTCGAGCAGCGCGATCAGCGCGAGCAGCCCCAGCGCGACCGCGACGATGCGCGCGGGCGGCTGCGCGCGCGCTAGGCGGTCGAGCGGCTCGAGCATGCCGGCGCTCGCGCGGCGAGCCCGCGCGCGAGCGCGGCGAACGACGCCTCGGCGGGAGAGGTCACGCGCAGCGTCTCGGCCTGCGGCAGGCGCGCGAAGTTTCGCAGCGCCGAGCGCCGGTAGGCGGGATCGTAGTGCTCGGCGAGCAGCCGCGCGACCAGCTCGTCCCAGGCGCCGCGCGCCGCGAGCGCCTTCCATTCACCGACCACCGCATGCCCGTGCAGGCCCGCGAGGCAGTCGAGCTGGGCCTCGAGCGCCGCGCGGTCGGCGAAGAAGTGGCGGTACTCGTCCATCAGCAGCGCGACGCGCGTGTCGGTGCCGGCCTCGAGGAGCACGCATTCGGCGGCGCGCATCGTCTCGATCAGCGCCTCGGGCACCTGCACCTGTCCGATCTTGCGGCTCTCGCCCTCCACAAAGACCGGCCGCGCGGAATCGAAGCCGGCGAGCCGCTCGAGCAGCAGGCTCTCGAACCACTTCTGCGACGGTTGCGGACGGCCCGGCAGATCGCCAAGAACCGAGCCGCGGTGCGCGGCGAGCTCCTCGAGGTCGAGCACCTGCGCGCCGGCCGCCGCGAGCGCGCGCAGCAGCCGGCTCTTGCCGCTGCCGGTTGCGCCGTGCACCACGCGAAAGGTCAGAGCGGCGGGCAGCGCGGCGAGACGCTCGACCACG
>CAZLUX010000251.1:0-2734 GCA_964562815.1 uncultured Enterobacteriaceae bacterium
CCGCTGGTGTGCGCGGCGTTCAACGCCGACTTCGACGGCGACCAGATGGCGGTGCACGTGCCGCTCTCGCTCGAGGCGCAGATGGAGGCGCGCACGCTCATGCTCGCCTCGAACAACGTGCTTTCGCCCGCCAACGGCGAGCCGATCATCGTGCCGTCGCAGGACATCGTTCTCGGCCTGTACTACGCCACGCGCGAGTTCCTCAACGCCAAGGGCGAGGGCATGTCGTTCAGCGACCTGGGCGAGGTGCACCGCGCCTACGATTCGCGCCAGGTCGATCTGCACTCGCGCGTCTGGGTCCGGATCAAGGAGGTCGAGGTCAGCGACGAGGGAGAGAAGACCGACAAGGTCACCCGCTACGAGACGACCATCGGCCGCGCGCTGCTTTCCGAGATCCTGCCGCCGGGGCTGCCGTTCGAGCTGCTCAACCGGCCGCTGAAGAAGAAAGAGATCTCGCGCCTGATCAACGCGGCGTTCCGCCGCTGCGGCCTGCGCGAGACGGTGATCTTCGCCGACAAGCTGATGCAGTCCGGCTTCACCATGGCCACCCGGGCCGGGATCTCGTTCGGCGTGCACGACATGCGCATCCCGACCCAGAAGCACGACATGATCCAGGCCGCCGAGGCCGAGGTGAAGGAGATCGAGAGCCAGTACACCTCGGGCCTGGTCACGGTGGGCGAGCGCTACAACAAGGTGGTCGACATCTGGTCGCGCTGCGGCGAGCAGGTCGGCAAGGTGATGATGGACCAGCTCGGCACCGAGGAGGTGGTCGACCGCCACGGCAAGAAGGTGCGCCAGGAGGCCTTCAACTCGATCTACATGATGGCCGACTCCGGCGCGCGGGGCTCCGCGGCGCAGATCCGGCAGCTCGCCGGCATGCGCGGCCTGATGGCCAAGCCCGACGGCTCGATCATCGAGACGCCGATCACGGCGAACTTCCGCGAAGGCCTGAACGTGCTGCAGTACTTCATCTCGACGCACGGCGCGAGGAAGGGCCTGGCCGACACGGCGCTGAAGACCGCCAACTCGGGCTACCTCACGCGCCGCCTGGTCGACGTCACGCAGGACCTGGTGGTCACCGAGGACGACTGCAACACCCAGAACGGCGTCTCCATGAAGGCGCTGGTCGAGGGCGGCGAGGTGGTCGAGGCGCTCAAGGAGCGCATCCTCGGGCGAGTGCTGGCGACCGACCTGGCGCACCCCGAGACCCAGGACGTGCTCTACCCGGCCGGCATGCTGCTGGACGAGGACGCGGTCGACACCATCGACAGCCTCGGCATCGACGAGGTGAAGGTGCGCACGCCGCTGTCCTGCGATACGCGCTTCGGCGTCTGCGCCAAGTGCTACGGGCGCGACCTCGGCCGCGGCTCGCTGGTGAACGTGGGCGAGGCGATCGGGGTCATCGCGGCGCAGTCGATCGGCGAGCCGGGCACGCAGCTGACGATGCGGACCTTCCACATCGGCGGCGCGGCGTCGCGGACCGCGGTGGCGAGCCAGGTCGAGGCGAAGTCCGCCGGCACGGCGCGCTTCACCCCGACCATGCGCTACCTGTCCAACGCCAAGGGCGACAAGGTGGTGATCTCGCGCTCCGGCGAGGTGATCATCGCCGACGACAACGGCCGTGAGCGCGAGCGCCACAAGGTGCCCTACGGCGCGACCCTGCAGGTGGTCGACGGCGACGCCATCAAGGCGGGCCGGATCGTCGCCAGCTGGGACCCGCACCACCGCCCGATCATCACCGAGTACGGCGGCACGGTGAAGTTCGAGAACGTCGAGGAGAACGTCACCGTCGCCAAGCAGATCGACGACGTGACCGGCCTTTCGACCCTGGTGGTCATCGACGTCAAGCGCCGCGGCGCCGGCTCGGCGAAGGGCGTGCGGCCCTCGGTCAAGCTGATGACCGAATCGGGCGACGAAGTGCGCATCGCCGGGACCGATCACGCCGTGAACATCAGCTTCCCGGTGGGAGCGGTGATCGCGGTGCGCGAAGGCCAGCAGGTGCAGATCGGCGAGGTGCTGGCGCGCATTCCGCAGGAAGTCTCGAAGACGCGCGACATCACGGGCGGTCTGCCGCGGGTGGCCGAGCTGTTCGAGGCGCGCGCGCCGAAGGACAAGGCGGTCCTCGCCGAGCACACCGGCACCGTCTCGTTCGGCAAGGACACCAAGGGCAAGCAGCGCCTGGTGATCACCGACCTCGAGGGCGTGCAGCACGAGGAGCTGATCCCGAAGGACAAGCACGTGCTGGTGCACGACGGCCAGGTGGTGAACAAGGGCGAGATGATCGTCGACGGCTCGGTCGATCCGCACGACCTGCTGCGCCTGCTCGGGGTCGAGGCGCTCGCGCGCTACATCATCGACGAGGTGCAGGACGTCTACCGCCTGCAGGGCGTGAAGATCAACGACAAGCACATCGAGGTCATCGTGCGCCAGATGCTGCGGCGCGTGCAGATCGAGGACCCCGGCGAGACGTCGTTCATCCAGGGCGAGCAGGCGGAGCGCGCCGAGGTGCTGGAGGAGAATGAGAAGGCCGAGAAAGAGGGCAGGAAGCCGGCGGTCTACTCGTACATGCTGCTCGGCATCACCAAGGCCTCGCTGTCGACCGACTCGTTCATCTCGGCGGCCTCCTTCCAGGAGACCACGCGCGTGCTGACGGAGGCGGCGATCATGGGCAAGCGCGATGGCCTGCGCGGCCTGAAGGAGAACGTGATCGTCGGCCGCCTCATTCCGGCGGGAA
>CAZLUX010000252.1:0-2682 GCA_964562815.1 uncultured Enterobacteriaceae bacterium
TTGCGTCATCTCGGCCTACAACACCGGGGCGGGCAATGTCCTGCGCGCCTTCTCGGCCGACAGGGTCGCCGCGGTCAACCGCATCAACTCGATGCAGCCCCCCGCAGTGTTCGACCAGCTGCGCCGCCACCTGCCCTACAAGGAAACCCGCCGCTACCTGGTCAAGGTGGTCGGCTTCCGCAGGGAATTCCTCAGCTTCGAGAACTAGCCGCGAATCACTGCTTACTCGACGGTGACCGACTTGGCGAGGTTACGCGGCTTGTCTACGTCCGTGCCGCGCGCAAGCGCCGCGTGATAAGCGAGGAGCTGCAGCGGAACCACGTGCAGGATCGGGGACAGGGGTCCCGCATGCTCGGCGAGCCGGATCACGTGCACCGCATCGCTTTCTTCTATCTGCGTTTCGTGATCGGCGAATACGTAGAGCTCGCCGCCGCGCGCGCGCACCTCCTGGAGATTGGATTTCAGCTTCTCGACCAAAGCGTCGCCGGGCGCCACCGCGACGACCGGCATGTCGCGGTCGACCAGCGCCAGGGGGCCGTGCTTGAGCTCGCCCGCTGCGTAGGCCTCGGCATGGATGTAGGAGATCTCCTTCAGCTTGAGCGCGCCCTCCATGGCGATCGGCCAATGGATGCCGCGGCCGAGAAACAGCGCGTGCTGCTTCTGCGCGAAGCGCCCTGCCCAGCGCTCGACCTGAGCCTCGGTCTCGAGCACCTTGGCGAGCGCGGCCGGCACGTGGCGCAAGGCTCTGAGCAGCTCGCCCTCGACCTTTGGATCGAGATGGCGCCCGACCTTCGCCAGCACCAGCACCAGCAGGAACAGCGCGCCAAGCTGGGTCGTGAATGCCTTGGTCGAGGCGACTCCGATTTCGGGGCCCGCGCGCGTCAGGAAGCGCAGTCGCGATGCGCGAACCAGCGAGCTCTCCGGCACGTTGCAGATGGAAAGCGTGCGCTCGATTCCGAGCGACTTCGCGTACTCCAGCGCTGCGAGCGTATCGGCCGTCTCCCCAGACTGGGAAACCGTGACGAACAATCCGCGTGGGTCCGGCACCACCTCACGGTAGCGGTACTCGCTCGCGATGTCGACCTGCGCCGGCAGTCGCGCAATCGACTCGAGCCAATATCGCGCCACCATCCCGGCGTGATAACTGGTCCCGCACGCCACAATCTGGACCGACGAGACGTCTTTCAGCAGCTCCGCAGCGTCCGCGCCGAACAGTCCCGGCTGCACCGAATTCGCGGCGGAAACGGTCTCGAGCGTGCTGGCGAGCGCTCCCGGCTGCTCGAAAATTTCCTTCTGCATGTAATGCCGGTAAGGCCCGAGCTCGACCGCCTGCGCGGTCATCTCCGAGACGTGCACCGTCCGCTCTACCGGCGTGCCACTGCCGTCGACCACGCGCACCCCGTCCGGCCGGATTTCCGCGCAATCGCCGTCCTCCAGATAGATGACGCGCGAGGTGACCTGGATCAGCGCCGAAGCGTCGGAGGCCGCGAAGTTCTCTTTCTCGCCGACTCCGAGCAGGAGCGGGGCGCCCTTGCGCGCCAGTGCGACGGTGTGAGGGTCGTCCTCGCACACTACCGCAATCGCGAACGCCCCGACGAGCTCTCCGACAGCTTTGCACACCGCACCGAGAAGGTCGCCCCCGGTCTTTCGGTAGTGCGCGATCAGATGCGCAATGACCTCGGTGTCGGTGTCCGACGCGAACGCATAGCCCTCGCTGCTCAGGCGCTCGCGAATCCGCTCGTGGTTCTCGATGATGCCATTGTGCACCACCGCGAGCCCGCCCGAAACGTGAGGGTGAGCGTTCTTCTCGGTCGGCGCCCCATGCGTCGCCCAGCGCGTATGCGCGATGCCGGTCTGGCTGCCCAGCTTCTGTGCGTCCACCTGAGCCGCCAGCTCCGCGACGCGGCCGGCCGCGCGAAGTCGCCTCAGATGGGGCTGTTGGCGCGCATCGAGGACCGCCACCCCTGCCGAATCGTAGCCGCGGTACTCGAGTCTGCGCAGGCCCTCGATCAGGACCGGAACGATGTCGCGGCGCGAGGCCGCGGCGATGATGCCGCACATGGGATCAGTCTTTATTCCTGTTCAGCTTCCACGAGGGGATCGAAACCTGCCTTGCACGCGCCACGGTGAGCTGGCCAGGCGGCGTGTCCTTGCTGACAGTCGAACCCGCGCCGATATAGGAGCCTTTTGCAATCTTGATCGGCGCCACGAGTGTGGTATCCGATCCGATGAAGCAGTCATCTTCAATAACGGTGCGATGCTTTGCCGCCCCGTCGTAATTGCAGGTAATAGTACCCGCGCCAACGTTCACGCCGGCACCTACCTCTGAATCGCCTATGTAGGAGAGGTGATTCGCCTTCGAGCCGGCGCCGATGCGGCTCGCCTTCAGCTCGACGAAATTGCCGATGTGCACATGGTCGGCCAGGATTACGCCCGGCCGCAACCGCGCAAAAGGCCCGATACGGCAGCGCGCGCCCACCTCAGAATCTTCGAGCTGCGAGAACGCGAGCACCTCGGTGTCAGACGCGATCGTGACATTTCGCAGCACGCAATTGGGCCCGATTCGAACTCGGTCTCCGAGCCGCACCGCCCCTTCGAACACGCAGTTGACGTCGACGGAAACGTCACGCCCGCACTCGAGGCTTCCGCGTACGTCCACCCGCGCCGGGTCGGCGAGCGTCA
>CAZLUX010000253.1:0-2668 GCA_964562815.1 uncultured Enterobacteriaceae bacterium
GCGCCTGCGGCAGGTCGCGCGCCGCACGCTCCGAGTAGTCGCGCGGCCCCTCGTACGGAGACCGCTCGATGCCCCGCGCACGAAGCTTGCGGCAAAAAGTCTGCCACGCCTTCTGCACCGGGTCCGGCCGCGCCACCCGCCGCAGGGACCACGCGAGCAGCACTGCAGTGAGCGCGCCCAGGAGGGTGAACAGCGTGGCGGTGAGCTGGCGCCAGTCTGCGTCGCGCACCCCGACCAGGGACATCAGCTCGCGCTGGCGCTGCGGGTTGTAGCCGAGCACCAAGGTGTTCCACTTGTAGGCCAGGGCTTCCCACCGGTAGCGCAGTGCGCGCAGCCAATGGAATTGAGAGCGCATCAGGAGCGGCAGCTTTTGGCCCACGGGCATCGCGCCCTCCAGGCCCGACGAGATGCGTCCCGGCACGGCAGCGGCTGTTGGATCGACCCGCGTCCAGCCGCGTCCCTGCAGATAGACCTCGGCCCAGGCATGCGCGTCCCACTGCCGCACGGTGACGACGTGATCGACCGGGTTGATGTCGCCGCCCTGGTAGCCCGTCACGACGCGCGCGGGGACTCCGGCCGCGCGCATCAGGAACACGAACGCCGACGCGAAGTACTCGCAGAATCCGGCCTTGGTCTCGAACAGGAATTCGTCGATCGAATCGAGGCCCAGCCGCGGCGGATCGAGCGTGTAGACGAAGTTCCCTTTACGCAGGAACTCGAGCGCGCGGCGGAGAATTTCGGTGTCGCTGCTCGAGGCATCGCGCCACTCGTGCGCGAGCCTGACCGAGCGCATGTCGTAGGCCGGCGGCAGCTGCAGCGCGCGGCGCAGGGCGGCCGGATCCTCCGTCGCATCAGGGGCGGGGTCGATGACGGATTCGAGCTCGTAGCGGATGCGCTGACGCACGGGCCTGCGCGCCAGGATCTCTCCGTCCGTGGTGTAGCGCGCTCGCGGCGGCAGGCTCGCGGCGGTTTCCAGCGCGTACATCCAGCGGTAGTTGTGCGGTTCGAGCACGACGGTGTAGCGATAGGTCTGCCCGCCGCCCTCCGGCGGCTTGAATTTCGCAAGAACGGGGTGCTCGGTTCGCCAGGTGCGGCCGTCGAAATCCCACAGCACGGGGCCGCGCCAGTAGCGTTGGGCCGACGGCGGGGGCTTGCCCTGGAACTCGACGCGAAACGCGACCGCGTCCGACTGCGCGAGATGCGCGAGATTGCCGGGCGACATGGTGTCGGACAAGCCGGTGATTCCGGCGTAGGCGTCCTCCGGCACTCCCCAGAGCGGGCCGTCTACTCGCGGAAAGAGCAGGAACAGGGCCAGCGCGGCAGGTGTGGCGTGCGCGAGAAGCAATCCTGCCGTGCGCAGGTTCGCGCGCGACGAGCGCTGCGGCGCAGCGAATCCGACCAGAGTGGTGGAGATCGCGGCGAGCGCGACGCACATCAGCAGCGCGGTCGGGATGCTCTGCGAATAGAAGAAGTTCGTGATGATGAGGAAGAAGCACAGGAACGCGACGACGCCGGCGTCGCGGTGGTTGCGCATCTCGAGCAGCTTGAGGCCGGAGAAGAAGCCCAGCAGCATGATCCCCGGCGTGCGTCCGAACACGGTGTGATAGTAAGACCATATGCTGACCATGCCCGCCGCTGCCAATGCGAGCAGCAGCCAGCGCGGAGGCAGCGGCGCGCGCATGTAGCCCAGGTACGCGCGCCAGCTGTAGAGGGAAACCACCAGCAACGCGAGCCACCAAGGGGCGCGCTGCGCGTGCGGCGCCACGACCAGGATCAACGAGATGATCAGCCCGGTCAGGTCGCGCCCGCTCAGGGCGCGCAGTTCGGGCGCGAGCGGATGCGCGATGGCGCTCATACCATCCTGAACAGCGCGAGCGCCTGGAGGCAGGCCGCGCGATGCGCTTCGCCGCGCGAGGGCGCGATGTCGATGCCGGGCATGCGCAGTCCGTACGGCGCGCCGGACTCCTCCGCGGCGATCACCCATCCGGTCAGGCGCGACAGGCGCTGCTCGAGATCGAGCTCATCGGGAAGGAGCCGCCAGTCGAGCCAGAGCTCGCCCGCCGATTCGCCGGAAAACTGCTTGGTGAGCATCTTCTCGGTGCGCGCCACGGCCTTCCAGGCTACGTGACGCGGCGAATCCGAGGGCTGGTAGCCGCGCAGTGCGGAGAAATCGTCGCTGCCGATGCTCCGCGCGCGGGCGGTGCCGCCGCGCGCATCCGCGCTCGCCGGCGGCAACGGCGTGCGCTCGGGGTGCGGGTAGACCAGGCAGCTGGCGTCGGGCTCGACGTAGCTCCAGGCCCGGAACAGGCCGAGGGGATATCGCGTCTCGAGCATGACCCTGCCGAGCGGGAGTCGGCCGCGCTTGGTGGCGGGTACCGCGAGCACGACCTCGGCGAGCGAGTGGCCGGGCACGTCGACGACCAGCTGCGCGCCGCTGGCCACGTGGCGCACCAGGATCGACGGGCGATCGAACGCCACGCGGCCGTCGAGAAGCAGGTGGAACTGCGCCGACTCGCCCGCGTAGACCGGCTCCGCGCGCCCGGTGCTCACCGCGGTGCGCGCAAGGTTGCGCGCCGTGTGCACCATGCCGGCAAGCCCGAGCCCGGCGAGAAGGAAGGTCAGCGCGAAGCCGAGCGAAAGCGCGTAGTTGATCGAGCCCAGCAGCAGG
>CAZLUX010000254.1:0-2659 GCA_964562815.1 uncultured Enterobacteriaceae bacterium
CCGCGCGCGGCCAGCGCCGCGATGATCGCCTCGGTGTGGGCGCGGTCGCGCGCCTCGATCAGGAACTCGACCTCGGGGGTGCGCACCGAGGCGGTGCCGAACAGGCGCTGGTGCTGGACCTCGACGATGTTGCCGCCGGCCTCGCCGATCATCTGCGCGACCTTGGCGAGGCTGCCCGAGACGTCGGGCATCGACACGCGCAGGCGGGCGAGGCGCCCGTCGCGCACCAGGCCGCGCATCAGCACCGCGGCGAGCACGCGGGTGTCGATGTTGCCGCCGGTGAGCACGATGCCCACGCGCCGGCCCTCGAAGCGCTGCGGGTGCTGCAGCAGCGCCGCCAGGCCCGCGGCGCCCGCGCCCTCGGCGACGGTCTTCTCGATCTCGATCAGGGCGACGATCGCCTGCTCGATCGTGTCCTCGGCCACCAGCAGGAGCTCGTCGACGAGCTCTCTGGCGAGCGCGAGGGTGATCTCGCCGACGTCGCGCACCGCGAGGCCCTCGGCGATGGTGTCGCCGCCGACCTCGACCGGCTGGCCCGCCAGGCGCTGGGCCATCGCGCAATAGGTCTGCGATTCGACCCCGTAGACCCGGATCCTCGGCTTGATGCCCTTCGCCGCGAGCGCCATGCCGCCGAGCAGGCCGCCGCCGCCGACCGGGACCACCAGCGCGTCGAGGTCGGGCACGTCCTCGAGCATCTCGAGCGCGACGGTGCCCTGGCCGGCGATCACCGCCGGGTCGTCGTAGGGGTGGATGAAGGTGAGCGCCTCGCGCGCCTCGAGCTTGCGCGCCGCGCGCGCGGCGTCGGCCAGGGTGTCGCCCTCGAGCACGACCTCGGCCGCGTGCACCCGGGTGTTGGCGACCTTGGAGTTGGGCGTGCCCTTCGGCATCACGATCACCGCGCGCACGCCCAGCCGTGCGGCGTGGTAGGCGACGCCCTGGGCGTGGTTGCCCGCGCTCATCGCGATGACGCCGCGGCGGCGCTCCTCCTCGCGCAGCGTGAGCAGCTTGTTGAGCGCGCCGCGCTCCTTGAACGAGCCGGTGAACTGCAGGTTCTCGAACTTGAGCCAGACCTCGGCGCCGGTGAGGTGCGAGAGGGTCCGGCTGTGCAGGATCGGCGTGCGCTCGAGGGCGCCGGCGATGCGCGCCGCCGCGGCCCTGACGTCATCGAGCGAGGGAAGCTTCATTCCGCCACCCTCCGGGCGAGCAGCGCGGCGCCGGGAAAGCTGGCGAAGGCGTGCGCGAGCTCGATCCGGCCGTCGCGCACCGTCACCGTCTCGCCCGTGAGCAGGTTCTCCAGCCGCGTGCCTTCGGCGAGGCCGGTATCCTCGACGTGGGTGTCGTGCCAGACGTGCGCGCCGACCGGCAGGCTGCCCGGGTCGCCCATCAGGCGCGCGCACAGGCGCCCGGCGATCACCACCAGCGTGCCCGCCTCGTGCCGCCGCGCGTAGGCGACGACGTGCGCGGCGCGCATGCCGGCGGTCCCGAGCGGCTCGTAGGCGCCGTCGACGAACAGCGCCGGCAGCTCGCGCCGCAGGTCGAGCAGGCGCCAGGTCACCAGGAGCTTCGCGCGCCCGTCGAAAGGGTGCTCGGCGAGCGCGCGCGCGGCTGGGGCGAAGCCGGGACGCTGCGCCATGTCGCGCACCTCCTCCAGCAGGCGCCGGCGCAGCACGTAGTCCACCGGGCGGCGGTTGTCCGGGTCGACCAGGCTGTAGTCGATCAGCTCGTTGCCCTGGTAGAGGTCGGGCACCCCGGGCGAGGAGTACTTGACGAGCGCCATCGACAGGCTGTTGAGCGCGCCGAACCACGCTGCGATTCCCGCCTGCGCGCGCAGGTCCTCGAGGAAGGGGTTGTGCTGCGAGCGCCCGAGCAGCGCGCGCACGAACCCGGCGAGCGCCTGCTCGTAGTCCTCGTTCGGGCTGATCCAGCTGGTGCGGTCCTTCGCCTCGCGCGCGGCCTTGAGCATGTAGGCCTCGATGCGGCCGCAGTAGTCCTCGAGCGCGGCGTCGTCCAGCTCGCCCGGCGGGAAGGTCCCCAGCAGGGTCTGGTAGAGCAGGTATTCGTCGTTGCGCGAGGGCGCAGGGCGGCCCTCGCGGGTCTTGCGCTTCAAGCGGTTGAGCGACTTCCAGCGCCGCAGCAGCAGCCGCCACGCCGCGGGCATCTCGGAGATGACGTTGATGCGCTGGCGCACGTCCTCGGAGCGCTTGTTGTCGTGGGTCGAGGTGGCGAGCATCGTGTGCGGCCAGTGCGCGGCGCGGTCGGCGCTCGCGCCGTGGAACGCGCTCGGCGCGAAGCCGAAGCTGTCGGGGTCGGACCCCACCTCGTTCAGCGACACCAGGCGGTTGTACAGATAGTGCGCGGTGTCCTCGACGCCCTTGGCCGTGACCGGGGAGGTGAACTGCTGGAACTTCATGGCGAAGCGCAGCGCCTGCGCGTGCAGGCTGCGCGGCGCGCCGGTGAGCGCGCGCCCGAGCAGCGCCTGGCGCACGAAGCCGAAGATCGTGGTGTCGGCGGCGCGGCTGCGGCGGGTGGCGCGCGCCACCGCCCAGTCGACGTAGCGCCGGTCCTGGGGCGAGGGGCGGCCTGCGAGGTAGGTGCGGTAGACCGGCATGCAGGCGGCGACCTCGGCCAGCGCCCGGCGCAGGGTGTTGAAGGTGTAGTC
>CAZLUX010000255.1:0-2649 GCA_964562815.1 uncultured Enterobacteriaceae bacterium
CGCATCATGTAGTCGTAGGCGAGCGCCCAGGGCTCGAGGGCGAGCTTGGACTCGAAGTCTTCGTACCAGTAGGAGCTCAGCCCCGCCGCGATCAGGAGCTTCTCGGCCACCGGCCGGCGCTCGCGCTCGAAGGCCTCCAGCGCCGTCCGCACGTCCTCGCCGGCCTGGCCGAAGGCGCGATCGAGCGCGATCGCGTCCTCGAAGGCGAGGCGCGTTCCCGAGCCGATCGAGAAGTGCACCGTGTGCAGCGCGTCGCCGATCAGCACCATGTTGCCCGCGCTCCAGCGCCGGCAGGCGAGCAGCGGGAACTGGCGCCAGACCGACTTGTTCGACACCAGCGGCCGCCCCTCGAGGTCGGCGGCGAAGACGCGCTCGCAGTAGGCGCGCGACTCGGCGTCCGACATCCGGGCGAGCCCCGCCCGGCGCCAGGTTCCGGCGTCGCATTCGACGATGAAGGTGCTCATGTCCGGCGCGTAGCGGTAATGGTGCGCGACGAAGGCGCCGTCGCGGTTCTCGCGGAAAGTCAGCGTCAGGCAATCGAAGGGCTTCGCCGTTCCGTACCAGGCGAACTTGTTGGTCAGCCAGCGCACGTGCGGCGCGAACTCGCGCTCGCGCACCCGCCGCAGCATCGAGTTGGCGCCGTCGGCGCCGACGACCAGGTCCGCAGCGCCGAGCTGCTCCAAGGCGGTGACGGTGCGGTCGAAGCGGATCTCGACGCCCGCTTCCTTGCACAACTTGCCGAGAAAACGGTTGAGCTCGAGCCGGGCGATCGCCGAGAAGCCGTTGCCGTCGATGTCGATGCGCTGGTCGCGGTGGACGATGCGCTGCATCGGCCAGTGCTCCATGCGCGCGTCGAGCTCGCGGTGAAGGTCGGGTGCGTCGCGCTCGAGGAAGGCGAGCGCGCCCTGCGAGAACACCACCCCGAAGCCGAAGGTGGCCTCGGGCGGGTTCTGCTCCGCCACCTCGATCTGCCAGGACGGGAAGCGGCGCTTGGCGAGCAGCGAGAAGAGCAGCCCGGCGGGGCCCGCTCCGATGACGGCGACGCGCATACCCCGTACTGTAAAGTACCCGCGTGCAATCCGTGAAATGCTAATGCTGGCGCAGGCGCTCGCGGCGCTCGCCGCCGGGGCGGCCGGCGCGCTCGTTTTCAGCGCCGCGCACCTGCCGGTGCCGTGGCTGCTCGGCTCGATCGCGGGCACCGCGCTCGCGGCGATGCTCGGCGCGCGGCTGCGCACGCCGCGCTGGCTGCGCGACCCCGTGCTCGCGGTGCTGGGGCTGATGATCGGCTCGACCCTGCACGGCGAAGCGGCCGCGTCGCTCGCGCGCTGGCCGCTGACGCTCGCCGCGGTCGCGCTCTACGTCGTCGTCGTGACCGCGACGCTTTACTGGTTCCTGCGCCGCTTCGCCGGCTTCGACCCGGTGACGGCCTACTTCTCCGCCGCGCCGGGCGGCTTCATGGCGATGACCGTGATCGGCGGCGCATTCGGCGGCCGTACGCGCAACATCGTGCTCGCGCATTCGATCCGGCTGGTGCTGGTGGTGTTCACCCTGGTCACGGCGTACCACGTCGCGCTCGGCGGCGCGCCGCCGCGCTGGGTGCCGCTCGCCGAGCTCGGCGCGCGCGACTATGCGCTGTTCGCGCTGCTCGGCGCGGGCGGCTGGTGGCTCGCGCGCCTGGCGCGCCTGCCCGCCGCGCCGATGCTCGGGCCGATGCTGGCGATGGGCGCGGCGAGCCTCGCCGGCCTCGCGCGCGCGCCGATGCCGACCGCGCCGCTGCTCGCC
The DNA here is from genome assembly GCA_964562815.1 of uncultured Enterobacteriaceae bacterium. GTDB lineage: Bacteria > Pseudomonadota > Gammaproteobacteria > Burkholderiales > SG8-39 > DAHVFK01. The sequence goes on from CAZLUX010000255.1 coordinate 1,783, forward strand.
GCCGAGCTCGTGCTCGGCGCCGGCATCGGCGCGCAGTTCAGCGGCATCGGCCTGCGCGAGCTCTTGCACGGCGGGCTGATCGCCCTGCTTTCCACCGTCTACATGCTGGCGCTGTCGCTCGCGCTGGCCTGGCTGCTCGCGCCGCTCACCGGGGTCGCCTTCCCGGCGCTCTTCCTCGCCCTCTCGCCGGGCGGCATGTCGGGCGTGTCATTGGTCGCGCTCGCGCTGGGGGTCGAGCCCGCCTTCGTCACCTTCCACAACGTGTTCCGCGTCTTCCTCATCCTGCTCGCGGGGCCGCTGGTGTTCCGCTGGGCACGGCCGAAACGTGCTTGAATACCGGCCGATGAGCCCTTCTCTCTCGTTCGGCCCGGTCGATGTCTACCTGGGCGAGAAGTCCGGCAAGTATCCCGACGGCAACCAGGTGCTGGTACGCGGCGCCGACACGCTCGCGGCCTTCGACACGCCGCTCGTCGCCAACCGCATCGGCGCCGCGCTCGAGGCGGCCGACCTCGTGATCCTCGGCCACGTGCACGAGGACCACGTTGCCGGGCTGCACCGGCTGCCGCGCGCGCGGGTGCTCGCGCCGCTGGGCGACCTCGAGGCGATGAGGAGCTGGGAAGGCCTCGCGCGCCATTACGGCTACGCGAGCGCCGTGCTGCCGGCGATGAAGGCGAAGATCGAGCGCCAGTTCCACTATGTCGCGCGCCCGGACGCCGAAGGCTACGGCCACGACGCGCTCTGGGAGCTGGGCGGCGGCGTGACGGTACGCGCGCTGCACATGCCGGGACACACCTCGGGGCACAGCGTGCTGCTCGTCGAGCCCGGCGGCGTCGCCTTCATCGGCGACATCGACCTCTCCTCGTTCGG
>CAZLUX010000256.1:0-2638 GCA_964562815.1 uncultured Enterobacteriaceae bacterium
TGTTTCGCCCGATTATCTCCCGGGCGCCGGTAGACTGCGAACGAAGGAGGATGCAATGACGGAAGAGAGGAATTTCGAGGGCCATGGCGGCGGCCGGTTCGGCGCCTTCGTCGCGCTGCCGCGCAAGCTGCCTGCGCCGGCGCTCGTCCTGCTGCAGGAAGTCTACGGCGTCAACCGGTTCATGCGGCGCATCACCGAATCGTGGGCGGCGCAGGGCTTCTTCGCGGTCTGCCCGGACGTCTACTGGCGCCTGAAGCCGGGCATCGTGCTCGATCCCGAGACGCCGGGCCACCGCGAGCAGGCGCTCGAGACCGGAAAGCGGCTCGACGTCGATTCCGCAGTGCGAGACCTCTGCGGGCTCGTCGAGCAGCTGCGCACGGCGAAGGGGTGCAGCGGCCGGGTGGCCACCGCCGGCTATTGCCTGGGCGGCAAGCTCGCCTACCTCATCGGCACGCGCGGCGCCGCCGATTGCAACGTCAGCTACTACGGCGTCGGCATCGAATCGCACCTGGACGAGGCAGCGAGGCTGACGAAGCCGCTGCTCATGCACATCGGCGAGAGCGACCCGTGGACGCCGGAGCCGGTGCGAGAGCGGCTGCGGGGCGCGCTCGGCGCCAATCCGCTCGTCAGCATGCACCTCTACCCGGACACCGGGCACGCGTTCGCGCGCGAAGGCGCGGCTACCGATGTGCCCGCGATGCGCGAGCTCGCCAACGGCCGGACGCGCGCGTTTCTCGAAGCGAACCTAGGCTAGCGCGCACCACGCGCGCGGCGGACCACAGCAGCAGCGCGGCGAGCGCGAGCCCGGTCGCGAGGTCGGGCCAGGCCGCGCCGGTGAGCCAGACGCCGCCCGCGGCGACGAACACCGCGAGGTTGGAGGCGATGTCGTTGCGCGCGCACTCCCACACCGAGCTCATATTGACGTCTTCGCCGCGGTGCCGCTGCAGCAGCACGACGCAGGCGCCGTTCGCCGCGAGCGCGAGCAGGCTCACCGCGCCCATCGCCTCGAACACCGGCAGCGCGGGAACGAAGGCGCGGTAGGCGACCTGGCCGAGCACGAACAGCCCGGCGGCGAGGATCAGCGCGCCCTTGAAGAGCGCCACCCGTGCCTTGGCACGCTCGCCGCGCGACACCGCCCACAGGCTCAGCGCGTAGGTGAACGCGTCGCCGAAGTTGTCGAAGGAATCGGCCAGCAGCGCGGTCGAGCCCGCCAGCAGCCCAGCGGCGAGCACGACGACGAACATCACCGCATTGATGGCGAGGACGATCTTGAGCGTGGCACGCTGACGGCCATCCTTCAGCTCGCAGGCAGCGGATTCGCAGCAATCAGCCATTGCGCGCATTGTAATATGCAGGGCATGTCATCGCCCTACGACAACGCAGCCGATCTGCCGGTTCACCGGCTACGCGAGGCGCTCGCCGCGGGCGAGCTGACCTGCGCGGCGCTCATGGAGAGCGTGCTCGATCGCATCGCGCGCGAGGACGCCAAGCTGCACGCCTTCGTGCACGTCTACGCCGAGGAGGCGCGCGCCGCGGCGGCCGCGGCGGACGCCGCGCGCCGGGCCGGCCAGGCGCTCGGACCGCTGCACGGCATCCCGGTGGCGGTGAAGGACATCGTCGACATCGAAGGCCGGATCACCACCGGCGGCTCCAAGGTGTGGGAAAAGCGCGTCTCGCCGGTGACCGCGACGCTGGTGCGGCGCATGCTCGCGGCCGGCATGATCGTCCTCGGCAAGACGCACTCGGTCGAATTCGCGATGGGCAGCTTCGGCACCAACCGCCACATGGGAACGCCGTGGAATCCGAGGGACCCGGCGACGCACCGCGCGCCCGGCGGCTCGAGCTCGGGCACCGGCGTGGCGGTGGCCGCGGGCATGGCGCCCTGGGGCATCGGCACCGACACCGGCGGCTCGGTGCGAATTCCCTCGTCGTGGTGCGGGATCACGGGCCTGAAGACGACCATCGGCCGCGTCAGCTGCCACGGCGTGCTGCCGCTCAGCACGACGCTCGACACGCCGGGACCGATGGCGCGCTCGGTCGAGGATGCGGCGCTGCTCTACAACGTGCTCGCAGGCCCAGATCCGAACGACCCCCTGACTCTGCGCCGCCCGCTCGAGGACCCCTTGCCGGGGTTGAGGTCGGGGGTTCGGGGCCTGCGCCTTGCGCGCATGCCGGCGGCCGAGCGCGGCGGCTGCGAGCCCGGCGTGCTGGCCAGCTACGACGCCTCGCTCGGGCGGCTGGCCGATCTCGGCGCGACGATCGTCGATGTCTCGCTGCCGCGCCGCTTCGCCGAGATGGGCGCGCTGGTCGGCCGCATCATCGGCGCCGAGGGCTACAGCTTCGTCGGCGAGCTGACCGACGACCCGACGCTGCCGGTCGACGACGACGTGCGCCCGCGCATCGGTCTCGGGCGCGGCATGAGCGTGAAGGACTACCTGCTGACGCTGCGCGAGCGCGACCGCGTCAAGCGCGAGTTCGACGCCGCGCTGGCCGACGCCGACGCGCTGCTGACGCCGACCACCGCGAACGTCGCCCCGCCGGTGGACGCGATCGACCAGTCGGGCACCGCCGCCGGCTTCACGCGGCCGATCAACCTCATCGAGTGGTGCGCGCTCGCGCTGCCGAACGGCACGGGCGC
>CAZLUX010000257.1:0-2634 GCA_964562815.1 uncultured Enterobacteriaceae bacterium
TCGGCCGTCCGCCCCAGCTCGCCCAGTATTCCCCGGCGCGCTGCTCCACCCGCAGCGTGAGCACGGCGTGGGGGTCCGCGCCGCGCACGCTGAGCGCTTTGTCGTCGGGCAGCGAGCCTTCCAGGCGCTCGCCGTAGACGAGCAGCCCTTCGGCGGCGGCGCCCTCCGCCGCGAGCCGGCAGTGTTCCAGCCGTTCCTGGCCGCCCGGCGTATCCGACCACGGGCGCGAGCCGTCCACGTTCGGCGCCCACAGCAGATAGTGGCTGGCGCCGTCGGCGGCCTGCACGTCGTCGGCCCAGAGGGCGAAGACCACCGTGCCGTCGCCTTGCCTCACCCCGCCGCGGCTCCAGGCCCGGTTGCGCAGCGTGACGCCGCGCAGGCCGAGCGCGTGAGCGCGCGACACCAGCCGCCGCCCCTCGCCTCTTGCCGCGACCTTGCGCACCGGCGGATGCCCGTGCGGGCGCGCGTCGAGCACCTCGTCGCACAGCGCCGCAAGCTCGGTCTCGGCGAGGCGGGTCGCATTGGCGCCCAATTGGCGCACCTCGAGCGTGCTCAGGGATTCGATCCTGTCCCGGGTCCACGCCTCGACCCGGCCGCGCTTGAACTTCAACAGCACGTCTGCCGCCATGTCCGTCGCCTCAGGTGAATGACAAACAAAAAAGCCCGGTTCCCCGGGCTTCGTTTGCGGTCGCCGGCGCGCTTACTCCGCCGCGCGGATGTTGATCGCCTGCGGACCTTTTGGCCCGTCGGCGCTGTCGAACTGCACTTTCTGGCCCTCGCTCAGCGACTTGTGGCCGTCGCCCTGGATCGCCGAGAAGTGGGCGAACAGATCCTTGCCGCCGTCGTCCGGCGTGATGAAGCCGAACCCCTTGGAGTCGTTGAACCATTTCACGGTACCTGTACTCATTTGCGCTTCCTCGATAGTTGATGAAAGGCCCGGTCGGACCTGCGGGAACTTCAAGGGAGGGAGCTACCTGATGAGTACGGCGCGAACGCCAAGACGGACCAGCCACTTCGCTGCTTGAGAATCCTGCACGATCGTTATACAGGCCGGCGAGGGTGGGGTCAATGAATCAATTTTTGATTGATCGGCGACTTCGGGCGGCATAGATTGCAGCCGATGAGCGTCGAGCGAGACATCACCGGCCACTACGGCCGCGGCAGCCTGCTCGAGCGGCTCGAGGCGGCGCTCGCCGAGGACGGCGCCGACCCCGCGCGCCCGAGCCTGGAGGCGCTCGCGCCCTACGACCAGTTCCACACGCGCGGGCTGGAGGCGACCGCGGAGATCGCCGACGCGCTCGAGGTCGAGCCGGGCCACCACCTGCTCGACATCGGCAGCGGCATCGGCGGCCCGGCGCGCTACCTGCACAGCCGCTTCGGCTGCCGCGTGACCGGCATCGACCTCACCGCCGAGTTCTGCGAGGTCGCGCGCCACCTCACCGGGCGCCTGGGCTTCGGCGAGGCGGTGCGCTTCGAGCACGGCGACGCGCTCGCGATGCCGTTCGCGGACGCGAGCTTCGACGGCGCCTACTCGATGAACGTGTCGATGAACATCGCCGACAAGGACGCCTTCTACCGCGAGGTGCGCCGGGTGCTCAGGCCCGGCGGCTGGCTGATGCTGTCGGAGATCGCAAGGGGCGCCGGCCCCGAGCCCGACTACCCGCTGCCCTGGGCCGCGGGCCCCGAGGCGAGCTTCCTCTCGACGCCGCAGGAGACGCGCGCCGGGCTCGAAGCCGCCGGCTTCGAGGTGCTTCGCTTTCGCACGACCGAGAAGGAAGCGCTCGAGTCCGTGGCGCGCGCGAGGGAGATCGTCGCGCGCGGCGACAAGCCCCCGCACCGCGCCGTGATCCTGGTCCACGCCGAGAACGCGCGCGCGGCGATGCGCAACACGACGCGCGGCGTGGCCGAGGGGCGCATCGTGCCGATCGAGGTCCTCGCGCGGCGCCGCTAGCGGCGCGTCACCTCCGCGTCACCTCCGCGTCACTTCGGCGTCAGAGAGGAACTTCGCTTTCGGCGCGCCTGTCGTACCGGCTTCACGCAGTCCGGGGAGGTCTCGATGAGCGCAGTACTCGACGCGCACGGCCGCGCGCGGCCCGAAGGGCGCACCGGCTACCACGGCCCCCATCGCGGGATCCTGCGCTGGATCACCACCACCAACCACAAGGACATCGGGACCCTCTACCTGGTGTTCGCGGGGATCATGTTCTTCATCGGCGGGATGGACGCGCTCGTCATCCGCTCGGAGCTGTTCGAGCCCGGCCTGCAGATCGTCGAGCCCCAGCTCTTCAACCAGCTGCTGACGCTGCACGGGCTGATCATGATCTTCGGCGCGATCATGCCGGCCTTCGTCGGCTTCGCGAACTGGCTGATCCCGATGCAGATCGGCGCGCCCGACATGGCTTTCGGGCGGCTGAACAACTGGTCGTTCTGGCTGCTGCCCTTCGCGGCGGTGCTGCTGGTCGGTTCCCTCTTCGTGCCGGGCGGCGCCGCGGCCACCGGCTGGACCCTGTACGCGCCGCTCACCGTGCAGATGGGCATCGGCATGGACTTCACGATCTTCGCGATCCACCTGCTCGGCATCAGCTCGATCCTGGGCTCGATCAACATCGTCACCACCATCCTCAACCTGCGCGC
>CAZLUX010000258.1:0-2593 GCA_964562815.1 uncultured Enterobacteriaceae bacterium
CCGGAAGGGATGGCGCATCACGGTGAATGGCGTCGAAAAGCGCGATGCCGTCCATACCTTGCATGCGCAAGTCCGTGATCACGAGTTGCGGCCGCGCAACGGTCACGCTCGCGAGCGCGCTCTCCCCCGAATCGGCGGTCGAAACCGCGTAACCCGCCGCGGCAAGCCGCATGGCGATCAGCTGCAGCAGGTCCTTGTCGTCGTCGACCAGCAGAATCTTCTGTGCTTCGTGGGTCATTTCATCATCTCCTGTTCTTGCGTATCCTTTCTTCACGCTCGACGATTCCACGCTCGATAGATTTCAGCGCGTCGAGTTGCTCGCGCAAGGTCTTTTCACGTTGCTCCGCCTCGCGTGCCACGCGCTCCTGCTCGCGTACCGCGCGTTCCTGCTCCCGCGCCGCCCGCTCGCTCTCCCGGGTCAGCCGCAACCGCTCGGCAACCTGCACCGCCAACAGGTCCCCGAAGCTTGCATAGGGCGACTCGCCGCGCTCCGCCGTGAAAGGTTTGAGCAGCGCGTAAGCGGCGCCGTCGTCGCGCAGCGGCGCCGGCAACGTCGCCAGCAGCGTCGCCAGCCGAAGCCGGCTCTCGACGGTCTCGTCTCGCCGGTACGCCTCCCGAGCCAGGCGCAAGGTACGCTGCTGCGCGGCGGCCGGCGCTCGTGCAGCAGCCACCGCCTGGCTCAAGATCTCGGCCAATTTCTCCCGCTCCCCCACTCCCGGGCTGAGCAAAGCGCATCCCGCAAGCAAGAGAAAGAGGGCGGAGACGATCGCTCTCATGCCGCCACCCCGAGCGAGCTCGTGCCCTCATGCGGTAGCGTAACCCTAAAATGGCCTCCGCTGCCGCCTTCGACTACCGCGATCTGACCGCCGTGCGCTTCGACGAACTCGCGCGCGATCGCGAGGCCGAGCCCGCTACCCTCGATGCGACCGCTCGCCTTCGCGCGCCCCATGAAGAACGAATCGAAGATCGACTCCCGTTCATCGGCCGGGACACCGGGCCCGGAATCTATCACCTCGAGCGTCGCCTTGCCATTGAGCTCGCGCGCAACCACGGAGATACTCCCGCCTTCAGGTGCGAACTTGACCGCGTTGCCAAGCAGGTTATCCACGACCGAGCGCAGCTTGCCCGGGTCGGCGCGGACCACGACCGGCTCGAGGTCGAGCGCCACGTGTTGCCGCTTCGCCCTCGCCGCGAGCTGGTGTGCGCGTGCGGCTTCGCGAACCAGGGCTCCTAGCTCGACCGTCTGGAGATCGAGCGAGGCCGCGGCATGCAGAGCGTGCTGATAGTCGAGCAAGCCTTCGATCATGCGCTGCAGCTTGACGCTGTTGTAGCGCATGATCGCGACCACCTGTCGCTGCTGCGGCACGAGAGGTCCCGCAACCTGATCGTTGAGCAGTTCCGCGCCCTCGCGCAGCGCGGTGAGCGGCGTCTTCAGCTCGTGCGAGACGTTACGCAGGAAGCGATTCTTCTGCGCCTCCAGTTCGACCAGACGGCGACGCAGCCAGTCCAGCCGCTCACCCAGATACTGCAGGTCTTCCGGTCCACGCACCCGGATCGGCCGCGCGAAATCCGCACCTCCGAGCTGCCGGATCGACGCGTCCAGCTCGGCGATCGGACGCGCGATGAAACGGGTGAGCGCGAGCGCAATCGTCAGCGCGAGCGCGGTGCTGAACAGGACCAGCAGGATGAGCCGCTGCTGGACGACTTCGGCGCTGGAGCGCAGGCGGTCGACTTCGCGGTCCGCCACCAGGTAGCTGATGGCCAGCATTTCATAGGCGTTGTCCGCAAGCTGGTCGGCCTCGGCGCTGACTGCGCGCGGATCGAGGTGCTTGCGCGGCGTGGCGGTGAGCTGATCGTACAGGCTCTGCTCCTGCTTGACCGTCCGGTCGAGCGCGACAAGCTGCCGCGAATCGAGAGGCAGTTGCGAAAGCTCGTTGGACACCTGCTTGAAGCTGCGGTGCACGCGCGCGTAGTCATCCATCAGCACCGGATCCGCGAGCAGCGTGACCTGCTGCGCAAGGCGCTCGATCGAGCCGATGCGATTGACGAGCGAGCGGCTCGCACGCGCGGCCTGTGCCGCACTGAACACTGCATTGCGGCTCTGCTCGGCGAGCCGCTCCGTGTTCCAGGCCGAATAGGCGAGCGCGGCCGCAAGCGGCAGCGCGACCAGCGTAAAGCCGGCGAGCAGCAACCCGAGGAACGAGCGCGGATACGGAAGCGCCGTACCCGCGGGGAACGGATGGGCGCCCATCTGCCTATAATTATTGCAAATTTCAGTCACAAACAGGACGAATGTCACAAATGTCGGTAGAGCCCGACACTCACCCTCGCGTACACCTCGTTGCCGCGGTTGCCGCAAACGGCGTTATCGGCGCACGGGGCGAGCTGCCATGGCACCTGCCGGAGGACCTGAGGCACTTCAAGGCGCTCACCTACGGCCATCCCGTCATCATGGGGCGTCGCACGTGGGAATCGCTCGGCAAACCGCTGCCGGGGCGCAAAAACATCGTCGTCACGCGCCGCCGGACGCTCGAGGCCCCCGGCGCGAGCATCGCGGCGTCACTCGAAGCGGCGCTTGCGCTGTGTTCGCAGG
>CAZLUX010000259.1:0-2593 GCA_964562815.1 uncultured Enterobacteriaceae bacterium
CCGGAAGGGATGGCGCATCACGGTGAATGGCGTCGAAAAGCGCGATGCCGTCCATTCCCTGCATGCGCAGGTCCGTGATCACGAGCTGCGGCCGCGCAACGGTCACGCTCGCGAGCGCGCTCTCTCCGGAATCGGCGGTCGAAACCGCGTAACCCGCCGCGGCGAGCCGCATGGCGATGAGCTGCAGCAGGTCCTTGTCGTCGTCGACCAGCAGAATCTTGGGTGCCTCATGGGTCATTTCATCATCTCCTGTTCCTTCGTATCCGTTCCTCGCGCTCGACGATGCCGCGCTCGATGGATTTCAGCGCATCGAGCTGCTCGCGCAAGGTCTTCTCGCGCTGCTCCGCCTCGCGCGCCGCGCGCTCCTGCTCGCGTACCGCACGTTCCTGCTCCCGCGCCGCCCGCTCGCTCTCCCGTGTCAACCGCAACCGCTCGGCAACCTGCCCCGCCAGCAGGGCTCCGAAGCTTGCGTAGGGCGACTCGCTGCGCTCCGCCGTGAACGGCTTGAGCAGAGCGTAAGCGGCGCCGTCGTCGCGCAGCGGCGCCGGCAGCGTCGCCAGCAGGGTCGCCAGCCGAAGCCGGTTCTCGATGGTCCGGTCTCGCCGGTACGCCTCACGAGCCAGATGCACAGTGCGCTGCTGCGCGGCGGCCGGCGCCCGGGCGGAGGTCACCGCCTGAGCCACGATCTCGCTCACTTTCGCCCCCTCCCCCGCGCCCGGGCTGAACGACGCGCATCCCGCGAGCAGGAGGACGAGGGCGGCGACGGTCGCCTTCATGCCGCCACCCTGAGCGAGCTTGCGCCCTCGTGCGGCAGCGTGACCCTGAAATGGCCTCCGCCGCCGCCTTCGACCACCGCGATCTGCCCGCCGTGCGCCTCGACGAACTCACGCACGATTGCAAGGCCGAGCCCGCTGCCCTCGATGGGTCCGCTCGCCTTCGCGCGGCCGCGGAAGAACGAATCGAAGATCGATTCCCGCTCTTCGGCCGGCACGCCCGGCCCCGAATCTATCACTTCGAGCGTCGCCTCGCCGTCGTGCTCGCGCGCGACCACCGAGATGTTCCCGCCTTCGGGCGCGAACTTGACGGCGTTTCCGAGCAGATTGTCCACGATCGAGCGCAGCTTGGCCGGGTCGGCGCGGACGATGACCGGCTCCAGGTCGAGCGCCACGTGCTGCCGCTTTGCCCTCGCGGCGAGCTGGTGCGCGCGGGCGGCGTCGCGAACCAGCGCGTCGAGCTCGACCGGCTGCAGATCGAGCGAGGCCGCGGCATGCAGGGCACGCTGGTAATCGAGCAGGCCCTCGATCATGCGCTGCAACTTGATGCTGTTGTCGCGCATGATCGCGACCACCTGGCGCTGCTGCGGCGCGAGGGGTCCCGCGACCTGATCGTTGAGCAGCTCTGCGCCCTCGCGCAGCGCGGTGAGCGGCGTCTTCAGCTCGTGGGAGACGTTGCGAAGGAAGCGGTTCTTCTGCGCCTCCAGCTCGACCAGGCGGCGACGCAGCCAGTCCAGCCGCTCGCCCAGATACTGCAGATCTTCCGGTCCGCGCACCCGGATCGGCCGCGCGAAGTCCGCGCCGCCGAGCTGCCGGATCGACGCGTCCAGCTCGGCGATCGGGCGCGCGATGAAACGGGTGAGCGCGAGCGCGATCGTCAGCGCAAGCGCGGTGCTGAACAGGACCAGCAGGATGAGCCGCTGCTGGACGACTTCGGCGCTGGAGCGCAGGCGGTCGACTTCGCGGTCCGCCACCAGGTAGCTGATGGCCAGCATTTCATAGGCGTTGTCCGCAAGCTGGTCGGCCTCGGCGCTGACTGCGCGCGGATCGAGGTGCTTGCGCGGCGTGGCGGTGAGCTGATCGTACAGGCTCTGCTCCTGCTTGACCGTCCGGTCGAGCGCGACAAGCTGCCGCGAATCGAGAGGCAGTTGCGAAAGCTCGTTGGACACCTGCTTGAAGCTGCGGTGCACGCGCGCGTAGTCATCCATCAGCACCGGATCCGCGAGCAGCGTGACCTGCTGCGCAAGGCGCTCGATCGAGCCGATGCGATTGACGAGCGAGCGGCTCGCACGCGCGGCCTGTGCCGCACTGAACACTGCATTGCGGCTCTGCTCGGCGAGCCGCTCCGTGTTCCAGGCCGAATAGGCGAGCGCGGCCGCAAGCGGCAGCGCGACCAGCGTAAAGCCGGCGAGCAGCAACCCGAGGAACGAGCGCGGATACGGAAGCGCCGTACCCGCGGGGAACGGATGGGCGCCCATCTGCCTATAATTATTGCAAAATTCAGTCACAAACAGGACGAATGTCACAAATGTCGGCAGAACCCGACACTCACCCCCGCGTACACCTCGTTGCCGCAGTGGCCGCGAACGGCGTCATCGGCGCACGGGGTGGGCTGCCATGGCACCTGCCCGAGGACCTGAAACACTTCAAGGCGCTCACCTACGGCCACCCCGTCATCATGGGGCGCCGCACGTGGGAATCGCTCGGCAAGCCGCTGCCGGGGCGGGAAAACATCGTGGTCACGCGTCGCCGCACGCTCGAGGCTCCCGGCGCGAGCATCGCGGCGTCACTCGAAGCGGCGCTTGCGCTGTGTTCGCAGG
>CAZLUX010000260.1:0-2575 GCA_964562815.1 uncultured Enterobacteriaceae bacterium
ACCCGCGCGAGATCGAGTTCATCGACGCGCTGCCCATGACCACCACCGGCAAGGTGCAGCGCAAGGAACTGCGCAAGCGCGCGTGAAACAGCTGCTCCTGCTCGGCGGAGGGCACGCGCACGCGTTCGTGCTGCGCATGCTGGCAGAAGCGCCCGCGGCGGAGGCACACGTGACGCTCGTGACTCCGAACCGCCACCATCTCTATTCGGGAATGCTGCCGGGCCTGGTCGCAGGGCACTACGCGCTCGGTGATTGCGTGATCGATCTGGCGCGGCTCGCCGAGCGCGCCGGCGTGGCCCTGGTCTACGATCGCGTCGCCGCGATCGACCCGCTGCGGCGGATGGCGCGCTTGGAGCGCGGCCATGAGCTTGAGTACGACGTCGCCTCGCTCAATCTCGGCTCGCTGCCGAATTTCGCCGGCGTTCCGGGCGCGGCCGAGCACGCGCTCGCGGCCAAGCCTTTCGAGCCCTTCGTCGAGGCCTGGGGCCGGCTGCGCGAGCGCGGGCGCCGGCAGACCCTGCGCATCGCGGTCGCGGGCGGCGGCGCCGCGGGGGTCGAGCTGGCGATGTCGATGGCGCGTGCGCTCGCCTCGGTCGGACGCCCGGGAGAGATCGAGCTGTACTCCGACCGTCCCGCCTTCCCGCCGCGCCTCGGGCGGCGCATCGCGCGCGCGCTCGTGCGCGCGGGGGTTACGCTGCATTCGGGCACCGCGGTGGAGGCGGTCGAGCCCGGCCCGGTGGTGCGCTCGCAGGGCGAGCGGCGCGCCTTCGACGCGGTGGTGTGGACCGCCGGCGCGGCGGCGCCGCCCTGGCTCGGCGAGACCGGCCTCACGCTCGATCCCTCGGGCTTCGTCCTGGTCGACGAAACCCTGCGCAGCATCTCGCATCCGCAGCTCTTCGCCGCCGGCGACGGCGCCGCGCTGCTCGGCGCGGCGCTGCCCAAATCGGGCGTCTACGCGGTGCGCCAGGGCGCGCTGCTTGCGCGCAACCTGCGCCGCGCGGTGGAGTCGCGCCCGCTCGAGACCTACTCGCCGCAGCGCGTCTCGCTCGCGCTGATCAGCTGCGGCGGGCGCTACGCGATCGCCTCCTGGGGGCCGTTCTCGGCCGAGGGGGAGTGGGCCTGGCGCTGGAAGGACCGCATCGACCGGCGCTGGATCGCTGCCTTCGCCCGCTAGCGCGCCACCGCCTGCGTGTCGATCCGCGAGGGACTGCCGATCGGGAGGCAGACTTCCGCGTCAGGATGTTTCGGACACGACCTTGGTGAATGCCTCCGCCTGCGCATAGGCGGCGCGGACCTCGGCGGCGAGCTGCTCCGGATTCATGGTCTGATATCCGCTCAGCGCGCGTCCCGCCATGATGCGGGCGAAGATTTCCGCCGCGAGCTTCTGAGTGTCGTTCACGCTACCCCCGATCGAATGCGCCCGCGTCGGGCGCAGATCCATGTACGAAGAAAAGCCGGGGCAGGCCCAGGCTTTTCTTTCCTCCAGTTACGCTGCATCAAAACTTGTAGAGCGCGCCTAAGCTGAACACGGCGACGTCGCTTTTCACGCCTGCGTCGTTTCCGACGTCCTTGTATTTCTGCCATTCCAGGCGCATGCCGACCTTTTGCGTGAAGTCGTACTGTCCGCCTAGGCCATAGGTGGCAGACGTGCCGGTGGGGGACTGTTGCACAGACCCAATGCCAGTCGGAGTCAACGTCGAATCGAGACGCCAAAGGGCGATCCCGAGCTTGCCGAGCAGCGAGAACTGCTCGCTGAGAGGCATGATCCCGACCGCCACGATGTCCCAAGATCTCGCTTTCCAGCTTCCCGATTGCGGTACGCCGGAAACGACGCCGCTCGCGGTGGCTTTACCCAGCTCGGCGTAGCCGACCTCGGCCGCGAAGTTTCTATTGACCTGGTAGCCGCCGAAAATCCGGTACGCCGTATCCGAGTCGTCGCAGCCAAGCCCTGCCGCCACAACGCCATTGCAGGCACTCTTGGCCTTCGTCTGGCCAAACGACCCGCCAGCGTAGAAGTTAGGGGTCGACATTTGCGCATAGAGCGGCGAACTGAGGCCGAGGCTCGTTGCGGCCAGTAGCCCGGTAAAGAGCAATTTAACCTTGGTCATCTCGTGACATCCTTGTACGCGGGAGAATTCCCGGATTGCAGGTTGCTCCGGCGCGCGCTGCGTCACTGTGCGTTAGGCAGCTTAGCGATCAGCTACGGGCGTCGGGATGGTCCAGCTGTTGCATTGCCACAACGTGCGGGCGGCGCGGCGCGCAGGATCACGGCCTTCGTTTCCTAGGGCGCCGGGCGCGCAGCGACTAGGATCTTGCCGTCGGCCTCAACCACGATGTCGCCGTGCTGGTTGACGCACACGCCGCGCATCACGATGATGCCGCCGCGGTGCTTCGGCTTGTCGAGCTTCTCGCTCACCGTCCATTCGGTCGCGAGCGTGTCGCCGGCGCGCACCGGCGCCTTGAAGCGGCAGGCGTGCTCGAGGTAGGCGATCGCGGTGCCGGCGAAGAACATTCCGACCGGCGCCGAGACCAGCGCGCTGGTGAACGGGCCGTGGAGGATGCGCGAGCCGAACTG
>CAZLUX010000261.1:0-2566 GCA_964562815.1 uncultured Enterobacteriaceae bacterium
ACCTGTGCAGCGAGATGCCGCGCTTCGGCACCTCGGGCAGCCTGACCGAGCAGGACATCAAGGATCTGGTGGCCTATCTGCTCGACCCGGCCTCGCCGGTCAACAAGTGAGCCTGGCGCTATCCGCTCGGGGCGGATAGCACGATGTGATCGGGTGGGAGCGCCGCGAGGCGGCGCTCCCACATTTTTTTGTAGGCGGCCTCCAGCTGCTTCGTGTAGCGCGCGCTGTCGAACAACGGCGTCGTCAGCCGGTTCGCGGCAAGGCGCGCGCGCAGGTCCGCGAGCCGGCCGCGATCTGCGACCAGATCGAGGATCAGGGCACGATAGGCGGGCAGCGATTCGGTGACGAGCACGCCGAGCCCGACCGCGCGCAGCAGGCTGGCGGCGACCCGCGACGCGAACGATTCGCCCGTCACCGTGACCAGGGGCACCCCCGCCCAGAGCGCGTCGCTGGCGGTCGTATGGCCGCAGAAGGGGTAGGTATCCAGGAACAGGTCGGCCGCGCTCAGGCGCGCGAGGTGCTGGGAAAGCTGCGGCGCCCACCCCGCCAGGACCAGGCGCCCGGGATCCACGCCGCGCGCCGCGATTTCCCGCCGCAGATTCTCGCCCGCTTCGGGCCGGGACTCGCTCAGCCACAGAACGGCGTCCGGCGCCGCGGAAAGCGCCGCGCACCACGCATCGAGAATCGCCGGCCCGATCTTGTAGATCTGGTTGAAGGAGCACAGCACCAGGGCGTCCTCCGGCAGACCGTAAGCGGAGCGCGGCGCCGGGGCGTCGATCGCGCGCCGGCGGTCGTTGGGCTGGAAGCTGTCGGCAAGCAGCACCAGCTTCTCGGCGTAGTGCGGCGCCGCCTCGAGTGGCGTCACGCTCGGGTCGCCGATCAGATAGTCGGCCATCCGTCCGCCGAGCGTGCCGGGATAGCCGAGGTAGTTCACGACGACGGGAGCGGGCCGCAGCGCAACGACCCCGCTGCGCGCCGAGTGGGTGTAGCCCGCGAGATCCACCAGAATGTCGATCCGGTCGTCGCGGATGCGCCGCGCCGCGGCGCGGTCCGGGTCTGCCGAGATGTCGACGAAGCGGTCGAAGGCGCGCATGAGACGCTGCCGCATCTCGCCGCCGTCGTCCGGCCCCGACGAATAGGCGACGACCTCGAAGGCATCGCGGTCGTGCAGCTCGATCACTTGCGCCAGCAGGTAGGCGACGGCGTGCTCGCGGAAGTCCGCCGAGAGGTAGCCGACGCGTATGCGCGCCTCGCGGCCCGGGGCGCGCACCGGCAGGGGGGCGCCCGCGGTTCGCGCGATTTGCGCGGCCCAGGCCTCCGCCGCGCGCCGCTGGACGGCGGGGTCGTCGACGAGCGCCGGCCAGACGAAGGGGTGAATCGTCGCCTCCCCGCGATCGAGCTGCCCGCGCGCGGCGGCGACCAGAGAGCCCAGGTCGCGCCAGTCGCAGACCATCGTCTTCTCGCGCACCAGCCTGCCCAGCGCGGCGGCGTTGCCGGGCTCCAGGGCCACGGCCTGCGTCAGCGAGGCGATGGCCTGGGCGCTCTTTCGCGCCAGCGCGTACGTGGCGCCGAGCGCCGCGTGCAGGGCGGCGGATCGCGGCGCGACTTCGAGCCCGCCGCGAAGGGCGGCGATCGCCTCGTCGTAGGCACCGCCGTCCTTCAGCGCGAGGCCCAGGTTCAGGTGATACTTGTCGCGGTTCGGCTCGAGCCGCACCGCGGTACGCAGGGCCTCGACCGCCTCGTCGCGCAGCTTGGCCGCGCGCAGGGCGACGCCGAGGTTGTTGAACACGACGCCGAGCCCCGGCGCGGCCTCGGCGGCGAGGCGCTGCTGCCGCACGGCCCGCTCTAGATCGCCTTGCGCCTGGTAGATCAAGCCGAGCTCGGTATGCGCCGTGGCGCGACCGGGCTCCAGGCGCAGCACTTCGACGTAGCCGCGCACCGCGTCGGCGAGCCTGCCCAGCGCCGTATGGGCCCGGGCCAGAAGGTGGTGGATTTCCGCGTCAGCCGGCGTCAGCTGCGCGGCACGCTCGAGCGCGCGCGCCGCCCGCTCGTAATCGCCACGGTCGCCCTCGACGAAGCCGAGCAGAAACCAGCCGCGCGCGAACTGCGGCGCCTCGCGCGTCACCTGCTCCAGCAGCTCCGCCGCTTCGTCCAGGCGCCGCTCGCGGTGCAGCTCGCCCGCGCGTCGCACGCGCGCCGCGTTCTCCGGGTCGACGAATTGCGAGGGCGAATGGCGCGATTCGGTCATTTGATCGTCGGCCGCAGTCGCGGTCGAGAAGCGATTCCGGCTGCAAAAAATGTTTAGACTATCACTCGACACCACTTGCACAGAGGCACAACTTGCTTCGCCGCGAATTCCTGAGACTTCTCGCGCTCGCCGCCGCCGCAGGGGCGACGCTGCGCCCCGGCACGAGCGACGCCGAGGCGGCGGGCGAGCTCTACGACCTGCCCGCCTTCGGCAACCTATCGCTGCTGCACGTGACCGACCAGCACGCGCAGCTTCTGCCGACGTATTTTCGCGAGCCGAGCTACAACATCGGCGTCGGCGCCGCCGCGGACCAGCCGC
>CAZLUX010000262.1:0-2536 GCA_964562815.1 uncultured Enterobacteriaceae bacterium
CGTGCGGTAGGGCCGAAGGCGGACGTCGTACCAGCGGCCGTCGCGGCTGCGCACCTCGCGGTGGATCGGCGCGAGATCGGCCATCACCGCGTGAACGTCCTTAACCAGGTCGCCGTAATCGAGCTCGTGGGAGAAATCGGTGATCGGACGGCCCTCGTCCGACGGCGTGACACGGAACAGGTCGGTGAGCCTTTCGGTGAAACGCTTGATGTGCAGGGAAGCGTCGAGGAACAGGGTGGCGACATCGGTGGCCGCCATCAGGTTCTGCAGGTCGTTGTGGGCGCTCGAGACCGCGTCCAGCTTGAGCTTCAACTCGTTGTTGACCGTCTGCAGTTCCTCGTTGATCGACTGCAGCTCTTCCTTGCTGGTCTCCAGTTCCTCGGACGTTGACCGATATTCCTCGTTGATCGATTGCAGCTCTTCGTTGGCCGCGCGCAGTTCCTCATTGCCGGCGTCGGATTCCTCACGCACGGTGCGCAGCCGCGCGCGGGTCGATTCCAGCTCTTCGGTCAGCCGCCGCACGGTCTCGTCGGTCGCCTGCTGTTGTACCTCCGTCTCGCTGACGTGGTCGACGGCCTCACCCTCGATGAACATAACCACTGCGGTATGCGGCTCGGTCTCATTGCTCTCGATCAACGGCTTGACCAGAATGTGCACTCGGCGCGGCGAGCCGTTGAACCGCACGGAGATAGGCAGCGTCAGCGTCGTCTCCCTTTGCTCGAAGGCGCGATGCAGGGCCGAGCGCAGTTCGAAGCGCAATTCCGGGCGCACCAGATCGCCGATGTCGGTGTTGAGCGGGCCACCGGAAGGCTCCATGAAGCGGCCAGCGTGCTCCGATAGATGGATCACACGCTGCGCGTCGTTGACCATCACGCTGGGTGGGCCCAACTGCTCAAGCGCCCGCCGATGCGCCATGGCGTCGCTAAGGGCGGCGCTCGGCGTCGGGATCCGGTCGAACCGTGCGGCCGTGTCACGGAAGCCGCTGCCGAGCAACCGCGGCAACAGCCGAGGCTTTTCGCCGCGCGGCGCCGTCGACTGGTAGATGCGCGCGTTGCGATTGATCACACGGAACAGACCCGAGGGCACGTCGGCCGTTTCGGACGTGCCGAGCATGAGGTAGCCGCCCGGGTTGAGTGCGTAATGGAAGGTGCTGCACACCTGCTCCTGCAGGTCGCGATCGAGATAAATGAGTAGGTTGCGGCAGGAAATAAGGTCGACGCGCGAAAACGGCGGGTCCTTGAGCAGGTCGTGGTTGGCGAACAGAATGAGGTCGCGCACCTCCCGGCGCACGCTATAGCCTTCTTTGTCGGCCTTGAAAAAACGTTTCAGCCGATTGTCGCCGACATCGGCCTCGATGGCGGCGCGGTAGCGACCCTCCCGCGCAGTCATCAATGCCTGGTCGTCGAGATCGGAGGCGAAGATCTGGATCGGCGGCCTGACGCCGAGGCGCTCGGTTTCTTCCAGCAGTAGAATGGCGATCGAATAGGCCTCCTCCCCGGTGGCGCAGCCGGGAATCCACACGCGGAGCGGTTCGTTCGGATCGCGACCATCGAGAAGACGCGGCAATACTTGGCTCTGGAGCGCCTCGAACGCGTGACGGTCGCGGAAAAAGGAGGTCACCGTGATCAAGAGGTCGCTCAGCAGCGCCTGCGCCTCGTCGGAATTGGCCCGCAGGAAGGCGTAATAGGCCTCCAGGCTTTCGGTCCGGGTGACCTGCATGCGCCGCGCGATCCGCCGCAGCACGGTGGAACGCTTGTACTTGGAGAAGTCGTGCCCGGTGCGGATACGCAGGTGGCCGAGTATCCGCCGCAGCAGGTCCTCGTCGCTCTCGTTCGCGACAGCGACCGAGAGGCTGGCCCGGCTGCGCAAGAGATCGACGAGACGCTCGGCGATCTGGCTCACCGGTAGGACGAAGTCGGCGGTGCCGGTGGCAATCGCCGCGCGCGGCATTGACGGATATTCGGCCTCGCTCGGATCCTGCGCCAGGACGATGCCGCCGGCGCCCTTGACCGCGCGCACGCCGATCGCGCCGTCGGAGCCCGCCCCGCTCAGGATGACAGCATACCCATCGCCGTGGTCGGCGAGCGAGCGAAAGAACAAGTCGATCGGCGCGCGGTGACCGTGCGGCTCGTCGAACGGCGCGGACTTCAGCTCATGGTCGGTCAACACCAGCCGCCGATTGGGCGGAATGACGTAGACGTGGTTGGGATTGAGCGGCTCGCTGATCTCGACCTGGGCCACCGGCATGGAGGTGCGGGCGGCCAGGATGCGGGCGAGATCGCTCTGGTGCTCGGGATCGAGATGAACGATCACCACGAACGCCGCGCCGGTCTGGTCCGGCAGTGCGCTGAAAATCTCCTGCAACGCCGATATGCCGCCCGCGGAGGCCCCCAGGCCGACGATCGGCACCTCCGACTGCCCGTCCCGCTGCGGCGCGCTGTTTTCATTCTTGTCGCGACTGGCCATATAGCCTCCGAACGACGTCGGAATCGACCTTATGAGGCCAGTTCCAAAGAGACAAACTATTCCTATATGC
>CAZLUX010000263.1:0-2522 GCA_964562815.1 uncultured Enterobacteriaceae bacterium
ACGCCGGGGCTTGCCGAGGACGGCTACGAGTTCTACTCGGTGCCGGGCGCGGGCCGGGTGCGCGAGGTGCTGCCCGCGTTTTCGAAGGGCCCGGCGATCGTCGGGATCTCGGGCTTTCCCTACAAGTGCCCGCCGGCGCCGAGCGAGTGCGCGCTGATGCTGCACCACTATCTCGATGCGCGGGGGGTGCGGGGCGCGTGCGAGATCACGCTGGTGAGCCCGCTTTCGAGCCCGATGCCGGCGTCGGCCGATCTCTCGGCGGCGCTGGTCGCCGCCTTCGCCGAAAGGGGGATCAAGCTGCTGCTCGGGCGCTCGGTGAAGGCGCTCGAGCCGGGGCGCAAGACCGCCGTGCTCGACGACGGAACCGAGTTGCCCTACGCGCTGTACCTCGGCGTGCCGAAGCACCAGGCGCCGCAGCCGGTGCTGGCGAGCGGCATGGCCGAGAACGGCTGGGTGCCGATCACGCTGCGCACGCTGGAGACGCGCTTCCCCGGCGTGTACGCGATCGGCGACGGCGCCGCGACGGGATTGCCGAAGGCCGGGTCCTTCGCCGAGAGCGCGGCGCGCGCGGTCGCGAGCTCGATCCTCGCCAAGCTCAAGGGCGGCGAGCCGATGCCCAACTCGGGCACGGGCAGCTGCCTCGTCGAGTTCGGCGACGGCCGCCTCGGCTGGGCGGACCTGGACTTCCTCTCCGGGCCCAAGTTGAAGAGCGTCTACCACGCGCCGTCGCTCGCCGGTCGCGCCTACAAGGAGCGGTTCGGCGCCGAGCGCATGGCGCGCTGGTTCGGGCTCTGACGCGCTTGTCGTGCCTCCACCCCCATCGTAAGCTTCGCCCCCGGCCATTCGCACATCGACGATGCTGACCCCAGCCGACTTCCAGAAGGTCGAAGTTTTCGCGGATATCGAGCCGGGCGAATGCCAGCGGCTCTGCCGCAAGGCCGCCGACCTCACGGTCAAGGCCGGCGAGCACGTGTGCCACGAGGGCGACGACCGGTCGCTGTACGGGATCCTCGAGGGCCGCTTCGAAGTGGTGCGGCTCGTCGACGGCGCCGAACGCGTGATCGGCGAGCGCCGGCCCGGCCAGGTGTTCGGCGAGATGTCGATCGTCTTCGGCATGCCCCAGCCCGCCGGCCTTCGCGCGGCGGAGCCGTCGCGCTGCTTCAAGCTCGAGCCGAACGACTATCACACGCTCGCCGCCGCGGTGCCCGTGGTCGCGGAGCGCGTCGGCAAGCTCGCGGCCCACCGCATGGGCGGCTCCGGCGGCTTGCAGGCGATCGTTTCCCAGCCCGAGCCGGTGCGCGCGCTCGTCGTCGGCCGCCGCGGCGACGCCGCGTGCGCGGAGCTGCGCCGCTTCCTCGACCGCAACCAGATCCGCTTCGAGTGGCTCGATCCGGACTCGCCCGGCGACATGACGAAATGGTCGGGCGCGCCGCCCGCCGCGCAGGACCTTCCCGTGGTGCGCGTCGTCGACGGCAAGACGGTCGTGCGGCCGGCGCTGCGCCGCCTCGCAGAGATTCTGGACCTCTCGACCGAGCCTGCGGCCACCGAGTACGACACGGTGGTCGTCGGCGCCGGCCCCGCAGGCCTCGCCGCCGCCGTCTACGGCGCGTCGGAGGGCCTGCGCACGATCGTCGTCGAACGCGACGCCCCCGGGGGCCAGGCGGGCACGTCCTCGCGCATCGAGAACTACCTCGGCTTCCCCACGGGCGTGTCGGGCGGAGAGCTGTCGGCCCGCGCGCTTCGCCAGGCGCGGCGCCTCGGCGCCGAGATCCTGGTCACGCGCGCGATCACCCGCATCCGCGCCGACAGCTTCGAGACCACCCTCGACGGCGGGGACGTGCTGCGCTCGCGCACGATCGTCCTGGCCTGCGGCGTCTCGTGGCGGCACCTCGCCATCGAAGGCTTCGAGCGCTTCAACGGCAAGGGCATCTTCTACGGCGCCGCCCGCAGCGAAGCGTCCAACACGCACGGCCTCGACATCCACGTCGTCGGCGCCGGCAACTCCGCCGGCCAGGCGGCGATGTTCTTCTCGACCTACGCGAAGAGCGTCACCATCCTTTGCCGCGGCGACTCGCTCGGAAAGAGCATGTCGCAGTACCTCGTCGATCAGATCGCCGCCCGCCCCAACATTCGCGTCCTCAGCCACACCGAGGTCGTCGCCGCCCACGGCGGCGAAACCCTCGAAGCCATCGACGTGCGCAACAACCAAACCGACGAAAAGACCCGCCTCGAAACGGGACGGCTCTTCATCTTCATCGGCGCCGACGCCGAAACCGGCTGGCTCCCCCCGGAAATCGCGCTCGACCGCAGGGGCTACGTCCTCACCGGCCCCGACGTCCGCGCGGCCGGCCGCTGGAGCCTCGAGCGCGACCCCTACCTCCTCGAGACCAGCGTTCCCGGCATCTTCGCCTGCGGCGACGTCCGCTCCTCGCCGGTCAAGCGCGTCGCCGCGGCGGTCGGCGAGGGCAGCATGTCGATCGCCTTCGTGCACCAGTACCTTCGCGACCAGGCGGAGCGCGCCG
>CAZLUX010000264.1:0-2464 GCA_964562815.1 uncultured Enterobacteriaceae bacterium
CGTGGGCGATCGAGCGGCTCGCGCCGCAGGTGGACGAGATCCTGGTCAACGCGAACCAGAACGCCGAGGCCTATGCGAAGCTCGGCCACCGCGTCGTGCCCGACTCGGTCGGCGGCTTCGCCGGCCCGCTCGCCGGATTGCACGCGGGCCTGCAGGCGGCCTCGCACCCGCTGGTCGTCACCGTGCCCTGCGACTCGCCGTTCCTTCCTCTCGACCTGGTCAAGCGGTTGAAGACTTTTCTGAATGACAAGGATCTCGCCGTTGCGAAGACAGGCGACCAACCGCATCCTGTTTTCGCGCTGGTGCGCAAGAGCGTGCTGCCGCACCTGGAGGCCTTCCTCGCCGGCGGCGGGCGCAAGATCGACGCCTGGTACGCGACGCTCGCGGTGGTCGAGGTGCCCTTCGACGACGAGCCCGAGGCGTTCCGCAACATCAACACCCTGGAAGAGCTGAAGAACGCATGAACAAGATCAGCGAAGTCGTCAGCTGCCTGGACGGCTACGACCCCAACGCGCTGCGTGTCGACAAGGCGCGCGAGGCGATTCGCGCCTGCCTGGCGCCGGTCGAGGACTGCGAGCGCGTGGCCACGCGCGCCGCGCTCGGACGCGTGCTCGCCGAGGACGTGGTGCCGGGATTCGACGTCCCGGCGCACGACAACTCGGCGATGGACGGCTACGCGGTGCACGCCGAGGACCTGTGCGCGGACGGCGAGACCCGGCTGCGCGAGACCGGCGCCGCGCTGGCAGGCCAGCCCTACAAGGGCAAGGTCGGGCGCGGCGAGTGCGTGCGCGTCATGACGGGGGCGGTGATGCCGGCCGGGACCGACACGGTGGTGATCCAGGAGGTGGTGCGCGTTGAGGGCGGCGAGGTCGTCGTCCCGGCCGGCCAGAAGCGCGGCCAGAACACGCGCGCCCGGGGCGAGGACCTGAAGACCGGGGTCGCCGTGCTCAAGCCCGGGCGCGCGCTCGTCCCGGCCGACCTCGGGCTGATCGCCTCGCTCGGCATCGCCGAAGTGAACGTGCGCCGGCGCCTGCGGGTGGCGTTCTTCTCCACCGGCGACGAGCTCGCCTCGATCGGCGCCCCGCTCGCCGAAGGCCAGGTCTACGACTCGAACCGCTACACCCTCTACGGCATGCTCGCGCGCCTCGGCGTCGAGATTCGCGACATGGGCGTGGTGCGCGACGACCCCGCCCTGCTCGAGGCGGCGTTCACGAGCGCGGCGGCGAACGCCGACGCGATCGTCACCTCGGGCGGCGTCTCGGTCGGAGAGGCCGATTTCACCAAACAGATGATGGCCAAGCTCGGCGAGGTGCTGTTCTGGCGGATCGCGATGCGCCCTGGCCGCCCCATGGCTTTTGGCCGCATCGACTCGGGCGGCGGCTCGGCCTGGCTGTTCGGCCTGCCCGGCAACCCGGTCGCCGTGATGGTGACCTTCTACCAGTTCGTGCGCGACGCCCTGCTCCACCTGTCGGGAAGAACGGATGATTTCAGCGTTCCGTTGCTGCAGGTCAGCGCGTCACACGCCATCAGAAAAGTACCCGGTCGAACCGAATACCAGCGCGGCATCCTGTTCCGCGACGGCGCAGAGTGGAAGGTGCGCACCACCGGCCAGCAGGGCTCGGGCGTGCTGCGCTCGATGTCGGAGGCCAACTGCTTCATCGTGCTCGAGCACGAGCGCGGCAGGGTCGAGGCCGGCGAGCCGGTGCAGGTGCAGCTCTTCGACGGTCTCGCCTGAAGTGGGCGCCGCTTCGGCGTTCTGGTGGGGCGCCTTCGCGCTCAAGCTGAGCGCGACCGCGGCGGTGGTCGTGGTCGCCTCCTACGTCGTCGAGCGCAGCGGCCCTTTCCTCGGCGCACTGGTGGCGGCGCTGCCGACCGCGGCCGGCGCCGCCTACGTCATCCTCGCGCTCGAGCACCCGCCCGCCTTCGTCGCGGCGAGCGCGATCGGCAGCGTCGCCTCCAACGCCGCGGTGGCGCTGTTCGCGCTCGCCTACGCCGCGCTCGCGCAGCGGCGCGGGCTCGGCGCGAGCCTCGGCGGCGCGCTCGCGGTCTGGGCGCTCGCCGCGGCCGCAATCCGCGTTGCGGGCTGGAACTTGGCCGGCGCGGTGCTGCTCAACCTCGCCGTCTACGCGCTGACGATTCCCGCCAGCCGGCGCTTTCGCCGTCCCGCCGCGCTCGCCGGCAGCGTCCGCCGCGGGCGCTACGACCTGCTCGCGCGCGCGGCGACCGTCGGTCTGGTGGTCTCGATCGTGACCGCCGCGAGCACCCGCATCGGTCCCCTGCTCACCGGCGTGTTCGCGCTGCTGCCGGTGGCGATGAGCAGCATCGTCGTCATCCTGCAGCCGCGCATCGGCGGCCCCGCGACCGCGAGCGTGCTCGCCAACGCCCAGGCGCCGCTGCTCGGGCTCGGCCTCGCTTTCGCGGTGGTGCACCTCGCGGTGCCGCTGGGCGTCTGGTGGGCGCTCCT
>CAZLUX010000265.1:0-2446 GCA_964562815.1 uncultured Enterobacteriaceae bacterium
CCGGAAGGGCGGCTGCTGCTGCGCGACCTGATCGAGCACGCCACCCAGCCGCAGTTCGTCTACCGCCACGCCTGGAGCGTGGGCGACCTCGTCATCTGGGACAACCTCGCCACGATGCACCGCGGCCGCCCCTTCGACGACGCGGGGGAGCGCCGCGAGCTGCGCCGGGTGACCACGCTCGACGTCGACGCGGCCGCGGCGTGAAGGCTCAGGAAGGCGGGCGGTAGCTGCGCAGCTCGACCACGTCTTCGGCGTCCAGGACGTGCTTGTACGCGTCCGCCGACCAGATCTTCTGCACCATCTTCACGAACCGCTTCACTTCGGGCGCGTACCAGATCGTCATTTCGAACTTCCCCGTCGCCGATGCACGGGTGTGGAAGTTCGTCGACCGGCGCCCTGCGACGGTCACGCGCAGCGCACGGAAGGTCCCCGCCGGGACGGTCACCTGCTCCCAGCCGTGCGGCGTCACCGTGGCGATGAAATCCGGATACCCCGCGCCGCCGCGCGGGTAGCCCTGCGGATCCGGCACGTCTCCCGGCGCCTCGCCGTCGCCGGCGGCGAGCAGGTAGGGCGACATCTCGATCAGATCGTTGTCCGAATCGAGCGGAAAATCGAAAAAGCGAGACTCGCCGGCGTCGACCACGCGGCGCGTGTCTTTCGCGCCGGGCGCGTTGCTGGTGACCTGCTCCTCCACGACCGTGCCGTCCACGCGCAGCGCCCGCACGGTGATGTCCACCTCCTGCCTGCCGTAGACGCGCTCGGCGAAGCCGTAGGTCCAGCTCGTGCCCGCGGCCGGGAGCCCGGGCGCGGCGGCGGGCTGCGACTTCGCTCCACGGCCGGCGAGCGCCGCCTTGGAGCGCGCCGGGATCTCCGCGATCCAGTCCGCCGGCAGCGCGATGTTCAGGTTCTGCGCGAAGCGGCTGTACAGGGTGGTGATCCCCACCAGCCGACCTTGGGCATCGAACAGTCCGCCGCCGCTCGAGCCCGGCGAGATCGGCGCGGTGGTCTGGATCACCTCGTCCACGCCCTGCTTGACGAGCTGCCCCGTCATCGGCCGCAGACCGGAGATCAGGCCATCGCTGAGCGTCGCCTCCAGCCCCCCGGGATTGCCGATCGCGAACACGCGCTCGCCGACCTTCAGCTCGGCCCTGGGCCGGATTGCGACCGGCGGCGCATCGAAGTTGTCGACTTTCAGCAGGCACAGGTCGCGCTGCACGTCGGCGGCCTCGAGCGAGGCGTCGTAGCTCACGTTCTTGCGGCGCACGTGCACGTACTTGGCCTTGACCAGAACGTGGCAGTTGGTGACCAGCTTGCCATGCGCCACGACGACCGCGCTGCCCAGTCCCACCGGACGCTGGCCGGCATCCCAGGTCTTCACCACCCAGACGCTGGGCGAGACCTTGTCGAACACCTGCGAGGGATCGAGTGCGAGCGCGGGGCCGGAGCTCAGCGCAAGGAGCGCGCAGGCGCGCGCGCATATCCGGAAAATGGGCAGGCGGCGGGTCATTGGTGCATGAGGTCCTTGAGGTCTTCGAGACGCACGGGGCCCGTCTCGGGCGGTGGCGGAGCCGACGCGGTGGGCCGCCGGTCGGTTGGCATCACCGGAAATTTGCCTTCGATGCGGCGGTACTTCGCCGGAATTCTCGGGCCCGGGTGGCCGGAGCGCACCTCGGGGCCGAGCGTGGCGACGACGTCGCGCGCGTCGAAGAGGCTCGGGTCGACGATCATCATGTCCTTGCCGTACATGCGGATCACGCCCGTCGCGCTGTAGCGCGTGACCGTTCCCGCCGGGACGTAGGTATAGGTCGGCACCGTGTAGGAAGCAGGCATGAAGCGCGGCTCCCCGACGAGACCGCGCAGCGCGACGTGCTTCGCCGAGAAGACCTCGAAGTAGGTATAGCCGTGCTGAAGCGTCAACTCGGCGCAGCGATAGAGGAAATACTTGAGCACCACCGGGCGCGAGGTATAGCCGTTGCCGAAGAAGCTCACCCGGTAGGTGTCGTCGGCGAGCTTCACGTCCTTGTAGCCGCCGGTCGAGCCTTCCGGCTGATAGGCCGTGGCGCAGCCCCCGAGCACGAAGGCTAGCAGCGCCCCTGCCAGCACGGCCCGATTTGAAAACCGCATCGATCCGCCTCCCATTAGCGCGCCCTTGTTCGGCGCCTTATGCACGCCGGATTCTAGCCTGAATGGGGCGTACGGCGCCGCAGCACCCGCCCGGTGCGCGCCCCGCTCGGGCGGCCGTTCCTCCACGCGATCTCGCCGTTGACCATCACCAGCTCGATGCCCTCGGCGGGCGCCGCCGGATGCTCGAAGGTCGCGGCGTCGCGGATGCGCGCCGCGTCAAATATTGTCAGATCCGCGTAAGCGCCCTCGGCCACGACTCCCCGTCCGTCGAGCCCGAAGTTGCGCGCCGACAGGCCGGTCATCTTGTGCACCGCCTGCTCGA
>CAZLUX010000266.1:0-2431 GCA_964562815.1 uncultured Enterobacteriaceae bacterium
CTGATGCCGGCCAGCACCATCGCGCGCTCGCGCTCCATCGAGGCGAGGTCGCTCGCCATGCGGTTGAAGGCGGCCGACACCGTGCGCAGCTCGCGCGGCCCTTCGACCGGCAGCGGCTCGTGCGCTTCGCCGCGGCCGAGTCGCTCGGCTGCGCGCCTCAGGGCGGCGAGCGGGCGCGCGATGCGCGAGGCGATGAGGCCCGCGCCTAGCAGCGCGAGCGCGAGCAGCGCCGCGCCCCAGGCGAGCCACTCGATGCCGAAACGCGGCTCGAAGCGCCCGCGCGGCAGCATGACCCAGAACTCGTCGACGTCGATCGTGAAGCTGACCCAGAAGCCGTCCAGGCCGTTGCGCGCGAAAGCGAAGCGGGTGCTCTTGCCGAGCGCGGTGCGCACCCGCGCGGCGACCATGTTGAACAGCGGGTCGTCCGGCAGCGGCTCGAGCTTCTCGTCCGGGGTCACCGGGTAGACGCGGATGCCTTCGCGCTCGTTGAGATCGATCAGCAGCTGGCGGCGCAGGGCGGGGTCGGCGTTGATCAGCGCGGCGCGCGTCAGGTTCACCACGCTCACGGCCTGCTGGGCGAGCTCGCGCGAGAGCGGCTCGCGCTCGTAGAGGCGGTAGAGCTGGAAAGCCGACAGGACGGACACCACCAGCAGCAGCGCGATCAGCAGGAACGAGCGCGCCAGCAGCGAGTCCGGCGCGGCGATCCGGCGCGCGATCACGTCTGCTCGCCGTCCGGGACGAACACGTAGCCGAAGCCCCACACGGTCTGGATGTGGCGCGGGTGCGCGGGATCCTCCTCGACGACCTTGCGCAGGCGCGAGATCTGGACGTCGATCGAGCGGTCGAAGACCTCGTACTCGCGCCCGCGCGCGAGCTCCATCAGCTTGTCGCGCGAAAGCGGCGTGCGCGCGTGCTCGACCAGGACTTTGAGCACCGAGAACTCGCCGGTCGTGAGCTGCACCGGCTTGCCCCCGCGCGAGAGCGAGCGCGTGGCGAGGTTGAGCTCGAAGCCGCCGAAGCGGTGCAAGGCGCCGCCGGCCGCCGGGGCGCCGGGCGGCCCGGCCGGCGCGCGCCGGCGCAGCACCGCGTTGATGCGCGCGACCAGCTCGCGCGGATTGAACGGCTTGGGCAGGTAGTCGTCGGCGCCCATCTCGAGCCCGACGATGCGGTCGACGTCGTCGCCCTTGGCGGTGAGCATCACGATCGCGAGCTCCGGGCTCGCCGCGCGCAGGCGGCGGCAGATCGCGAGTCCGTCCTCGCCGGGCAGCATCAGGTCGAGCACCATCAGGTCGTAGCGCTCGCGCGAGAGCATCTTGTCCATCGCCGGCGCGTCGGGCACCGCGCGCACCTCGAAGCCCTGCTCGCCAAGGTAGCGCACCAGCAGGTCGCGCAGGCGCAGATCGTCGTCGACAACGAGAATTCTTGTTTTCAGTTCGCTCATGATCGGAGTGTGACGGCTGCGCTCGCGACACAGGCAACAAGGCGTTACCGGACCGCGGCGCGGAAACACATTGTTACAAAATTCCGCCGCCCGGGCATCCCCGCGGGCGGCGAGGCTCGTACCATCGATACCGTCATGACCCTGACGCGCCGAGCCTCGCTCATTCTCGCCTTCGCCGCCGCCCTGGCGGCCGCGAGCAGCGGCGCGCTCGCGCAGCGGCGCGGCGATCGCGACGAGGCCTTGAGCCCCGCGGCGCGCGAGCAACTGCGCCGGCAGATCGACTCCGCGCGGCGCGACGTCTACCGGCGCCAAGGCGAGGAACGGGGGGAAAGAGAACGCCTGACTCCGGCCCAGCGCGAGCGCCTGCGGCGCGACATCCAGGACGCGAACCGCGACCTCGAGCGCCGCGGCGCGGGAAGGCGCGGCCGCTGAGCTAGCGGGCTGCGTCGAGCGCCTCGCCGAGGAGATCGCCCACCACGCGGTCGAGCGTCTCGCCGCGCTCGCGCGCGCGCTCCCGCAGGCGCTCGGCCAGGCGCGCGTCGAGCTTGACCGCGAAAGGTACCAAGCCCTGTGCCTGCTCGCGCCGGCGCCGGTCGCGCCGGCTCTCGAGCGCCGAGGCGCTGCCGTAGCGCGCCGGCGTGCCGGCGTGCTTGATCTCGCCGGCGATGCGCAGGCCTTTGAGCTTTTCGAGATCCGTCTTCTTCATGGCTTGTTTGCAGTCCTTTCAGTCTGGTGCGGCTATCGACGCGCGCGTTCGCGCTGGAGCAGGTACAGGCCGCTGCCGATCACGATCGCCGCGCCCACCGCGACCGGCCAGCGCGGCACGTCGCCGAACACGAGGTAGCCGAAGATCGCCATGTAGAGCACCTGCGGGTACATGAATGGAGCGAGCGTCGAGGCCGAGGCGTAGCGGTGGGCGAGCGCGAGGAAGTAGTGGCCGACCCCGCCGAACACGCCGAGCATCAGCATCAGCGTCCAGTGCAGCGCGTC
>CAZLUX010000267.1:0-2424 GCA_964562815.1 uncultured Enterobacteriaceae bacterium
TCCGCCGCCTGCTGGATGCTCTCGCGGCCGTCGACGATGGTGCCGCAGTTGAAGTCCATGTCCTCTTCCTGGCGCGCGTAGAGCGCGCTGTTGGTCGCGAGCTTGAGCGAGGGCGCGGGCTTGCAGCCGTAGGCCGAGCCGCGGCCGGTGGTGAAGCAGATCAGGTTCGCCCCGCCCGCCACCTGGCCGGTGGCCGAGACCGGGTCGTAGCCCGGGGTGTCCATGTAGACGAAGCCCTTGGCGGTGACCGGCTCGGCGTACTCGTAGACGTCGACCAGATTGGTGGTGCCGCCCTTGGCGACCGCGCCGAGGGACTTCTCCAGGATCGTGGTGAGGCCGCCCGCCTTGTTGCCGGGCGAGGGGTTGTTGTTCATCTCGTTGCCGTTGCGGCGCGTGTACTCCTCCCACCAGCGGATGCGCGCGATGAGCTTTTCACCGACCTGCTTCGAGACGGCCCTTCTCGTCAGCAGGTGCTCGGCGCCGTAGATCTCCGGGGTTTCGGAAAGGATCGCCGTGCCGCCATGGCGCACCAGCAGGTCGACGGCGGCGCCGAGCACGGGGTTGGCGCTGATGCCGGAGTAGCCGTCGGAGCCGCCGCACTGAAGTCCCAGCACGAGATGGCTGGCGGGCACGGTTTCGCGCCTGACCTTGTTCGCCTCGGGCAGGATCGCCTCGATGCGCGCGATGCCTTCGCGCACCGCCTTCATCGTGCCGCCCTTTTCCTGGATCGTGAAGCTGCCGAGGCGGTCTCGGCGCTCGAGCTTCTGCGCCGCGAGCAGGTTGTTGATCTGGTTGGCCTCGCAGCCGAGGCCCACCACCTGCGTGGCGAAGAAGTTCGGATGGCGCGCGTAGCCCGCCATGGTCCGGCGCAGCACCTCCATCGGCTCGCCCTCGCTCGCCATGCCGCAGCCGGTCTTGTGGGTCAGCGCCACGACGCCGTCGACGTTGGGGTAATCGTCAAGGCGCCCCTCGAAATGGCGCGCAATCAGGCGCGCCACCGTGGCCGAGCAGTTGACGCTGGTGAGGATGCCGACGTAGTTGCGCGTGGCCACGCGGCCGTCGGCGCGCACGATTCCCTGAAATGTTGCGGGGGAATCGACGTAGTCGGTTTCTTTCGTATCTGAACTGTAGGAATAATCCCTTTCAAAATCGCCCATCGCCAGGTTGTGCACGTGCACGTGCTCGCCGGCGCGGATCGGGCGCGTGGCGAAGCCGATGATCTGGTCGTAGCGCCGCACCGGCGCGCCCTGCGCCAGGTCGCGCACCGCGAGCTTGTGCCCGGCCGGGATCGCGTCCACGGCGCGCACGTTCTCCTTGGCGAGCACGGTGCCGCCCGGAATCTCGACGCGCGCGATCACGACGTCGTCGGCGGGATTCAGGCGGATGATCAGATCGGCGGCCTGCAACATGGGGGCCTCCTCAGTGGTTGTCGCGCGGAACCATCGGACCGCTCTTGCCGACCAGGAAATCGAGGTCGGCGCCGTCGCTCGCCTGCAGCACGTGGTCGATGTACAGCTTCCAGTAACCCCGCGTGAGCGGAGGTTTCGGTTTCTTCCATTTCTTTCTTCGTTTCTGCAGCTCGGCATCGGAAACGAGCAGGTTCAGCTTCCGTTTCGCGACGTCGAGCTCGATCATGTCGCCGTTCTCGACCAGCGCGAGCGGCCCGCCCGCGGCCGCCTCGGGCGCCACGTGCAGCACCACGGTGCCGTAGGACGTGCCGCTCATGCGGGCATCCGAGATGCGCACCATGTCGGTGATGCCCTTCTTCAGGAGCTTCGGCGGCAGCGGCATGTTGCCGACCTCCGCCATCCCCGGATAACCCTTGGGGCCGCAGTTCTTCAGCACCATGATGCTCTTCGCGTCGATCTGGAGCTTGGGGTCGTCGATGCGGCGGTGGAAGTCCTCGATGTTCTCGAACACCACCGCGCGCGCGCGGTGCTTCATCAGCTTGGGCGTCGCCGCCGAGGGCTTGATGACCGCGCCGTCCGGGCACAGGTTGCCGCGCAGCACCGCGATGCCGGTGTTCTTCTTGAAGGGCTTCTTGAAGGGGTGGATCACGTCGCGGTTCCAGCACGGCGCGTCCTTGTTGTTGGCCCAGATGGTCTCGCCGTTCACCGTCAGCGCGTTCTTGTGCAGCAGGCCCGCCTCGCCCAGCTCGCGGATCACCGCCGGCAGCCCGCCGGCGTAGAAGAAGTCCTCCATCAGGTACTTGCCCGAGGGCATCAGGTTGACGAGCGTGTGCACGCCGCGCCCGCAGCGGTCCCAGTCCTCGAGCTTCAGGTCGACGCCGATCCGGCGCGCGATCGCGATCAGGTGGATCACCGCGTTGGTCGAGCCGCCGATCGCGGCGTTGATCCGGATCGCGTTCTCGAACGCCTGCTTGGTCAGGATCTTCGATAGCGACATCTTTTCTTTCACCATCTG
>CAZLUX010000268.1:0-2418 GCA_964562815.1 uncultured Enterobacteriaceae bacterium
TCAGCTCGATCCTGGGCTCGATCAACATCGTCACCACCATCCTCAACCTGCGCGCACCCGGCATGACGCTGATGAAGATGCCGCTGTTCGTCTGGACCTGGCTGATCACGGGCTTCCTGCTGATCGCCGTCATGCCGGTGCTCGCCGGAGTGGTCACGATGACCCTGTTCGACCGCCACCTGGGCACCTCCTTCTTCAATGCCGCGGGCGGCGGCAGCCCGATCCTGTACCAGCACCTGTGGTGGTTCTTCGGCCATCCCGAGGTGTACATCATCGCCCTGCCGACCTTCGGCGTGATCTCGCAGGTGATCCCCGCGTTCTCGCGCAAGCCCCTGTTCGGCTACACCTCGATGGTGTACGCGGTGGCGGCGATCGCGGTCCTGTCGTTCATCGTCTGGGCGCACCACATGTTCACCGTCGGCATGCCGGCGACCGCGCAGCTGTTCTTCATGTACTCGACCGTGCTGATCGCCGTGCCGACCGGCGTCAAGGTCTTCAACTGGGTGGCGACGATGTGGCGCGGATCGCTCAGCTTCGAGACGCCGATGCTGTTCGCCTGCGGCTTCCTCTTCCTGTTCGTGATCGGCGGCTTCTCGGGCCTGATCCTCGCCCTGGTGCCGGTCGACATCCAGCTGCACGGCACCTACTACGTCGTGGCGCACTTCCACTACGTCATGGTCGGCGCGGCGCTGTTCTCGGCCTTCGCCGGCATCTATTTCTGGCTGCCCAAGTGGACCGGCCGCATGTACGACGAGGCCCTCGGCCAATGGCACTTCTGGCTCTCGTTCGTCTTCTTCAACATGATCTTCTTCGTCCAGTTCTTCCTCGGGCTCGCGGGCATGCCGCGGCGCGTGCCGGACTACGCGCTGGAATTCACGACCTGGAACCAGATCTCGACCGTCGGCGCGTTCGGCTTCGGCCTGACGCAGCTCCTGTTCCTCTACGTCGTGGTCAAGGCGGTCCGCAGCGGGGCGAAGGCGCCGCAGAAGCCCTGGGACGGCGCGGACTCGCTCGAGTGGACGCACCTGCCCACGCCGGCGCCGTACCACAGCTTCGAGACGCCGCCGGAGCTGGGCTAGCGGCGCTTTTTCCTCGTCCGGCGCGGCAGCGGCGCCGGGTTGGGGATCGCCTCCTCGACCGTGAACGCGCCGCCCTGGTAGAGCTCGGCGACGGGATCGCCGGGCTTCTCGCGCGCGAGCACCTCGGCGGCGTAGGCCTCGGAGTCGTCCTGCGGCCGGTAGCCCAGGCGCCGCGCGTTGGCGTTGTCGTACCAGCTGCGCGCGTTGGCCGAGACGCCGTAGACGACCTCGAAGCGGATCTCCGGGTGCTCGATGCCGATCGTCACCAGCTGCGCCAGGTCGCGCGGCGAGAGCCAGATCGACAGCCGCCGCTTGTCGATCGGCGCCGGGTTGACGTTGCCGATGCGGATGCACAGCACCCGCATGCCGTACTTATCGGCGTAGAGGCTGCCGAGCGCCTCGCCGAACACCTTCGACACGCCGTAGCGGCTGTCGGGCTTCGGGTAGACGCGCTCGTGGATCATCTGGTCGCGGCGGTAGAAGCCGACGGCGTGGTTCGAGCTCGGAAAAACGATCCGGCCGACGCCGTTCCTGCGCGCGGCCTCGAACACGTTGTAGCAGCCGACGATGTTGGCCGAAAGGATGTCGGGCCACGGCCCCTCGACCGAATAGCCGCCGAGGTGCACCACCGCGTCGACGCCCTTGGTGATGCGCAGCGCGTCGTCGAATTTCGAGACGTCGGCGCGCATATATCGCTCAGCCTTGTCGAACTTCCTCACTGGACGCAAGTCGGAGACCCGCAGCGCGTATTTTCCCGCGAGCTCGCGCCGCAGGTGGGTGCCGACGTCGCCCGCGGCGCCCGTGATCAGGATCGTCTTCATGGGCTGCAATGCTACTTGACCAATTGCCCCGCCGGGCGTTATTGCTGGGGCATGGGCATCAGGCTGCACCACGCCGTGGTCTTCTCGCGCGACAAGCGCGCCTCGGCCGAGTTCTTCACCGAGCTCTTCGGGCTGCCGCCGGCGAGCGCGTTCGGTCCCTTCCTCGGGGTCCAGGTCGACAACGAGGTGACGCTCGATTTCTGCGACGCGCCGGGCCCGATCGCGCCGCAGCACTACGCCTTCGAGGTGAACGAGGAGGATTTCGACGCCATCGTCGGCCGCCTCAAGTCCCACGACATCCCCTACTGGGGCGACGCCGGGCGCAGCCGCAAGGGCAAGGTCACCACCCGCCACGGCAGCCGCGTCGTCTACTGCGAGGAGCCCGCGGGGCACATGCTCGAGATCAACACCCTGCCCTACGGGCGCGAGCGCTGAGCAGGCGCGAGACTCAGGCCGAGACCGACTGCACCGCCGCGACGATGTCGCGGCTGCGCTTGACCTTGTCGCCCCAGGCGCGG
>CAZLUX010000269.1:0-2388 GCA_964562815.1 uncultured Enterobacteriaceae bacterium
GGCTTCACCTTGCGAGGCTTGTCGAGGAACGCGCTGATCTGCCCGGCTATCCCCTTGAATTCCTCGACCGTGCCGTACTTGGCGACGAAGCTCGCGAGCAGGGCGCGCCCGTCGCGCCCTTCCTGCTCGAGACGCCGGCACTCGCGCGCGGCTGCCTCCCGCGCTTCCTGCCGGGCGCGGGCTTCTGCCGCCGCCCTCATCTGACGCTCGTGCTCTTCCCGGGCCCTGCGCGCGGCCTCTGCGGCGAGCCGGGCCTCCTCGGCGGCCCGCTGCTTCCGGGCGGCCTCTTCCCGGGCAAGCCGCTCGGCGCGCTCACGCTCGAGGCGCTCGCGCTCGGCGCGCTCCGCAGCTTCCTTCCGGGCCTTGGCCAGCCGCTCTTCTTCCGCGATCCTGGCGAGGCGCTCGGCCTCGGTGACCTCATGACACAACAGGTTGCCGCCGTCGATAGTGATGGTCCTGGTGCACACCTGCTCGCTCACCGTGCGCGTCGGATCCATCGGCGGCGCGTTGACCTTGTCCGGCGGGTTGCTGCTGCAACCGGCCGCGAGCACGAGGAGGAAAACGACGGTGATGTTCTTGTTCATGGCTCTCCCTTCAGGTTGTAGGCGCGCCGCGCGCTCGGTGCTCACGCCGTCTAACGTGAAATGTCAGATTGCTTGCTGAATAACATGGGCGCCGACAGTTTGGGGAGGTGTAAATGCACATTTCTGCAGTCGGCGCACGGGAAAGGCGCAGCGCCGCCGGGCGCGGCTCTCTATCTGCTTCCTAGCGCTCTAGGACGTAGCCGCCGGGGGCGTCGGCGAGCTTGGGGAATTCCTCGCTCGCGAGCGGCGGCGGCGGGCCGAGCGGGCCGCAATGCTCGGCGAGCCAGTCGCTCCAGTCCGGCCACCAGCTGCCCTCGTGCGCCTCGGCCTTGGCGCGCCAGGCGTCGGCGGTCTGGCCGCGGTGCGCGGGGGCGACCCGGTAGCTGCGCTTCGGCGGATCGACCGGCGGGTTGACGATGCCGAGGATGTGGCCCGAGCTCGAGAGCACGAAGCGCTTGGGCGAAGTGACGTAGGCGTTGATGCGGAAGGTCTGGCGCCAGGGCGCGATGTGGTCGTCTTCGGCCGCGACGTCATACAGCGGCTGATGGATGCGCGTGAGGTCGATCGGCTCGCCGGCGAGGGTCAGCGCGCCGGCCTGGATCAGGTGGTTCTTGAGGTACATCTCGCGCAGGTAGTACTCGTGCATGCGGTAGGGCATGCGCGTGGTGTCCATGTTCCAGTACAGCACGTCGAAGGGCGCCGGCCGCTCGCCGTAGAGCCAGCCGTGCACGACGTAGTGCCAGATCAGGCTGTTCGAGCGCAGGATGCGGAAGGTGGTGGCCATCTCGCTGCCGTCCAGATACCCGCGAGCGCGCATGAGGTCGGTGATCCAGCGCACGCTGCCCTCGTCGAGGAACACCTCGATGTCGCCCGGCGACTGGAAGTCGGTGAGCGTCGCGAGCAGGGTCCAGCTCGACACCGGCACCTCCTCGCGCGGATGCCTGCGGTTGAGCCAGGCCATGTAGATCGCGACCAGAGTGCCGCCGATGCAGTAGCCGACCAGGTGCGCCTTGTCCGCGCCCGAAAGCGCCCGCGCGACGCGAACCGCCTCGTGCACGCCCTCGGCGAGGTAGTCGTCGAAGCGCACCTCGGCCATCTCCTCGCCGGGGTTCTTCCAGCTGATGATGTAGACGTCGAAGCCCTCTCCGAGCAGGAAGCCGATCATGCTCTTCTTCGGCGTCAGGTCGAGCACGTAGAACTTGTTGATCCAGGGCGTGGCGATCACCACCGGCCGGCGCCTGACCTGCGGCGCGACCGGCGCGTAATGGATCAGCTCGATCAGGCGGTTGCGGAACACCACCGCGCCGGGCGTGGTCGCGAGGTTCTCGCCGACCCGGAAGTGCTCCGGGCTGGTCATGCGCACCGTGCCGGCCTGCATGTCCTCCATGAACAGCTCGAAGCCGCGTTGCAGGCTCTCGCCACCGCTCTCGAGCGCCTTGCGCACCGCGACCGGGTTGCTGAAGAGGAAATTGGTCGGCGCCATCGCGTTGAGCCACTTGCGCCACCAGAACGCGGCGCGGCGCCGCTCCTTGGCTGACAGCCCGGGCGTCCCGAACAGCGCGTCCTGGATGTGGCGGACGAAGAAGAGGTACCACTGCTTGAGCAGGTCCCACTGCACCTCGTCCGTCCACACCGGGTCGGAAAAGCGCGTGTCGTCGCCGTGCGGCCGCACCAGGTCGCCGCCGCGCCGCCCCGCCAGCCTGGCCGCGCTGTGCAGCTGCAGCGCCAGCAGGTCGCCCGCGAACTTCGTCCACAGCGCGCCGAGCTCCTGCGGGTGCAGCATCCAGGCGGTTTGCGCGTGCGC
>CAZLUX010000270.1:0-2291 GCA_964562815.1 uncultured Enterobacteriaceae bacterium
CTCGCCCAGCAGCTCGCCGCTGCGCGCCTGCTCGGCGAGCGCGCGCTCGAGCTGCGCCTGCGTCACCGCGCCCGAATTGAGAAGGATCTCGCCCAGCCGCGAGCCGAGCAGCGCCTGCAGCGCCTCGCCGCGCCCGGCGCGCAGCTCGTCCTGCAGCGCGAGCACCTCGTCGAGCTCGACCCGGTCGACCAGGCCCATCTCCACCAGCAGCTCGCCGAGCCGGCGGTTGGCGCCGGCCTGGCGCTCGAGCGCCTCGTCCAGACGCGCGCGCGGAACCAGCCCGGCGCGCACCAGCAGCTCGCCGATGCGCGGCACGGGCGATGTCGAGCTCATCCCGAGGATGGAAAAAGGCAGGCGTGCAGTCACTGTCGTACCCTACCCGCCCGCCGGCTTCCTTGCGCGGTCAAACTTGGCCGCGGCGGCGGACTTGTCAAATTCTCACATCCCGCCGAAAAACGGGGTCAGACCACGTTTTCCCGAAAACGTGGTCTGACCCCGATTTCGCTGCTCAGGCCTTGAGGGTGAACGGGTTGAAGTTGGTGCGCCGGTCGTAGTAGTCCTCGTTCTCGGCGCGCTTGAGCAGCGCCACGACCTTGTAGGTCACGGGCGTGAGCACCACCTCGACGCCGACCTTGGTGACGAACTGCGCCAGCATCACGAGCGGCAGCTTGTCGTTCGGGATGATGCCCGCGCCGTAGAACGCGAGCGGATAGAAAAGCGCGGAGTCGACCGCCTCGCCGAAGATCGTCGAGCCGATGGTGCGCGTCCACAGCCAGCGCCCGGCGGTGAGGAGCTTCATCTTCGCCATCACGTAGGAGTTGACGAACTCGCCGCAGAAGTAGGCGATCATCGACGCCGCAGCGATGCGCCAGGTCGTGCCGAACGCGATCTCGTAGGCGGCCTGGTGGTGCCAGAACGGCGCCGGCGGCAGCGCGACCACCACCGAAGCCATGAACGAGGCGAAGCCCAGGCCGGCGAAGCCGGCCCAGATCACCCGCCGCGCGCGCGCGTAGCCGTAGACCTCGGTCAGGATGTCGCCGAACACGTACGAGATCGGGAAGAACATCACCGCCGCGCCGAAAGTGAGCGTGCCGAAGACCGGCGCGTCGATCTGCACGATCTTCGCCGGCCCGATCAGGTTGGAGCAGATCAGGACGGTGACGAACGCCGCCATCACGAACTCGTAGTAGCGGTAGCTGCGGGCCTGGGCCATGCAGGCGGCCTCAGGGAAGGCGCGGCGAGTGCTCGCGGATGTCGGGATCGAGCTCGACCCGCATCGCATCCAGCATGCGCGACACCATGGCGTAGAACGCCGCAGTGAGGCACAGCTCGACGTACTCGGCGTGGTCGAAGTGCTCGGCCGCCCTGCGGTAGATCTCGTCGCTGACGTCGCCCGCCATCACGCCCTCGGTGAGCGCGAGCGCCGCCCGCTCGCGGTCGTCGAAGTGCTTCGACTCGCGCCAGACCTCGAGCTCGTTGATCTGGTTCTCCGAGACGCCCGCCTTGCGCGCCATCTTCAGGTGCTGCGCCCACTCGTAGTGCGAGCGCGCGATCTGGGCGGTGCGCAGGATCATGAGCTCGCGCAGCTTGCGCGGGGTGCGGCTCTCGTGGCGGATCGAGTCCGCGAACTCGGTCCAGGCCGCAGTGAGCTTCGGGTGGTTGCCGAGCGCGCGGTAGAGGTTCACCGGCTCGCCCCACAGCTCCTCGAGCCGCTTTTTCAGGCCGGGCTCGAAGTCGGCCATCGGAACGCGTTGCATGGCCGTGCATAATAGCCGAATGGACGCCCGCGAACGCGCGCGAACCTTCGAGCTGGTGCGCGCGCCGGCCGAGTTCATCGACGACCCCTACCCTTGGTACGCGGCGCTGCGCGAGCACGACCCGGTGCACGCGCTCGAGGGCGGCGGCGTGTTCCTCGCGCGCTACGAGGACGCGCTCGCCGCCTACCGCGACCCGCGCGCGAGCTCGGACAAGAAGGAGGAGTTCCGCCCCAAGCTGGGCGCTTCGCCCCTGTACGAGCACCACACCACGAGCCTGGTCTTCAACGACCCGCCGCTGCACACGCGCGTGCGCAGGATCATCATGGGCGCGCTCAACCAGCGTGCGATCGCGCGCATGGAGGGCGACGTCGTCAAGCTGGTCGAGCGGCTGCTCGGCGAGATGGCCGAGGCGCGCGAAGTCGACTTCATCGACGCCTTCGCCTCCAAGATCCCGATCGAGGTGATCGGCAACCTGCTCGACATCCCGCGCGAGGCGCGCGGGCCGCTTCGCGGCTGGTCGATCGCGATCCTCTC
>CAZLUX010000271.1:0-2242 GCA_964562815.1 uncultured Enterobacteriaceae bacterium
TCGGCCAGCTCGACCCGGCCGACGTCGTCAAGCGCTACGTCGAGCTGGTCGAGGCGGACAAGACCGAGCTCGTGAACTTCATCCCCCCCGACATCATCGAGCGCATGAGCCGGCCGAAGCCCGGCTGATTGCAAGAAATGGACAGAGCCCCCGGGCGCGTGGACCAGTTCCTGGAGCGAGCGGCCGGGCGGGGGAATACTGGGCTCGCGGTCAAACGCAGGTCCGGTACTCAAATGCCGGAAGGGCTCCGGCAGCCCCCTCCTTCCCTGCCGTCGCCCTGACTGCTCCCCCTGGCGCACCCTGCGTGCGCCAGGGGCCTTTCCTTCCGGCCGCTTCCAGGGCATAAACTAGCGCCCAGCATGGACATGACGGCCGGACAGGTCCGCTCGGCGCCGCCGAAGACCGAGCACTTCGACGTCCTCATCGTCGGCGCCGGCATCTCCGGCGTGGGCGGCGCGTACCACCTGACGCGGCAGTGCCCCGGCAAGTCCTTCGTGGTGCTCGAGTCGCAGGAAGATTTCGGCGGCACCTGGCGCACCCACCGCTTTCCGGGCATCCGCTCCGACAGCGACCTGCATACCTTCGGCTACCGCTTCAAGCCCTGGAGCGGGGCGCCGATCGCGACCGCGGACAAGATCCTCGCGTACATGGGCGAGGTGATCGACGAGAACGGCCTCGCGCGCCATATCCGCTACCGCCACCGGATCCTTTGCGCGAGCTGGTCGAGCAGCGACAAGCGCTGGACGATCGAGGCCGAGCGCGCCGACACGGCGGAGCGCGCGCGTTTCACGGCGAATTTCCTCTGGATGTGCCAGGGCTACTACCGCCACGCCGAGGGCTACACGCCGCAATGGCCCGGCATGGAGGCTTTCCGCGGGCGGATCGTGCATCCGCAGACCTGGCCCGAGGACCTGGACGTCGCGGGCAGGCGCGTGGTCGTGATCGGCTCGGGCGCGACCGCGGCGACGCTGGTGCCGGCGCTCGCGGGCCGATGCGCGAAGCTCACCATGCTGCAGCGCTCGCCCACCTTCTACATCACCGGCCGCAACGTCAACGAGCTCGCCGAGATGCTGCGCGAGCTCGAGGTGCCCGAGGAGTGGGTGCACGAGATCGTGCGGCGCAAGATCCTCAAGGACCAGGCCGTCTTCGCGCACCGGGCCTTCCACGAGCCCGAGGCGGTCAAGCGCGAGCTGCTCGCGGGGGTGCGAAAGATCCTCGGCCCGGACTTCGACGTCGACACCCACTTCACGCCGCGCTACCGCCCCTGGCGGCAACGCGTGGCGTTCATTCCGGACGGCGACATGTTCCGCGCGATCCGCGACGGCAAGGCCGAGGTGGTGACCGACGAGATCGAGTCCTTCACCGAGACCGGCATCCGCCTCAAGTCCGGCGAGGCGCTCGAGGCCGACGTGATCGTCACCGCGACCGGCTTCAACCTCAACGTGCTGGGCG
Organism: uncultured Enterobacteriaceae bacterium; assembly: GCA_964562815.1. Taxonomy (GTDB): domain Bacteria; phylum Pseudomonadota; class Gammaproteobacteria; order Burkholderiales; family SG8-39; genus DAHVFK01. The sequence continues at coordinate 1,453 of CAZLUX010000271.1, forward strand.
ACATCGCGTTCACGATCGACGGCGCGCCGCTCGATTTTTCCGGAGCCGTGACCTGGCGCGGCGCGATGTTCACCGGGATTCCCAACCTCGCCTGGGTGTTCGGCTATTTCAGGGCGAGCTGGACGCTGCGCACGGACCTCGTCTCGGATTTCGTCTGCCGCCTGCTCGGGCACATGGACGCGCGCGGCGCCGCGATGGTCGTTCCCGCGCTCCGGGACGCCGACCGGGACATGCCGCTGCGGCCGTGGGTCGACCCCGAGGACTTCAATCCCGGCTACGTGACGAGGGGCGTGCACCTGCTTCCGAAGCAGGGAGACCGCATGCCGTGGCGGCACACGCAGGACTACTGGAGCGACAAAGACGATCTGCCGCGCGCCGACCTGGAAGACGGCACGCTCGCCTACGGCTGATTCAGTCCTTGATCGTCTCGAAAATGTCGCGGAAGTGCTCCGCGCTGCGCTTGAATGCCGCGAGCACCTCCGGGTCGAAGTGCCCGGGCATGGTGCGGCCGTCGCCGACGGTGATGATCTCCAGCGCGCCCTCGTGCGACATGGCCTTCTTGTAGGGACGCGCCGAGCGCAGGGCGTCGTACTGGTCGCAGACGTTCATGATGCGGGCGGAGATCGGAATGACCTCGCCCTTCAGGCGCTCGGGATAGCCGCTGCCGTCCCAGCGCTCGTGGTGGTGCTTCGCGATCTCGGCGCCCATGCGCAGGTACGGCGAATCGCCGGAGCCGATGAGCTGGGCGCCTATTGTCGCGTGCGACTTCATGATCTCCCATTCCTCGTTG
>CAZLUX010000272.1:0-2238 GCA_964562815.1 uncultured Enterobacteriaceae bacterium
CGCGCGATGCTCAGCGGCTACAAGCGCGGCGCGCCGGGCGAAGGCATCCGGGTGCGCCACGCCGCGGTCGCGATCGCCCTGGTGTTGTCGGTGGGCAGCTTCTGGGTTGCCGGCGGAGGAGCCGCGTCATTACCATGGCTGCCGGAGGCGCATGCGCATACTTCTGGTCGAGGATGACGCGCTGCTGGGCGACGGCGCCAGGGCCGGGCTCGGACAGGCCGGCTTCGCCGTCGACTGGGTGAAGGACGGCGTCGCCGCCGAGCTGGCGCTGCAGACCGCCGACTACGCGGCGGTGGTGCTCGACCTCGGCCTGCCGCGCCTGTCGGGCCTCGAGCTGCTGCGGCGCGCGCGCGCCGCGGGCACCAAGGTGCCGGTGCTGATCCTCACCGCGCGCGACGCGGTCGAGGACCGTATCGAGGGCCTGGACAGCGGCGCCGACGACTACCTCGTCAAGCCGTTCGACCTGCACGAGCTCGCCGCGCGGCTGCGCGCGCTCATCCGGCGCTCCGGCGGCGAGGCGGCGCCGCGCCTGCGCGTGGGCGAGGTGGAGCTCGACCCGGCGGCGCGGCGCGCCGCGTTCAGGGGCGCGCCGGTGGAGCTCGCGGTGCGCGAGTTCGCGCTGCTGCACGCGCTCATGCTCGGCGCCGGGCGCGTGCTCACGCGCGAGCAGCTGGCCGAGCGCCTCTACGCCTGGGGCGAGGAAGTCGAGAGCAACGCGATCGACGTGCACGTGCACCACCTGCGGCGCAAGCTCGCGCCGGAGCTGATCCGGACCGTGCGCGGCGTGGGCTATCTCATGCCGCGCGACAACGATGGCTGACAAGAAATACTCGCTCAAGGCGCGCCTGCTCGGGACGCTGCTCGGCGCGGTCGCGCTGGTGTGGCTCGCGACCGCGGTGTACAGCTATTTCGACACCCGCCACGAGATCAACGAGCTGCTCGATGCGCACCTGGCGCAGTCGGCGTCGATGATCGTGGCCCAGGCGGGCCATGAGCTGGAGGAGATCGACCTCGAGCACGCGCCGCAGCTCGGCGAGCACTCGCGCCGCGTCGCGTTCCAGATCTGGGAGCGCGGCCAGACGCTGCGCCTGCACTCGCTCAACGCGCCGCAGGCGCGCCTGTCGCCGGTCGAGCAGGGCTACAGCCGGGCGAGGATCGACGGCAAGGCCTGGCGCGTGTTCAGCACCTGGGACGACGGGCACCGCTTCCTGGTTCAGGTGGGCGAGCGCGACAAGACGCGCGAGGAGATCGCCGCCGGCGTCGCGCGCAACCTGCTCGTGCCGCTCGCCTTCGCGCTGCCGGCGCTCGGCCTGCTGGCGTGGCTGGTGATCGCGCGCGCGCTCGCGCCGCTGCGCGCCCTCGGCCGGCAGGTCGAGGACCGCGCGCCCGACAGCCTCGGCCCGCTCGCGGCCGAGGACGCGCCGGACGAGGTGGTGCCGCTGGTGCGCAGCCTGAACGCGCTGTTCGCCCGCGTCGAGGGCCTGATCGGGCGCGAGCGCCGCTTCACCGCCGACGCGGCGCACGAGCTGCGCACGCCGCTCGCGGCGCTGAAGACCCAGGCCCAGGTCGCGCGCGGGGCGAGCGACGGCGCCGAGCGCGCGCGCGCGCTCGACAACGTCGTCGCCGGCAGCGACCGCGCCGCGCGCCTGGTCGAGCAGCTGCTCACGCTCGCGCGGCTCGAGCCCGACCAGCTGAAAGAGCGGGCGAGGCCCTGCGAGCTGAGCGAGATCGCGCGCGCCGCCGTCGCCGAGCTCGCCCCGGCCGCGCTCGCGCGCGGCACCGAGATCGAGCTCGATGCAAGCGGGGAAACAGGCGGCGCCGCGCGCATCGAGGGCCATCCCGAGCTGATCGCGGTGCTGCTGCGCAACCTGATCGACAACGCGGTGCGCTACGGACCCGCGGGCGGCAGCGTGCGGGTCGAGCTGCGGGGCACCGAGCTGTCGGTCGCGGACCAGGGACCCGGCATCCCGCCCGAGGCGCGCGCGCGCGTGACCGAGCGCTTCTACCGGCTGCCCGGCACCGAGCCGAGCGGCAGCGGCCTCGGCCTGTCGATCGTCGAGCGCATCGCCGCGATCCACGGCGCGCAGGTCACGCTTGGCGAAGGCCCGGGCGGCAAGGGCCTGCGCGTCGCGGTGGCGTTTCCCGGCGCTAGGACCTGACCGGCGCGGGTCGATCGACGCCGTTCGGCCGTCCGCCCCAGCTCGCCCAGTATTCCCCGGCGCGCTGCTCCACCCGCAG
>CAZLUX010000273.1:0-2220 GCA_964562815.1 uncultured Enterobacteriaceae bacterium
TGCCGGTGATCGTTTCCTGCCAGGGGGGCGACTACACCAACGACGTCTACCCGAAACTGCGCCGCGCAGGTTGGACCGGTTACTGGATCGACGCCGCAAGCGCGCTACGGATGAACGACGATGCGGTGATCGTCCTGGATCCGGTCAATATGGCGGTCATCGAGGACTCGATCGCCAAGGGCGGCAAGAACTTCATCGGCGGCAACTGCACGGTGAGTCTGATGCTGATGGGGGTGGCGGGACTGTTTCAGCACGACCTGGTGGAATGGATGACGAGCATGACCTACCAGGCGGCGTCGGGGGCTGGCGCGGCGAATATGCGCGAGCTTGCCGAGCAGATGGCGCGGGTGGGCGACAGCGCGAAGAAGCTTCTCGCGGATCCCGCCTCGAGCGCGCTGGAAATCGATCGCGAGGTGACGGAGGCGATTCGCGGCCCCAGCATGCCGAAAGCGAATTTCGGCTATCCGCTTGCGGCGAGCCTGCTGCCATGGATCGACAAGGACCTCGGCAACGGGCAGAGCCGCGAGGAGTGGAAGGGGCAGGCCGAGACCAACAAGATCCTCGGCCGAGGCGACAGGCCGGTGCCGGTCGACGGTATCTGCGTGCGTGTCGGCGCGATGCGCTGCCATAGCCAGGCGCTCACGATCAAGCTCAGAAAAGACGTCCCCTTGGGCGAGCTCGAGGGCATGATTGCCGAGGCGAACGAATGGGTAAAGGTCATTCCCAACCGGCGCGAGGAATCCCTTTCCGAGCTGACGCCCGCGGCGGTCACAGGCAAGCTTTCCGTGCCGATCGGGCGGTTGCGAAAGCTTCCGATGGGCGGCGACTATCTCGCGGCGTTCACGGTGGGAGACCAGCTGCTCTGGGGGGCGGCCGAGCCCTTGCGTCGCATGCTTCGCATCCTGCTCGAGGCAGGGGTCGGCGGGTAAGCGAACGGATGGCGCGGCGGAGGCAATTTTGATCGTGGTTTTGGGTCGTTGAAGTGGCAAAATTCCATAACAACTTCCGGTGGAAAGCTGAAACAATCGAGAAAATCTCTCAGCTTGCCAGCCTAACACCATGATGTTATTTTACTTGGGGACCGCAAATTGAGTCAGGGTGGGACCGTGGGCAAATCCATCGGAATGAGAATTTTCGCCGCGGCGCTGCTGGCGATGCCGTTGCTCGCTCACGCCGTGGGCCTGGGCAATTTGCGAGTCTTGTCGGCGCTCGGGCAGCCGCTGAACGCGGAAATCCAGATCGTCTCGGAGCGTCCGGGCGAGATGGATTCGGTCACCGCTCGCCTTGCTTCGCAGGATGCGTTTCGTGCGGCGGGCATCGATTTCAATCCGGTGCTGCTCGGCATGCAGATCAAGGTCGAGCACCGCAACGCAAACAAGCCGGTGCTCAAGCTAACCACCAAGCAGCCGGTCAACGATCCCTTCCTCGACATTCTGGTAGAGCTGCAGTGGTCGAGCGGGCGGCTCGTGCGCGAGTACACCTTCCTGCTCGATCCGCCAACCTACAAGATGCCGAAGGAAACCGCCGTGGAGCCGTCGGCGACCCCCATGGCAAAGCCTGCGCCAGCGGCTGCAGCAGCGACGGTGCGGGCCGCTCCCGCGCCGATCGAAGAGAAGCCGCTCGAAGCAGCGCCGGCGGAGGCGGCTCCGACCCAGGCGCCTCCCAGCGAAGCGGCTCAAAGCGAAGCGGCGCCGGCGGCAGCGGCCCCGGCTGAGGCGGGCCCTCCAACGCCTCCGTTCCTGCCGGTTCCGAAGGCCCCCGTGACCTACAAGGTCAAGAAGGGGGACACGCTGGGTGAGATTGCGCGCCGGAATTTGCCCTCCGGCGTCACCTACAACCAGATGCTGATCGCGCTCTACCGTGCGAACAAAGAGGCGTTCATACGCGACAACATCAATCTTGTGCGCGCCGGCAAGATCCTCGACATCCCCGATCACGAGGCGGTTGCCACGATCGATCCGGACACCGCGACGCGCCTGGTGCGGTCGCAAATGGCCGACTTCGCCGCATATCGCCGCAAGCTCGCGGCGGCAGCTGCCGCAAAGGCCGCGAGCGCAGCCGCCGGTGAGCAGGCGGTGAGCGGGAGCATCAGCACGGCTCCCGAGAAGGCCGCGCCTGCCGAGCAGAAGGACGAGCTCAGGCTGTCGAAGGCGGACACCGGCAAGCCCTCGGGAGCGATGGCGCGCGCCGCGAGCGCGGACGATCGGGCAGCGCAGGAGC
>CAZLUX010000274.1:0-2202 GCA_964562815.1 uncultured Enterobacteriaceae bacterium
AACGTGCTCGGCAGCCCGCTCGAGGCGCTCGCCTTCCTGGTCGAGATCCTGTCGCAGCAACCCGATGCGCCGCCGCTTGCCGCGGGCGAGCTGATCAGCACCGGAACTCTGACCGACGCGCACCCGGTCGCGCCCGGCGAATCGTGGAGCACCGCGTTCGAGGGCCTGCCGCTCAAGGGCTTGCTGGTGAGCTTCACATGATGCGCCCGCTGGACGGCGTGACCGTAGTCGCGCTCGAGCAGGTGATCGCCGGCCCGTTCGCCACGCGGCAGCTCGCCGAGCTCGGCGCACGCGTGATCAAGATCGAGCGCCCGGGCACCGGCGACGCGGCGCGCGGCTACGACCGCAGCGTGAAGGGCCTGTCGTCGCACTTCGTCTGGGTCAACCGCTCGAAGGAAAGCCTGGCCCTCGATCTCAAGCACCCCCGGGCGCAGGAGGTGCTCGCCCGCCTGGTCGCGCGCGCCGACGTCTTCCTGCAAAACCTCGCGCCGGGCGCCGCGGAGCGCCTCGGCCTGGGGGCGGAGACGCTGCGTGCCCGGCACCCCCGGCTCGTCTGGTGCGGCATCTCGGGTTACGGGCCGGCCGGGCCGTATGCGCACAAAAAGGCCTACGACCTGCTGGTGCAGTGCGAAGCCGGGCTGCTGTCGGTGACCGGCACCGACGATGCGCCCGCCAAGGCCGGGATTCCGGTTGCGGATATCGCTGCCGGCATGTACGCGTTCTCGTCGATCCTCGCCGCGCTGCTGCGGCGCGAGCGCAGCGGCGAAGGGGCGACGCTGGACATCACCATGTTCGAGGCGCTGGGCGAGTGGATGGGCTTCCCGGCCTACTTCACCCATTACGGCGGCAGCGCCCCACCGCGGCGCGGGGCGTACCACGCGACGATCGTGCCCTACGGCCCGTTCCACGCCGGCGACGGCGGCACGGTCTTTCTCAGCATCCAGAACGATCGCGAGTTCTCCCGCTTCTGCGAGACGGTGCTCGGCCAGCCTTCGCTCGCGACCGATCCGCGCTTCGCCACGGGCCCCGCGCGATACGCGAATCGCGACGCGACCCACGCCGAGATCGAACGCATATTCTCGCGGTTGACGGCAGCACAAGTGATCGAAAAACTCGAGGCCGCGGGAATCGCCAACGCGCGCCTGAACACAATGGAGCAATTCTGGTCCCATCCGCAGCTCGAGGCCCGCGGTCGCTGGCGGACCGTGGATTCGCCGCAGGGGCCGCTGCAGGCGCTGCTGCCGCCATTCAACTTGTCGGGATTCGAGGCGAAGATGGGGCCCCTGCCCGCACTGGGCGAGCATACGCGGCCGCTCCTGGCCGAACTCGGCTTCTCCGACGCGGACGTAGAGCGCCTTGCCGTCGAGGGGCTGATTCCCGGCGCCTAGCGCCCGGTTCCCGGGACCCCGGTCTTTCGCGCATGCGGCATTTGCATGCGCCGCTTCTCGATGACCAGCATGCCCGGATAGAAGTGCAGCGAATGCGCCGAAAGGGTGAAGTCATCGACCTCGAACGCATCGGGCTCGCGCGTATGCCAAGCATTGAGCTTGTCCACCAACCCCTTGGCAGTCTCGATGAAAGTGCCTGAACGACGATAGCCGCCGCCGAACTCCGGCAAGTAGCTGGTGTGCAGATCCTCGCACAGATAGATGCCGTCCTCCGAGATGTGCGGAAACAGCTCTTCGAAGGTGACGATCTGCTGGTCCATGCGGTGCCCGCCGTCGTCGATCAGGATATCGACCCTGGGAACCTCGGCGCGAACAGAGCGCAAGAATCCGCGGTCGGCCTGGTCCCCCACCAGCACCCGCACCCGCTCCTCCTCGAATTGCCGGCAAGCGGGATTGATGTCGACACCGTAAACGTGTGCCTCGGGGCCGAAGTAGTGCTTCCACATCTGCAGCGAGCCGCCATAGTAGACGCCGATTTCCATCACATGCACCTCGCGGCCTCGAAAACGCTCGAAATGCGCTTCGTAGACCTCGAGGTAGTGGGTCCACTTATGGATCAGTCGACCGGGGTTGGATTCGAAGTAGCCCTTCAGAATACCCATGAAAGCGCGTCACTGCTTGGGTCGGCTGATCTCGATCTTTGCCGCCCGCGCCAGGTCGCGGTGGATCCGCGCGACGCGCTCGATCTCGCCCTTGGCCGGGAAGCGCTCGTAGAAGCCGTCGTCGCGGAACTCGCGCACCTGGTCCGCCCACG
>CAZLUX010000275.1:0-2182 GCA_964562815.1 uncultured Enterobacteriaceae bacterium
GTCGGCAGCGACGTGCTCGACGGCGGCGCGGGCGACGACACCCTGATCGGCGACGACAGCATCACGGTCGCGCCCTCGATCGGCCTGCCGGTCGACCTGGCCGAGAGCTTCGAGCACCTCGAATACGCCATCGCCGGCGCGGGCGACCGCATGGGCGACGCGCTGGCCGACCTGTTGCGGATCGCGCGGAGCCTGAACGACGTTGTCGTGCAGGTCACGCATCACCAGCACCTCGAGACCGTGATCGAGCACCACGTCGATCTGATCGTCTCGGGCAACGACGTGATCGGCGGCGGCGACGGCAACGACCTGGCGATCGGCGACTCGTTCGTGAATTGTCAGCCGACGGTGACACTGCTGGCCGCGGTGGGCGCGGTTACGAACGGCGATCGGCATGACGGGGATTGGCATAGCGGTGACTTCGATCATGAGCGCGATGGCGCGTCCGAGCTCGTCGTGGGCGGAGCCGATACGATCCAAGGCGGCGCCGGCGACGACCTCCTGTTCGGCGACAGCGTCGCGTTCTCCAGCGTAACGGTCGTCCGCGCGGCGGGCGTCGACGGGCACGAGTTCCATGCTGCGCTTCACGAGGTCGCCGAAGCGTTCGCCCGGCCGGCCGCGTTCGACGCCGCCGGCGGCAACGACACGATCGACGGCGGCGAGGGCAGCGATTGGCTGATCGGGGAGGGCGGACACGATCGTCTCTCGGGCGGGCCGGGCAGGGATCACGTGCGCGAGGGCGAGAACGAGTCGCGCTTGCTGCGCGAGCGCCTCGCCGACCGGATCGACTGGCAGGCGGAGGCGACCGGCGGCTGGACCGTGAAGCTCTCGCCCTACGCGGCCGAGCGGCCGATCACGGGCAAATCGCCCAACTTCGCGGTCTTCGACCTAGACCGGCACGAGCACGGACGCTAACCGCGCAGGCGCCGATAGCGCGCGATCAGCGCCGCGGTCGAGCTGTCGTGCTCGGCCGGCGCGGCGCCCGGCGCGAGCTCGCCCGCGATGCGCTGCGCGAGCGCCTTGCCTAGCTCGACGCCCCACTGGTCGAAGGAGTCGATGCCCCAGATCGCGCCCTGGGTGAAGACGCTGTGCTCGTAGAGCGCGATCAGGGATCCGAGCGTGCGGGGATCGAGTCGCTCGGCGAGGATCGTGTTGCTCGGGCGGTTGCCCTCGAAGTTGCGCTGCGGCGCCTTGTCGTCGGCCTTCCTGCCGAAGGCGAGCGCCTCGGCCTGGGCGAACATGTTCGCCATCAGCAGGTCGTGGTGGCCGTCGAGCGGGTTGAGCGGCTTGCAGAAGCCGATGAAGTCACAGGGCACGAGCCGCGTGCCCTGGTGCAGCATCTGATAGAACGAGTGCTGGCCGTTGGTGCCGGGCTCGCCCCAGACCACGGGCGAGGTCTGGTAGTCGACGCGCGCGCCCTCGAGCGTGACGTGCTTGCCGTTAGACTCCATCACCAGCTGCTGCAGGTAGGCGGGCAGGCGCGCGAGGTACTGGTCGTAGGGCAGCACCGCGGTGCTCTGGGCGCCGAAGAACTCGTTGTACCAGAGCGAGATCAGCCCCATCAGCGCCGGCAGGTTCTTCTCCAGCGGCGCGGTGCGGAAATGGCGGTCGACGGCGTGGAACCCCGCCAGCATCGCGCGGAAGCTCTCCGCCCCGATCGAGAGCATGAGCGAGAGGCCGACCGCCGAGCCGAGCGAGTAGCGCCCGCCGACCCAGTCCCAGAAGCCGAACATGTTCTGCGTGTCGATGCCGAACTTCGAGACCTCGCTGGCGTTCGTCGAGACCGCGACGAAATGGCGCCGCACCGCCTTCTCGTCGCCGAGCGCGGCGAGGCTCCAGGCGCGCGCGCTGCGCGCGTTGGCGAGCGTTTCGAGCGTGGTGAAGGTCTTCGAGCAGACGATGAACAGCGTCTCGGCGGGGTCGAGGCCGCGGGTGGCCTCGGCGAAGTCGGTGCCGTCGACGTTCGAGACGAAGCGGAAGGTCATCTCCCGCGTGCCGTAGTGGCGAAGCGCCTGGCAGGCCATCGCCGGGCCGAGGTCCGAGCCGCCGATGCCGATGTTGACGACGTTGCGGATCCGCTTGCCGGTATGGCCGAGCCAGCGCCCTTCGCGCACCTGGTCGCTGAAGGCTTCCATCTGCTCGAGCACCGCGTGCACGCCCGGGACGACGTTCTGGCCGTCGA
>CAZLUX010000276.1:0-2165 GCA_964562815.1 uncultured Enterobacteriaceae bacterium
GAGGCGATGGGCCACTACTTCCGCTTCCTCAAGGACGCGGGCAGCCGGCTCGAGCCGAAGACGCGCTCGCTCATCTCGGTCATCACCAAGGTGCACTCGCAGACCGAGCGCGGGCTGCTGCAGTACACCAAGCGCGCGCTCGGCGACGGCGCGAGCGCGGAGGAGATCCTCGACGCGCTGCTGATGGCGTTTCCGGCGCTGGGGCTCTCCAAGATCGTTTGGGCGGTCGACGTGCTGCTCGCCTCCGGCCTGCCCGAGTTCAGCCCGGACGCGACGGAGCCGGCGGCCTGGCACGAGCTCGGCAGGCTCGACGCTTTCGGCGGGCGGCTGACTCGCCTCGAGCGCGACGGCCGCACCCTGCTCGTCTACCGCGCGAACGGCGCCTGCACGGTGTACGACAACCACTGCCCGCACCAGCGCACGCCGATCCCGCTCGAGGCGCTCGAGGGCGGCGCGCTCAGGTGCCCGAAGCACGGCTGGACCTTCGATATCGCGAGCGGCGAATGCACCGCGAAGGGCGACCGGCCGCTCAAGCGCTACCCGAGCAAGATCGAAGACGGGCTGCTCTACGCCGAATGGTGAGCAACGCTCAGCCCGCAACGAAGCCCGGAGCCGGCTTGCGCTCGAAGCGCCACCGCGCCGACGACTTCGCCGCGGCGCAGGAGGTCTTGCACAGCCGCGGCTGGACCGACGGCCTGCCGGTGGTTCCGCCGACGCCGCCGCTGGTGAATGCCTGTCTCGAGTGGGCGCTGATGCCGCCCGGGCAGCTCGTCGGCATCGAGCCGGTGCGGAGCCGCCCGATCACCGCCGAGAAGCTCGCGGTCAACGCGGTGATGGCGGGCTGCCTGCCGATGCACTTCCCGGTGGTGGTCGCCGCGTTCACGGCGATGCTGCAGGAGCCGTTCCTGCTGCACGGCGCCACCGCGAGCACCGGCGGCGCCGCGATCCTCGTCGTCGTCAACGGCCCGGTCCGCGCCGAGCTCGGCATGTGCGGCACGTTCAACGCGCTGGGGCCGAGCGACCGCGCGACGAGCGTGATCGGGCGCGCGATCCGGCTCGTGCTGCTCAACCTGCTCGACGCGCGCCCGGGCGAGATCGACCGCTCGACGCTCGGCCACCCCGGCAAGATCAGCTACTGCGTCGCCGAGGACGAGGAGGGCACGCCCTGGCTGCCGCTCGCCGAGGAGCGCGGCGTGCCGCCGGGGGCCTCGGCGGTGACCGTGCTCGCCGCCGGCGCGCCGCGCCAGCTCATGAACGAGTGGACCACCGCGCCCGAGGAGATCCTCGATACCTACGCCTCGGAGATCCGCGCCAGCATGCGCCACTACTCGATCTGGCCGGGCAACTACGCGGTCGTCGTTCCGCCGCAGCTGCGCGCGCACTTCGAGCGCGCCGGCTGGTCGAAGGCCGACGTGCGCGAGTACCTGTACCGCGAGGCGCGCGTGCGCCGCAGCGAGTGGGCCGACTGCGGCAAGGGCTCGGTGGTCGGCGAGCGCGGCGAGCGCGAGTACGCGGCCTTCGGCTCGCCCGAGGACGTCCTGGTCGTCGCCGCGGGCGGCCCGGCGGGCGGCTTCGGCGCGGTGATCCCGCCCTGGTACGGCAACAAGAGCCGCGCGGTGACGATGGCGATCGGCGCCTGCGTCGACTGCGAGGTTTGAAAGGACAGGCATGGCCATCGAGTTCCTCGACCCCACGCACGAGTCCGGCGCCGCGGCGTTCGCGCCGGCGAAGCGCCTCGCCACCCTGAAGGGGGCGACGCTGGGCATCGTCTCCAACGGCAAGAAGGGCACCAAGCCGTTCTTCGATGCCTTCGAGAGCGAGCTGAAGGAGCGCTACGGCGTGGCCGAAGTCGTGCGCACGACGAAGTCCAACTACAGCGCGCCGGCCGAGGCCGAGATCATGACCGAGGCCGAGCGCTGGCAGGCGCTCGTCTCGGGCATCGGCGACTGAGGGAGCTGCTCGTCGTGCAGTTTGCACGACTCCATCATCGGCGAGCGCCTGGGCCTGCCTTCGGCGGGGATCATGACGTCGAACTTCGTCAGCGCCGCCGAGCTCATGGCGCGCGCGCTCGGCGCCGAGGGCTACCGCTTCGTCGTCGTCGAGCACCCGATCTCGAGCGCCTCCGCCGAGGACCTCGCCGAGCGCGCCCGCAGGGCGGCGGCGGA
>CAZLUX010000277.1:0-2154 GCA_964562815.1 uncultured Enterobacteriaceae bacterium
CAGTCGCAGGCCTACCACCGCTTCGCCGATGCGCGCGCGTGGCTCTCGATTCCGAACGCCGCCGACACGCTGTCGAACCTCGCTTTCCTGCTGGTCGGGGCGCTGGGGCTCGCGTTCCTGTGGCGCGAGCGCGCCGCGGGCGGATCGGCGCGCTTCGCCTCGCCGCGCGAGATGCGGCCCTGGTGGGTGTTCTTCGCCGGCGTGGCGCTGACCTCGATCGGCTCGGGGTGGTATCACCTCGTGCCGGACGACGCGCGCCTGGTGTGGGACCGGCTGCCGATGACGATCGCGTTCATGTCGCTGCTCGCGGCGGTGATCTCCGAGCGGGTCAGCGTGCGCGCCGGCGACGTGCTGCTCGCGCCGCTCGTGATCCTCGGCATCGCGAGCGTCGCCTGGTGGCGCTGGAGCGCGCTCGCCGGGTTCGAGAACCTGCGCCCGTACATGGCGGTGCAGTTCGGCTCGATCGCAGTGATCCTGGCGGTCGCCGCCCTGTACCGCTCGCGCTACACGCACGGCGCGGTGATCTTCGCGGTCGCCGCGTTCTACGGCCTGGCGAAGGCGCTCGAAACCTGCGACCGGCAGGTCTACGCGTTCGGGCACTGGGCGAGCGGCCATACCCTCAAGCACCTCGCCGCCGCCGCGGGCGTCTATCTCCTGCTGCTCGCGCTGCGGCGGCGCAAGCCGCGTCAGCCCTTCAGGGCCTCGAGGTAGATCTCGCGGTCGATGTTGCCGCCCGAAAGGATCATTGCAAAGCGGCTGCCCCGGCGCTTCGTGTCCTTGAGCAACGCAGCGAGCGCCGCCGCGCCCGCGCCCTCGGCGACGTTGTGCGTGCAGCGGAAGAGCTCGCGCATCGCCGCCCTGATCTCGTCGTCGTTCACCCGCACGATGCGCTCGGCGCCGGCGCGGATCGCCTCCAGCGCCTCGGGTACCGGCACGCGCACCGCCATGCCGTCGGCGAAGGTGTCGGCGCTCTCCGTCGCGACCGGCTTGCCGGCCTCGAACGACAGCGCGTAGCAGGGCGCGCGGTCGGCGACCACGCCGACGATCCTCGTCGCGATGCCGAGCGCGTCGCGCCACGCGATCAGCCCGCAGATCCCCGAGCCGCAGCCGATGGGAACGTAGACTTCGTCGATATCCCGGACCGCGCCATAGAGCTCCTGTGCGTAGCTTGCGACCCCGGCGACCAGCTCGGGCACGAACGGGCCGACCAGGCGCAGCCCCTCGGTCGCCGCAAGCCTCGCCGCGTGCTCGCGCGCCTCGTCGAAGTCCTGCCCATGTTCGATCAGCTCCGCGCCCCAGGCGCGCATCGCGGCATTCTTGTCGCGGCTGTTGCCGCGAGGCACCACGATGACGGTGCGGACCCCGTGCCGATGGCCGGCATAGGCCAGGCTCTGGCCGTGATTGCCGCGCGTCGCGCTGACGACGCCCGCGAGCTTCGGCTCGGCGCGCTTGAGGCGATCGATGAGCACCAGCCCGCCACGCAGCTTGAACGCTCCGGTGGGAGTGTGGTTCTCGTGCTTGACCCAGAGCTCGGCTTGCGCGTGCTCGCTGAGCAGGGGCCAGCAGTACTGCGGCGTGGGCGCCATGGCCGAATGCACGAGTTCCGCGGCCCGCTCGAGGTCGCTGCGGCTCGGGCCCGGCATCAGCCCGCCATCGTCAGGCCGCCCGAGACGCTTATCACCTGCCCGGTGATGTAGGCCGCCTCGTCGGAGGCGAGGAAGGCGACGATGCCGGGCACGTCTTCCGGCTGCCCGATGCGCTTCTGCGGAATCGCGCGTACGAGCGCGTCGTAGACCTTCTGCCCGGCCTCGCCCTCGCCGAGGAAGCCGCGCAGGATCGGCGTGTCGGTCGGGCCCGGGCAGACCGCGTTCACGGTCACGCCCTTGCGCGCGAGCTCGCGCGCGAGCGTCTTGGTGAGCGCGAGGATTCCGCCCTTGCAGGCCGAGTACACCGACTCGCCCGAGGAGCCCACGCGCGCGGCGTCCGACGAGATGTTCACCACTCTGCCCGCGCCGCGCGCGGCCATCTGCGGCAGCACCAGGTGGTGCATGTTGAGCGGCCCCCGCAGGTTGGCCGCGATGAGCTGCTCCCACTCGGCGGGATCGGTGTCGAGGAAATTCTGGAACCGGTCCCAGCCGGCGTTGTTGACGAGAA
>CAZLUX010000278.1:0-1930 GCA_964562815.1 uncultured Enterobacteriaceae bacterium
CCGACGAGCAGCAGGCGTTCATCGCCCTCAACAAGGAGCTGGCGGCGAGCTGGCCCCCGATCATCGAGCGCAAGCCCGCTCCGGCCGACGCCGACGAGTGGGCCAAGAAGAAGGACAAGAAGGACCAGCTGCAACGCTAGTCACCATCCACACGCGGGGGGCTCATGTACCACGAAGGCTCGCGCACCTGGCAGGACCGTTTCGACACGCGGCGGCTCGCCGACCGACTGCAGGAGAAGCTCTCGCGCACCGAGTTCACGGCCGAGGACCGCGCCTTCATCGAGGCGAGCGGGCTGTTCTTCCTCGCCACCGCCGACGCCCAGGGGCGGCCCGATTGCTCGCACAAGGGCGGCCTGCCCGGCTTCGTGCGCGTGCTCGATCCGCGCACGCTCGCGTTCCCGAGCTACGACGGCAACGGCATGTTCAAGAGCCTCGGCAACATCTCGCTCAATCCGGCGGTGGGGCTGCTGTTCATCGACTTCGAGCAGCCGCGGCGGCTGCGCGTGGTCGGCTCGGCGAGCATCGACGAGCACGACCCGCTCATCGACGACATCGAGGGCGCGCAGCTCGTCGAGCGCGTGCGCGCCGAGCGCATCTTCCCCAACTGCCCGCGCTACATCCACCGCATGCAGCGGGTCGAGACGTCGCACCTACGTGCCCTGCGAAGGCAAGGTGCCGCCGGTGCCGAAGTGGAAGCGCTTCCCCGAGTTCCGCGACGTGCTGTCCGCGGGCGACCCGGCGCGCGAGGACGGCTGACGCGCCTCAGGCCTTGAGCTTGGAGTAGGTCTCGCTGGCGGCGAGGATGACGTGCTTTTCCAGCCCGCGCTCGCGGTGGGCGTTCGCCGCGGCGTACTCGGGCGAGGCCACCATCTCGAGGAAGGCGGCGCGCGAGGGGTAGCGCACCAGCACCACGTAGTCCCAGCGGTTCTCCTCCGGCGCGCCGAAGGCCGCGCCCTCGGCGTCGCCGGCCCACAGCACGGTGCCGCCGCGCTGCTTGATGAGCGGCATGGTGAGCGCGCTGTAGCGCAGGTACTCGGCGCGGTCGCGGTAGCGCACCAGGTTGACCATCACCACCGGACCCTCGTCGGGCAGGGCGCCGATCAGCTCGGCGTTGACCTCCTTCGGCCCCGCGCTCATCGCGCGGCGGCGGTGTGCGCGCTCTGGCCGAACAGCAGCTTCTTCGCCTGCTCGTCGACCACCGGCGCGGTGTTGACCGAGGCGCCGACCTCGTAGGCGCGCACGACCGCGGGGCGCTTCGCCATGGCGTCGAACCAGCGCTTCAGGTTCGCGAACGCGCCGAGGTCCTGCTGCTGGCGCTTCCAGGCCACGACCCAGGGGTAGCTCGCCATGTCGGCGATCGAGTATTCGCCGGCGACGAACTCGCGCCCGGCGAGCCGGTTGTCGAGCACCTTGTACAGACGCGAGGTCTCGTTCACGTAGCGCTGCACCGCGTACTCGATGCGCTCGGGCGCGTAGTGCAGGAAGTGGTGGGTCTGCCCGGCCATCGGCCCGAGGCCGGCCATCTGCCAGAACAGCCACTGCATCACCTCGTTCCTCGCCCGCGTCTCGCGCGGCAGGAAGCGGCCGGTCTTGTCCGCCAGATAGAGCAGGATCGCGCCGGACTCGAACACCGGTATCGGCGCGCCGCCGCCCGCCGGCTCGTGGTCGACGATCGCCGGCATGCGGTTGTTCGGCGCGATGCGCAGGAACTCGGGCTTGAACTGGTCGCCGCGGCCGATGTTGACCGGCACGATGCGGTAGGGGATCCCGGCTTCCTCGAGGAAGATCGTGATCTTGTGGCCGTTCGGGGTGGTCCAGTAATAGAGGTCGATCATCGGGTCTCCTTCATGCCCAGACGGGGTAGCCTTTGGCCTCGCGCGCGTAGCCGCCGTACAGGTCCATGACGCGCTCGCGAGGCCAAAGGCTACCC
>CAZLUX010000278.1:1940-2150 GCA_964562815.1 uncultured Enterobacteriaceae bacterium
CGTCGGGCTCGAGCAGGCGGATCGGCGAGACCGCGCGCGCCCACTGGAAGGCGCCGAACAGGATGTAGTCGGCGAAGCCCGGGGCGCGGCCGGACAGGAACGGGCTCTCGACCACCACCGGGCGCGCGGGCTCGAGCGCGCCGCGCAGCGCGGCGAGCGCCGCCTTCGGGTCGCCGGCCCACGCCTCGAGCGTCTTGCCGAAGCGCTTCT
>CAZLUX010000279.1:0-2142 GCA_964562815.1 uncultured Enterobacteriaceae bacterium
CGCACGCGAAGCTCGACTGCATCGGCTGGAACGGCACCTCCTCGGGCTGGCTCGGCTTCGACGCCGACGAGCGGCTGTGCCGCAGGATCACCGAGGCGACCGGAATCCCGGCCTGCACCTCGGTGCTCGCGCTGAACGAGATCTTCCGCCTCACCGGCGTCGCGCGCTTCGGCCTGGTCTCGCCCTACCTCGACGACGTGCAGCAGAAGATTGTCGCGAACTACGCGCGCTCGGGCTTCGAGTGCGCCGCCGAGCGCCACCTCGGCCTGCAGGACAACTACTCGTTCTCCGAGGTGAGCGCCGATCAGCTGCGCGCGATGGCGCGCGAGGTGGCGCGGGCAAAGCCGCAGGCGATCACGATCTTCTGCACCAACCTGCGCGGCGCGCCGCTCGCCGAGGAGCTCGAGCGCGAGCTCGGCATCCCGGTCTACGACAGCATCGCCACCGTGGTATGGAAGTCGCTCAAGCTCGCCGGGGTCGACACCCGCCGGGTGCGGGGCTGGGGGCGTCTGTTTCGCGAGGTTTGAAGGTCATGGATCTCGTCGTTCGCAACGCACACCTGGTGACGGAGTCCGAGGACCGGCGCTGCGACATCGGCGTCGCGGGCGGGCGCATCGTCGCGCTCGGCGAGGGATTGCCGAAGGCCGCGCGCGAAATCGACGCCGGCGGGCGCCTGGTGCTGCCCGGAGGCGTCGACGGCCATTGCCACCTCGACCAGCCGATGCCGGCGCCGATGAAGATGGCCGACGATTTCGCCTCGGGCACGCGCTCGGCGGCCTGCGGCGGCACCACCACCGTGATCCCGTTCGCGGCGCAGGCCAAGGGCCAGTCGCTGGCGGCGGCGGTGGCCGACTACCACCGCAGGGCCGAGGGCAAGGCGTGCATCGACTACGCCTTCCACCTGATCGTGAGCGACCCCTCGCCGCGGGTCCTGGCCGAGGAGCTGCCGCGCCTGATCCGCGACGGCTACACCTCGTTCAAGATCTACATGACCTACGACGACCTGAAGCTCTCTGACCGCGAGATTCTGGAGGTCATGGACCTCGCGCGCCGCGAGGGCGCGATGGTGATGGTGCACGCCGAGAACTCCGACGCCATCGCCTGGCTCACCGAGAAGCTGGTCGCGGCCGGGCGCACCGCCCCCGCGTACCACGCCGCCTCGCGTCCTCCCGCGGTCGAGCGCGAGGCGACCCATCGCGCGATCGCGCTCTCGGAGCTCGTCGACCTGCCGATCCTGATCGTGCACGTCTCCGGCGGCGAGGCCTTCGAGCAGATCCGCCGGGCGCGCGAGCGCGGGCTGAACATCCACGCCGAAACCTGCCCCCAGTACCTGCTGCTCACCGCGGCGCACCTGGGGGCCGGGGGCTACCACGGCGCGAAGTGCGTCTGCAGCCCGCCGCCGCGCGACGAGGCGAGCCAGGCCGAGGTCTGGCGCGCGCTCGCGGGCGGCGACTGCAGCGTGCTCTCCTCCGACCACGCGCCGTTCCGCTACGAGGACCCGCAGGGCAAGAAGCCCGAAGGGCGCGAGGTCGCGTTTCCCCACATCCCGAACGGGATCCCCGGTCTCGAGACGCGCCTGCCGCTGCTCTTCTCCGAAGGCGTCCTGAAGGGGCGCATCGATCTGCGGAGGTTCGTCGCGCTGACCGCGGCCAACCCGGCGCGCATGTACGGCCTGTACCCGCAAAAGGGCACGATCGCCGTGGGCAGCGACGCCGACCTGGTCGTGTGGGACGCGCAGCGCGAGGTCACGATCACCAACGCCGCGCTGCATCACGCGGTCGACTACACCCCCTACGAGGGACTGCGGATCACCGGCTGGCCGGCGATCACGCTCTCACGCGGCGAGGTCGTGTACGAGGACGGCCGCTTCACGGGCCGCCCCGGTCACGGCCGCTTCCTGCCCTGCGCGCGCCCGGAACCGGCGCGGGCGCGGCGGGTCGCGGTTCGCAGCTGGGAGTAGGCGACGAGGCGCCGGGCGAGGCTGCCGACGCACACGCCCGCGGCGAGCAGCAGCGCGGTCGCGGCGATGAATCCCGCCGCGTACGGCAGCGCGGCGGCCGTCGCGGGCAGCTCGGCGGCGTGCGCAGCGCCGTGGTAGAGGGCGAAGGCGCTCGCGAGCAGCGCGCCCAGCCACGGCGAGAG
>CAZLUX010000280.1:0-2141 GCA_964562815.1 uncultured Enterobacteriaceae bacterium
AGATGGCGCATCTCTTCCACGTGCTTGCGCGCATGCGAGCTCATCCAGACGTTGTGCCAGGCGAGCATCGCGACCGCGACCAGCAACACCGTCGCGTTGAACAGCTCCTGGCCTCGCCCCTGCACCGCCTGCGAAATGGCGCCCGCGAAGGCCGCCACAATCAACGCCCCGGCGATTCCGAGCGCCACTCCGCCCGCGATCCAGCGCCCGCGCGCCGCCACGCCGCGGCTCGCCCCCATCACGATAGCGACGATCAGCGCCGCTTCAAGGGTTTCACGAAATACGATAACGGCGGAACCGAGCATGATCTCTCACTTGGCGTGTAGCGTGCCCTTGGCGGTGGATTCATGAAACTCGCCGACGAACTCGTAGGCTCCCGGCTTCAGCGGCCCGACGCTGAGCGCCCCTTTGCTGCGGCCGGGAATCACTTTCTCGACCCGCAAAGAGTGGCTCTCGAACTCCTCCGGCGTCGGGTCCTGGTTGTCGATCACCAGCCGCAGCCGCTTGCCTGCCGGCACCGTGAGCTCACTCGGCACGAAACGGTGCTTCTTGATCGTCAGAGTGAATTCCGACGTTTGCGCCAGCGCCCCGATCGGAGCCGTCACTGCAAGCGTCATCAGCCAATTTCTCGCATTCATCGCGGTCGCGCCAAGTCTATGAGATCGATTCTCTAATGATAATCATTCTCATTAATATGCGCAAGAGCCCCTGCGCAGGCGGGACCTCCGTCCGCGCAGAGTCGCCGCCCCCGTCACTTCGCCTGGCTACGCAGCTTCTTGTTGAGGGTCACCAGCAGTTGCAGGCCGCGCTGGGTTTCGGCGTCGCGCGCGATCTTCAACAGACCCCCGATCCCGCCCTGCGGCGCCGGCATGCGCTCGGCCTCGGCCACTGCCGCTTCCAGGCTGCCGAGGACGTGCTCGATGTGCTCGAGCCGCTCCATGATCCTGGGCAGGGTGACAGCAATGCGCTCCAGCGCGCCCGAGGCCTGCATTTTCTCGAGCATGTCGACCAGGTGGAGCGCGCCGCCGCGGCTCAGGCGGTCCATCAGCGACAGCCCTTCGGCCATCGTTCCGGCCAGACGCCCGATCATCTCGTCGCTGAGGGCATCTTCGGCAGAGCCATAGACGCGCGCCAGCTGGACCAGCCGCTCCAGGTCGCCGTCGCGCACCATTCTCGCGATCGAAGGCAGCGCCTTTTCCAGCCCCGACCGGTTGACTTGATCGAGCAGGCTCAGGCCTTCCCCGACCGCCTCGGTGAGCCGGCCCACCATCTCGTCGGTGAGCGCGTCGCGCGCGGCTTGGACCACGCGCTGGACCTCGAGCTCGGTCGAGATCGCCTCGTTTGAGGTGCTCATGGTCGCCTCCTCAGAGCAGGCCGCGGGCCGACGCCCAGTACAGCTTGTTGTACGCGATCTTGAACCAGTGCACTGCCCGGGTCGGCGCCTTCGGATCGGGCGGATTCTGGTAGTTGAACATCGCGTAGGTCGCGCGGTCCTTGCCCGCCTCGATGAAGCAGAAGACCTTGCCGTCGTAATCCCGCACCGGCGTGCCCATTTTGACTATCGCCGCGATGTTCTCGGCAAGCGCCTCCGCCTCGAAGTGAGCGGTGGAGCCGGCCTTGCTGATCGGCAGGTTGGTGGTGTCGCCGACCACGAAGACGTTGTCCTTGCCTTCCATGTTCAGGCGGTGCCGGTGCGTCGGAATGAAGCCGCGCTGCCCAAGCCCGTTCTTTTCGAGCACTTCCATGCCGCGGTGCGCCGGGATGGTGATCAGCAGGTCGAAGGGCGCCTCCGAGCCCTCCTCGCTGCGCACCACCTTCTTCGCGCCGTCCACTTCCTTCATGTTGAACAGCGTCTCGTAGGTGATCCCGAGCCGCTCCATCTCCGGCGTGGCCCACTTCGCCACGTTCTCCAGCGAGTGGGTTCGCCCGACCGGATAGGTGTAGTGGATTTGCGTCTTGTCCAGGATGCCGCGGTCCTTGAAGTAGTCGTACAGCATGAACGTGATCTCGAGCGGCGCCATCGGACACTTGTGCGGCACGCCGACCGTGATCAGGACCTTGCCGCCCTGGAAGGCCTGCAGGCGCTTGAACATCTTGAGCGCCGACTCTTCCGTATAGAACTGCTCCGCGTTCTCCGCCAG
>CAZLUX010000281.1:0-2130 GCA_964562815.1 uncultured Enterobacteriaceae bacterium
TGGGCGAGCCGGGGATCCCGAGGGTGAGCATCGGCAGCAGCGCGCTGGTGCCGGCCGCGTGGGCGGCGGTCTCGGGCGCGACCACGCCCTCGAGCTGGCCGGTGCCGAACTTGCTGCCGTTCTTGGAGAAGCGCTTGGCCAGGCCGTAGCTCATGAACGAGGCCGGGGTCGCGCCGCCCGGCGTGACGCCGAGCCAGACGCCGACCGCGGTGCCGCGGATGATGGTGACCCAGTACTGCGGCAGCTTCTTCCACGTCTGCCAGACGATGAACGGATTGATCTTGGAGGACTGGCCCTCGAAGTGCAGCCCCTTCTCGATCGTCACCAGGATCTCGCCGATGCCGAACAGGCCGATCACCGCGATCAGGAAGTGAAAGCCGGTGAGCAGCACTTCTGTGCCGAAGGTCAGGCGCAGCCCCCCGGTGATCTCGTCGGTGCCGACCGAGGCGAAGGCGAAGCCCAGCATCATCGCCGAGATGACCTTGAACGGCGATTGCCGTCCCATGCCGACGAAGCTGCAGAAGGTCAGCAGGTAGACCGAGAAGAACTCCGGCGGGCCGAACTTGAGCGCGAACTTCGCCACGATCGGCGCGAGGAAGGTGAGCACGATCGTCGCGATCAGCGCGCCGATGAACGACGAGCTGAGCGAGGCGGTGAGCGCCTCGCCGGCGCGCCCCTGCTTGGCGAGCGGATGGCCGTCGAAGGTCGTCGCCACCGACCACGGCTCGCCGGGAATGTTGAACAGGATGGCGCTGATGCAGCCGCCGAACAGCGCGCCCCAGTAGATCGCCGCCAGCATGATGATGGCGGTGGTGGGCGGCATCGAGAACGTCAGCGGCAGCAGAATCGCGATGCCGTTGGCGCCGCCGACGCCGGGCAGGAAGCCGAGCAGCACGCCGAAGAGGATCCCGAGCAGCATGTACCCGAGGTTGGATACCGTGAGCAGCACCTCGAAGCCGTGCAGCAGCGAAAGAAACGCGTCCAACTTAGACCTCCTCCCCCCGGCCGGCGCGCCGCGCCGGCTTCATCAATAGCCGAGCCATGCCTCGAACGGGCCTTTCGGCAGCGGCACCAGGAACCAGATTTCGAACAGGACGAACAGCACGACCGGCACCGCGACCGCGGCCGGCAGCGCCTTGTACCAGGGATAGCGCCCGTGCCACATCATGAAGAAGGCGATGAACAGGGCCATCGAAATGTAGATCCCGATGTAGATCGACAGCACGACGAAGATCAGCGTCGGCACCAGGACCTGAAGCACCATCATCATTTCCCGGTAGTGCAGGAAGACGCGCTCGCCTTCGCGGTGGCGCATCAGCAGGTGCTGCAGCAGGGTGACGCCGCTGGTGACGAACATGATCAGGGAGACGTAGAACGGGAAGTAGCCCGAATCCGGCCCCACGTCCTTGGCCCAGCCGGCGCCGAGGCGGTAGCTCGCGACCATGACGATCATCGCGACGATCATCAGCATCACCGACACGGCGATGTTCATGGTGCGGTATGAAACGACGGGCTTGCCGTGTTCCCCCTGGGATTCGTGGTCGTGACCTTCAGCCATGCGAGACGCTCATGTCGGAACGATGCCGTTCCTCGGCGAGGAACGCATCCTAGGCTCGAGACGGGCAGCAAGCTGCGGGAGACGCCGATGTGTCATGACGTCCCCGCAATCCCGCCGCATTCAGAACTGCTACTTATGCAGGAAACCGGCCTTCTTCATCAGGTTGTAGTGAACCTCGGCCGCATTCTTGAGCCAGTCGTCGAACTTGGCGCCGGTCATGAAGCTCTGGTTGAACGCGCCTTTTTCCATGAAGGCCTTCCACTCGGGCTCCGAGCGGACCTTCTCGAGCAGCTTGACGTAGTAGTCCACCGCGTCCTGCGACACGCCGGGCGCCGTCATGATGCCGCGAAGCATCAGGTACTCGACGTCCAGGCCCTGCGACTTGCAGGTCGGGATGTCGTGCCAGGACATGTTCCCGGCGAGCTTCTTCCTGTAGGGCATGCGGTGCGAGTCGAACACGCACAGCGGCCGCGTGCTGCCGGCGCGCCAGTGGGCCACCTGCTCGATCGGGTTGTTCACCGTCGAGTCGATGTGCTTGCCGACCAGCTGGGTGGCGACCGTGCCGCCGCCGT
>CAZLUX010000282.1:0-2122 GCA_964562815.1 uncultured Enterobacteriaceae bacterium
GCGCAACCGCGCCCAGCAGTACCTGGCGCACCTGGCCGAGACGCGGCTGTTCGGGCTCAAGCTGCCGGAGCTCGAGGCGAGCCGGGGCGAGAAGCGCTGGTTCGTCTTCTTCGCCATCGCCTCGTTCCTGTACCGCACCTTCGTCATGCTGGCGATCGCGCTGTTCATCGCCAGCCACTACATGATCATCGGCGTGCTGCTCGCGCTATGGGCGCTGTTCGCCTCGTTCGTGATCCCGGTGGCGAAGGGCATCGGCTACCTGGTGGCGCACGCGCGGCTGCGCCGCAACCGCATCCGCGCGCTGGGCGTCACCGCGGCGATGGTCGGCGCGCTCGCCGTGCTGCTGTTCGTCGTCCCGGTCCCGCTCTGGAGCCGGGCCGAGGGCGTGATCTGGGTGCCCGACGACGCGATCGTGCGCGCCGGGGCCGACGGCTTCGTCGAGAAGGTGGTGGCCCAGCCGGGGTCGATCGTGCAGCGCGGGCGGCCGCTGATCGTGTCGGAGAACCTCGAGCTCGAGCCCAAGATCAAGGTGCTCGAGGCCCAGCTGCGGATGCTGCAGACGCGGGCCTACGCCGAGCTACAGACGAACCGCGTGCGCTGGGAGATCACGCGCGAGGAAATCCGCGCCACGCGCAGCCAGCTCGTTGACGCACGCGAGCGCCAGCGCGAGCTCACCATCCGCAGCCCGGTGAGCGGCCGCTTCGTGCTCAGCACCGCGGCGGCCGACATGCCCGACCGCTACCTCCGCCAGGGACAGGAAGTCGGCTACGTCGTGCCGGCCGCGACGGCGACCGCGCGGGTGCTGGTGTCGCAGGACGACATCGACCTGGTCAAGACGCGCACCCGGCGGGTGCAGGTCAAGCTCGCGGGCCGGATGTACGACACCTTCGACGCGAAGATCATTCGCGAGGTGCCCGAAGCGAGCGACACGGTGACGAACCTGGCCCTGTCCAGCGTGGGCGGCGGCTCGGCGCCGCTCGATCCGCAGGACACGAAGAAGGCGAAAACGCTCAATACCTGGTTCGAATTCGACCTGGCGCTGCCGACCACCCGCGCCTTCGTGCTCGGCGAGCACGTCTACGCGCGCTTCGATCTCGGTTCCGAGCCGCTCGCCTGGCGCATCTACCGCTCGATCAGGCAGCTGTTCCTGCGGCGCTTCGCGGTCTGATGGCGGCGGCGAGCTCGTCGGCATTGCGGGGGAGCGGCTACCCCGAGCGCCCGGAAACGCGCGAAGGCAAGCTCGAACGGCTGGTGACCGCGGCGCGCTACTTCGCTGGCGGCGCGAGCACGGGCAGGACGCGCCTGGCGCGCATCGTGGCCGCCACCGATGCCGCGGCCGCGGGGCTCGAATCGGTTACGGATGCGCAGCTGCTCGAGCGCGCCGGCAGGCTGCGCGAGCGCCTGCGCCGCGCGGGGTTTCGCGAGCTGGCGCTCGCCGCCGAGTGCTTCGCCCTGGTGCGCGAAGCGGCCCGGCGCAACATCGGCCAGCGCCACTTCGACGTGCAGCTGATCGGAGGCTGGGCGATGCTGAACGGCATGCTGGCGGAGATGGAGACCGGCGAGGGCAAGACCATCGCCGCGACGCTGACCGCGTCCACCGCGGCGCTGGCCGGACACTCGGTGCACATCGTCACCGTCAACGACTACCTCGCCGAGCGCGACGCCGAGACCATGGGGCCCATCTTCCGCGCGCTCGGCCTCTCCGTCGGCTGCGTCAAGCAGGGCATGGAGCCGGGGTTGCGCCGCGCGGCCTACCGCTCGGATGTCACCTACTGCAGCAACAAGGAGGTCGCCTTCGACTACCTGCGCGATCGCATGGTGCTGGGCGGCAAGCCGCGCGCGATCGCGATGAAGGTGAAGGCCCTGACCGGGGAGGGCGGCGAGCAGCGACTGCTGCTGCGGGGCCTGCAGTTCGCGATCGTCGACGAGGCCGACAGCGTGCTGGTGGACGAGGCGCGCACGCCGCTCATCCTGTCGACCGAGGCGAAGCAGAGCCAGGAGGAAGAGTTGCACAGGCAGGCGCTCGAGCTCGCGCGCGAGCTCGGCGACGACGACTACGACATAAAGGAAACCGGGGTCGAGATCAGCGACGCGGGCCTCGACCGGCTGGAGGAGCTGTGCC
>CAZLUX010000283.1:0-2105 GCA_964562815.1 uncultured Enterobacteriaceae bacterium
AGTTCGACGAGCCGGCGTTCAACGTCTACATGGACGACGTGGTCAAGTGGGGCGTGACGGCGCTCGAGCGCGCCGCGCGCGGCCTGAAGTGCACCACCGCGGTCCACATCTGCTACGGCTACGGCATCAAGGCCAACATCGACTGGAAGGAAAGCCTTGGGGAGGAGTGGCGCCAGTACGAGAAGATCTTCCCCGCGCTCGCCAAGAGCAAGATCAAGCAGGTCTCGCTCGAATGCATCCACTCGCACGTTCCGCCGCATCTCATGGCCCTGCTCAAGGGCAAGGACGTGCTGGTGGGCGTGATCGACGTCGCCTCGGACAAGGTCGAGACCCCCGCCGAGGTGGCGAAGACCATCGGGCTTGCGCTCAAGTACGTGCCGAAGAACCGCCTGTTTCCCTGCACCAACTGCGGCATGGCGCCGATGCAGCGCGAGATCGCGATCGCCAAGCTCAAGGCGCTCGGCGCCGGGGCGGCGCTGGCGCGCAAGAAATACGGCAAGGCGACTACCAGCAAAAAGCGTAAGCCGGGAAAACCTCGGACTTCGCGCCGCGCGGGTCGCAGCCGGCCTCGATAAGGCCGCTTGCCTCGTCGTACTGGGCCGCCGAGACGAAGCCCTCGGTCCAGTCCGGCGCCACGTCGAGCTCGTGGCCGCGGCGCTTGAGCTCGTCGAGCACCTTCTTGCCGAAGCGCGGCTCGATGCGCACCCGGTTGGGGTAGCCGCGGTGCGGGGCGAAAAAGCCCGGAAAGTGCTCGGTCGAGAGCTTGGGCGCCTCGATCGCCTCCTGCAGCGTCATGCCGAAGGCCGCGCGGTAGAGATAGAACTGCAGCAGCCACTGGCCCTGGTTGTCGCCGCCCATGGTGCCGAAGGTCATCCACGGCTTGCCGTTCCTGAACGCGAGCGACGGCGTGAGCGTGGTGCGCGGGCGCTTGCCCGGCGCGACCACGTTCGGATGGTGCTCGGGTCCGAGGTAGAAGGTCATCATCCGCACCGAGAGCGGAAAGCCGAGCGGTTCGATCACCTCGGCCGACATCAGCCAGGCGCCGCTCGGGGTGAACGAGGCCATGTTGCCCTTGGCGTCGACCGCGTCGACGTGCACCGTGCCGGCGCCCCAGTGCCCCGGCGCGAAGCGCTCGTCCTCGGGCAGCAGCGCCGCGTTGCGGCGCGCATCGCCGGGACGCAGCTCGAGGCTCGAGCGGCGCAGGTCGATCAGCTTCGCTCGTTCGTCGTTGTACGCGTCTGAGAGCAGGATCTCGGACGGCACCATCGTCTGCGACGGGTCGCCGTAGTACTGCTCGCGGTCGGCGAAGGCGAGCTTCATCGCCTCGATCAGCAGGTGGCAATAGTCCGCGCCGCCGGGCTCCATTGCCTCGAGGTCGTGGCGCGCCATGAGCGCGATGGCCTGCAGCTCGGCCGGCCCCTGGGTCCAGAAGCCGCACTTGTACAGCTCGGTGTCGCGAAAGCGCAGGCGCGCCGGCTCCTCGAGCCGGGTCTCGAAACGCTCCAGGTCCTCGCGCGCGAGCAGGCCTTCGCGCTCGCGGGAGAATTTCGCGATTTCGTCCGCCACCTCGCCCTTGTAGAACGCGGCGAGCGGATCCTTCTCGCCGGCGAGGTAATCGAGCACCCGCGCGTAGGCCGGATTCTTCTGCAGCTCGCCCACCTCGGGCACGCGCCCGCCCGGAACGTACAGCCGCCCGCTCGCGGGCCACTCCGAGAGGAACTTCTCGCGCAGCACCGTCAGGCCGTACTTGTGCGAGTTGCGTAGCCCCGCGTGCATCGGGAAGCCCTTCGCCGCGAGCTCGCGCGCGTGCCACGACACGTCCTTCAGGCTCATCGTGCCCCAGCGCGTCAGCGCGGTCATCAGCACGGAGAACGCGGCCGGCGCGCCCGCGGCGAGGATGCCGTTGTCGGGGACGTCGGCCAGCCCGCGCGCGCGGTAGGCCTCGGGCGTGGCCCGCATGGGCGCCGCCGTGTTGCCGTTGACCGCAATCACGCGCGACTCGCCCGCCAGGCGCACGAGCATCGGGCACTCGCCGCCGAGGGTGTGCATCTGCGGATTGACCACGCCCTCGACCAGCGTCGCCGCGACGGCGGCGTCGAACGCGT
>CAZLUX010000284.1:0-2087 GCA_964562815.1 uncultured Enterobacteriaceae bacterium
GTTCTGCTTCTCGCCGGCGAAGGCTTCGAACCAGGGCTGCTTGGCGACGCTGGGTCGCGACTTGCAGCGTTCGTACCAGGCGTGCAGCCGCGGGTAGTCGGCTTGCGGCAGGCCGAGGCCGTCGATGACGGTGCCGAAGAACGGCAGCACGACGATGTCGGCAAGCGAGTACGTCTCTCCGGTGAAATAGGGCCCGGCGCCGAGGTAGCCTTCCCAGATGCGGCACTCCGCCAGCAGCTTGTCGACGCGGTCGCCGAGGTCCGCGCGGCTCTTGCGGCCGAACTTCACCGAGCCGAAGATGTTCGTCGGGTCGAGTTTCTGGTTGAATTCGGCGATCAGGCGGAGGCAGGTTGCCATCCTTTGCGGCTCGCTCGGGACGAGCGGGGGATCGGGATAGCGGTGCTCGAGGTACTGGACGATCGCGACGCTCTCGTAGAGACGCACGTCTCCGTCCACCAGCGCCGGCACCTGGCCGCGCGGGTTGATCGCGAGGAAGGCGGGCTGCTTGTGCTCGCCCTTGAAGAGGTCGACGGTCACGTATTCGTAGTCCAGTCTCTTCTCGTCGAGGCTGAGCTGCGCCCGCATCGAGTTGTTCGAGAACGGGTGGGCGTAGAGCTTCATTCGACTCATAGGGGCCTCCTCCTTGCCACCGAATCCATCGCGCCAAACTGGTGCAGGCGTTCCGCATTGTCACATTTTTGGTGCATCATGAGCCTCGCTCCGCAGCGCCGGATCGCGGGCACTATCCTTGCATGAGCTGAACCCGCTACGGAGACTCTGGATGGAACTGACGCCGCGCGAAAAAGACAAGCTGCTGGTTTTCACCGCCGCGCTGCTCGCCGAGCGGCGCCGCGCCAGGGGGCTCAAGCTCAACTACCCCGAGGCGGTGGCGCTGATCAGCGCCGCGATCATGGAAGGCGCGCGCGAGGGCAGGAGCGTCTCCGAGCTGATGGGTTGGGGCGCGACGCTGCTCAGGCGCGACGAGGTGATGGAAGGCGTGGCGGAGATGATTCCCGAGATCCAGGTCGAGGCGACCTTCCCCGACGGCACCAAGCTGGTCACGGTGCACAACCCCATTCCCTGACCCGGAACGAGGCAAATGCGCCAGAGCAGCATCCTCAGCCTCGGCCCCGAGGGCTTTCACCGCGTCGCGTTCACCGACTGGGGCGACGCGGACAATCCGCACGTCGTGATGTGCGTGCACGGGCTGTCGCGCAACAGCCGCGACTTCGACTTCCTCGCCGACGCGCTCGCGGGCGACTACCGCGTGGTGTGCATGGACGTCGTCGGCCGCGGCGACAGCGACTGGCTCGAGGACAAGTCCGGCTACAGCTTCTCGACCTACCTCTCGGACGCCGCCGCGCTGATCGCGCACGTGACGCCGCCGGTGCGCTCCGGGATCCTGGGCGAGAAGCGCGCGCGCAGCCTCGACTGGATCGGCACCTCGATGGGCGGCCTGATGGGGATGCTGCTCGCCGCCAAGCGCAACTCGCCGATCGGGCGCCTGGTCCTGAACGACGTCGGGCCCTTCGTTCCGTGGAACGGCCTCTTCCGGCTCAAGGGCCACGTCGGCCGGCCGCGCGGCTTCGACTCGCGGCGCTCGGCCGAGGAGTACATCCGCGAGACCTTCGCCGCGTTCGGGCCGCTCAGCGAGCGGCAATGGGCGCACCTCGTCGAGCACAGCGTCAAGGTGCACGACGACGGGCGCTGGTACTTCCGCTTCGACCCGGCGATCGGGCAGTGGAGCGCGCACGGCGATCCCGAGCTGCCGATCGGCCCGGAGTTCCTGCGCGGCATCGACCTGTGGACGGTGTGGAACGCGGTCGACTGCCCGGTGCTCGTGCTGCGCGGGGCGCAGTCGGACGTGCTGCTGCCTGGCACGGTCGAGGAGATGCGGCGACGCAAGCCCGGCACCCAGGCCGTGGAATTCGAGGGTGTCGGGCACGCGCCGGCGCTGTTCGACGCGAAGCAGATCGGCGCGGTGCGCGGCTTCCTCAAGCAGCGGCGCGCCGAGCGCAACCAGGGGAGGATGAGGCGATGGTTCCGGGCGAAGTAATCGCGGCCGCGGGCGAGATCGAGCTCAACGC
>CAZLUX010000285.1:0-2070 GCA_964562815.1 uncultured Enterobacteriaceae bacterium
GCGAAGGCAAGGTCGCCGGCCGGCCCTGGGCCCTGTTCGTCGGCGCCGGCCAGGACGGCAGCGGAGCCGTCACGTCCGTCGAGCGCATCGTCACCGGGCTGAGGCTCAAGAAGATCAGCGAGCCGCTGGTGGTCGTGAAAGAGCTCCAGCCCGAGCAGGTCGCTGCGCTGGAGGAGCTCGGCGCGGCGATGGCGGCAGGATTGGCGGCGGGGATCCTCTAGAGCGTCACGCGCGGCGCGCCCGGCGCGCCGGGAGCGAGCCGCCCGTCGTCGACCGGCTCGCCCAGCACCTGGCGCACCGGCACCACCCCGGCCCAGATCGGAAGCGCGTAGTCGGGCTCGTCGTCCACCGGCGGGCCATTTCGCACCTTGGCCACCGCCTCTTCGATGTGCAGGCCGAACACGCTGGTCGCCTTGAGCTCCTGCTTCGTCACCGGCCGCAGCTCGCCCCAGCGCCCCGGATAGAGCCGCTCGACGAAGCGCTCCATCTTCGCCAGCTTCTCCTCCGGCTCGGTCACCTTGTACGGCTTGCCGAACAGCATCGCCGAGCGATAGTTGATCGACTTGTGGAAGCCCGAGCGCGCCACCACCAGGCCATCGAGGTGCGAGACCGTCAGGCAGATGCCCGGTCCTTTCTCCAGCGCGAGCAGCATCCGGCTCTTGGACGAGCCGTGCCAGTACACCGCGTCGCCCTCGCGCCAGTAGGCGGTCGGCGTCACGTACGGCTGGCCGTCGATGACGTAGCCGATGTGGCAAACGAAGCCGGCGTCGAGGATCGCGTACACGGTGTCGCGGTCGTAATGCCCGCGCTTGGGCAGGCGCTTCACCTTCGTGCGGGCGGTGGGGACGAAATCGGTCACGGCGCCTCTCCCTGAGGATCGATATATATACTCTGCCCCATGCCGTCGACCCTCGTCTATCTGGAGCGCGAGATCCCCTGGGCCGAGCTCGAGCACGCCGTGCAGCGCGCCGCGGGCCTGCTCGAGCGGCTCGGCGTGGGCGAGGACGACGTGGTGTGCCTCATGCTGCGGAACGACCCCGCGTTCCTCATCGCCGCTTACGCGGCGCTGCGGCTCGGCGCCTATTCCTGCCCGATCAACTGGCACTACAAGGCGGACGAAGCCGGCTGGATCCTCGCCGACAGCGGCGCCAGGGTGCTCGTCGCGCACGCCGACCTGCTGCCGCAGATCGAGGGCGCGCTGCCCGCGGGCGTCGAGCAGGTCGTGGTCGAGCCGGGGGACTGGAACGGCTGGCTCGCCGACGCGCCGCGCTGGCAGGGCGCGCCGCGGCGCCTGCGCGGCAACATGCCCTACACCTCCGGTACCACCGGGCGGCCCAAGGGCGTGCGCCGCACCCCCGCTCCGCTCGAACACGCCGAGAGAATGGCCGAGCTCTCGCGCGAGGCCCGCTACAAGGGCTTCGGCATCGAGCCGGGCATGCGCGCGCTGCTCCCCGGGCCGCTGTATCACAGCGCGCCGAACCTTTACGCGACCCAGACGCTGCTCATGGACGACGCGCTGCTCGTGCTCGAGCCGAGGTTCGACGCCGAGCGCACGCTCGCGCTGATCGAGCGCCATCGCCTCACCCACGCCTACCTGGTGCCGACGATGTTCGTGCGCATGTTGAAGCTGCCCGAGGAAACGAAGCGCCGCTACGACCTCTCCACGCTGCGCTTCGTCGCCACCACCGGCTCGCCCTGCGCGCCGGCGGTCAAGCGCGCGATGATCGATTGGTGGGGCCCGGTGCTGCACGAGTGCTACGCCTCGAGCGAGGCGGGCGTGATCACCTCGATCGACTCGCACGAGGCGCTCGCGAAACCCGGCTCGGCCGGCCGCCCGGTGGGCGTCGGCGCGCTCCGGATCCTCGACGAGACGGGGCGCGAGCTGCCGCCGGGCGAGGTGGGCCTCATCTACGCCCGCCAGCCGGCCTATCCCGACTTCGCCTACAACAACAACCCGGCCGCGCGCGCGGCGCTCGAGCGCGACGGGCTGTGGACGCTCGGCGACATGGGCTACCTCGACGAGGACGGGTATCTGTTCATCTGCGACCGCTCCTCGGACATGGTGATCTC
>CAZLUX010000286.1:0-2058 GCA_964562815.1 uncultured Enterobacteriaceae bacterium
TTGAGATCAGCACGCCCAGGCTCACCAGGAATCCGATCGCCCACTTTTCCCCGGCAAGGTCGTCGAGGTTGATGTGCAGGGCGCCGGCGAAGAGCAGGAAGCTCAGCATGCCCTGCATCAGCGTCTGGTCGAAGTCGACGTTGGCGAGCGCTTTCTGGGCCAGGTGCTCGAGCTCGTGGCTGCCGACCATTCCCAGGCCCACGATGGCGAGCGAGGTCACGAACGCACTCAGCATCAGCCCGATGCTCGCGGGGAGCTTGAGGAAGCGGTAGTTGACGTAGCTGAACAGCGCGGCGAGCGTGATCAGCAGCGATGCGGTTTCGAGGAGCGTCATGCCCGCCGACGATACACCCGGCGTGCGGCCCGGTGGCTCGTCTAAACTGGGGCCATGCCGTATTTCGAACATGACGCGGACGTTGGCGTCGTCGGGCGGGGGGCCACCCTTGAGCAGGCTTTCGTCGCGGGGGCGGAGGCGGTCTTTGCGCTCATCACCCGTCGCGACGGTGTCCGGCCGCTCGAAAGCGTGGAAGTGCAGTTCGAGGAAGCCGATCCGGAGCTCGCTTTCGTGACCTGGATCAACCAGCTCCTCGGTCACGCGCACGAGAATGGACTGGTGCTGGGCAAGTTCGAGCTCGAGCGCGAGGGCGACCGCTGGCGCGGCCGCGCCTGGGGCGAGTCCTGGCGCGAGGAGATGGAGCGCGGGGTGGATGTCAAAGGGGCCACCCTGACCATGCTCTCGGTCGCGCAGACGGATGGGGGCTGGGAAGCACGCTGCGTGATCGACGTCTGAGGCGCGGAATATGGACCTGACTCGCATCGCTGCGCTGGACCCCTGGAGCTGGACCGTGCCCCGCGCCGCGGGCGAGTCGCGGCACGAGGTCAAGCTGTACGGTTCGCGCGA
The DNA here is from genome assembly GCA_964562815.1 of uncultured Enterobacteriaceae bacterium. Classification (GTDB taxonomy): domain Bacteria; phylum Pseudomonadota; class Gammaproteobacteria; order Burkholderiales; family SG8-39; genus DAHVFK01. Next base: position 902 of record CAZLUX010000286.1, read on the forward strand.
GCTGCTCGAGACGATGGACGACAAGGTCCTGGAGCAGATCACCAACGTCGCGCGCCTTCCCGGCCTGGTCGAAGCGGCGATGACGATGCCGGACGCGCACTGGGGCTACGGTTTCCCCATCGGCGGCGTGGCGGCGTTCGACGCCGAGCGCGGCGGCATCGTCTCGGCGGGCGGCGTGGGCTTCGACATTTCGTGCGGCATCCGCTGCCTGCGCACCGACCTGACCCTGCCCGACCTCATGCCGCGCCTCAAGCCGCTCGCCGACAACCTGTACCGCGACATCCCGGCCGGGGTGGGCGAGGGCGGCCACATCCGGCTCGATGTGGCCGAGCTCGAGCGCGTGCTCGCGGGAGGCGCCGCGTGGGCAGTCGAGCAGGGCTACGGCGAGGCGGCGGACCTCGAGTTCGTCGAGGAGAACGGCCGCGCGCGCGGCGCCGTTCCGGGCAACGTGTCCGCGCTGGCGAAGAAGCGCCAATTGGGCGAGATGGGCACGCTCGGTTCCGGCAACCACTACCTCGAGGTGCAGTGGGTCGAGCGGATCCTCGATGCCGAGGCGGCGCGTGCCTTCGGCCTGTTCGAGGGTCAGATCGTCATTTCGATCCACTGCGGCTCACGCGGGCTCGGGCACCAGATCGGCACCGAGTATCTGGTCAGTCTCGCCAAGGCGGCAGGGCGCCTCGGCATTACCCTGCCCGACCGCGAGCTCGCCTGCGCGCCGATCCAATCGGATGAAGGACGGGCCTACCTCGGCGCGATGAACGCGGCCACCAACTGCGCGCTCGCGAACCGCCAGATCCTCGCGCAGCTGACCCGACGCGTGTTCGCGCATCATTTCCCCAAGCATGGACTCGAGACCCTGTTCGATGTCTCGCACAACACCTGCAAGGCGGAATCGCATGTGGTCGAGGGCGAGCGGCGCCTGCTGCACGTGCACCGCAAGGGCGCCACGCGCGCCTTCGGCCCGGGACATCCCGACCTGCCGGCGCGCTACCGCGAGGCCGGCCAGCCGGTGATCATCGGCGGCAGCATGGGCACGGGCTCCTACATTCTTGCTGGCACCGCTGAGAGCGAGGCGCGCGCGTTCAGCTCGGCGAGCCACGGTGCCGGGCGCGCCATGAGCCGGCACGCGGCGCTCAAGCGCTGGCAGGGCCGCGAGC
>CAZLUX010000287.1:0-2045 GCA_964562815.1 uncultured Enterobacteriaceae bacterium
TAGGCTCGGCCTGGTCGCTTGACAGATATTGGCCAAAGGAACAAAGCTGCCCCAGTGGCATTCCTGGCCCGAGCGGCGCCCCTCGGCCAATGGCGAAAGCAGATGGGACTGGCGGATTGCCGCGTAAGGCATGGCGCGCGATCATGATCCTCGCTCGCGGGCGACAGTGCGACCTGCCGCCTTAACGCCTTAATGCGACATCAGCACCGGAAGTGTCATTGACTCGAGGACCGTGCGTGTCGCGCCGCCCATCAGGAATTCCCGCCAGCGCGAGTGGCCGTAGCCGCCCATCACCAGCAGGTCGGCGTCGAGGTCGGCGGCGCGTGACAGGATCTGCGCTCCGATGTCGACGCCCGCGCTCCTTTGTTGCTGCGCTGCCGTCACCTTCACGCCATGGCGCGCGAGATAGAGGCTGATGTCGGCGCCGGCGACCTCGCCGTGGTCGCCGCCGCCCTTGCCAGACTCGAACACGACCACTTGCACCGACTCGGAGTGCCTGAGTAGCGGCAGCGCGTCGACCACGGCGCGCGCGGCCTCGCGTCCGCCGTTCCAGGCGACCAGTGCGCGCTTGCCGACGCTCGGATAGCGCCCGGCGTTGGGCACGATGAGCAACGGCCTGCCCGCGCTGAGCAGCAGGCCGGGAATGAAGTCCGGCGCGAGTCCCGAGTCGTCCTCTTCGGCTGGCGGGCGCTGGCCCAGGACGACGAGATCGGCGCAACGCGCCGATAGGCGCACGGGGTCGAGGGCGTCGCCGAGCGAAACCCGCCATTCGGTCTTCACGCCGGGGTTGCGCGCCATCGCCGCGCGAAACGCGGCCTCCACCGACTCGGCGGACTCCTTGCGCAGGTGGCGCTCGGTCTCCTCGATGATCGGCCCGGCTGCGGCGCGCACGTAGCCCGGGATCTGCGTCGCGCTGAGCGCGAAGTAGCCGACGAGGTGCGCGTCCTGGGAGGCGGCAAGCGAGAAGCCCAAATCGAGCCGCTCGTTGCTTCGCGAGCTGCAATCGAGGTGTACGAGGATCGTTTTGTAGGTCATGGCAGCTCTGGCCTGTTCTGTGTTGGCGTCCCTAACTCCGTGCTAGGTGCGAGGCTGCCACCGGCTTTGCGCCAGGTCAATCCGGAGAAGGTCGGCCACTATCAGGTCCACCTTTGCCGAGATCTCTATCGTAGCCGCGTCGTCGAGGATGGTCTGAGTGACGTGGATGGGCGCGTGATCCGAAGGTGACAAGTAGACGTCTTACGCCGGGGACTTTGAGTTCCAGAATGCCAACGGCCAGCTGATCGCCGGGGCGACTGATGGGAGGACCGGGCTGAAATAGTCCTCCGGCCCATCCCTTTCTGCCCCTCCGTGCCCGTGGTTCTTATCGCAAGCAACATGTCTCCCCCCTGGGACCTCTTCCGCAGTGCTCTGAGCTCGCTGAGTAGCGAACGCCACCAAGTCGCCAAGCGGCGCCTGCCTCGGCAGGTCGCCGAGTCATCCCGCTCGGGAAAGGACAGTGTTTTCCTGACACTATGCGGGCAGGTCGGCGATGGAGTCGATGACGCCATCCGGCTTTATTTCCCCCCACAGATCGTCCGGGCGAAACTTGCCGGTACGGACAAGGATCGCCTTGATTCCAGCCGCTTGCTCACCGCCGATGTCGCCGCGAATGTCGTCGCCGATCATCACCGTGTCTGCCGGCGCCGTGCCAAGCATGGCAAGGGCCGTCTCGTAGAAGGGCTTCGCAGGCTTACCGAAAACGATGGGCTCGTCGCCCTGATAGATCACGCCATCGAGATCAAACACGATGGCCTTCATGTGCGTGCCCTCCGCGGCGCGCTACTGGCCTGCTAACAAGTGTTGGCACTACAAAGGGATCCGTCGGCCTGTACGGAGCGGTAATGAGCGCCGGCGCCGTCCCCTTCGCCAGAGCTGATCCACCCGAGCACGACAAGCTAGGCATTCTCCATTGCGGTGTCACCCGGGAAGGCTGACAGGGATCCGGCAGCGCGCTCAGCCGCTGACCCAAGCTCTGACCTGATCCGGCCCAGGTATGCTGCCGGTAT
>CAZLUX010000288.1:0-2042 GCA_964562815.1 uncultured Enterobacteriaceae bacterium
CCTTCACCCGGTCGACGAACGAGCGCACCACGTCGAGCGCCACGTCGGCCTCGATCAGCGCGCGGCGCACCTCGCGCATCGCCTCGCTGACATCAGCTTCGGTCAGCGCCCCGCGGCGCGTGAGCTTATCGAGAATGCCTGATAGGCGATCTGAAAGGGTCTCGAACATCAGCCAGCAAAGTCCCCAACATATTTACGGTAGACCCAGCCGGACCGGCACGGCCCCGTATAGGCGCCGGGCCTCGGCCAGGGCGTGCCGACGCCGCAGTCCATTGTCTCGTGCGAGTAGACGACGCCGAGCCAATTGCCCCGCTGGTCGCAGAGATTGAGGATGTAGCCGTTATAGACCTTGTCGAGCATGGCGTAGCTGGAGCCGGGGCCAGCGCGCACGGCGAGGAAACCGTCGCCGTGCGGGTCGAGCCCGCGCACCACGCCCTGCGACCCGCAGGCGTCGTAGCCGGGCTCCTGGCCGGCGATTACGGGCACCCGGAGGCCTTGGCGCCGCTCGCCGTGGGCAAGCAGCCCAGCGCGAGGGCGGCGAGGATGCCGCAGATGCGCCAGCGGCGGTCTATGATCATGGTCTCCTCCTCGCATCGAGGAACAGGTAAAGCAAAAACGCACCCGTGGGCGCATCGCGCTGACGGGTGTTGACCCCCCTGGCTCCCTTTGGTTGCTCTACCGCGCGCTGCGCTACTTGAGAGCAAGTGCTCAAGTAGGCCGAAGGCCGGTAGCACACCAAAATGTCCAAGGCGGCGGCTCGGATTAGGAGCTGCCTTGAATTTCGGGCGGAATGTCGGTGACGGAGGCCCTTAAGTCAAGCGCGGATCAAGGGGTCCAGCTTGACGGCGAGGTCGAGCAGGGCCTCGTCGCCGCCTGGCCAGCCGATGAAGGAGAGCCCCACGGGGCAGCCTGCCGCCTCGGCCGCCGGGATCGAGATCTGCGGCAGACCGGCATGGCCGGCAAGGCAGGTGCTTTGCAGGGTGAGCGCGCGGAACTCGGCGAAGGACGCGCCGTCGGGGATGTCGCGCTCCGGCGGGAGCGTTGGCGTGGTCGGCAGCACGATCAGCGTGCCCGGCTGCAGAATCGCACGCAAATGCTCGTCCACCGCGGTGCGCACCGCGCGTGCTTTCTCCACCTCATCGAAGGTGATGGCGCTCGCGATCTCGAAGCGTTCCTTGATGCCGGGCCCAAGCTTCACGTTGTGGGACTGAACAAAGGGCAGCAGCGTCGACTTGATCTCGAAGCCCTGGATGGTGGCGAAGGCCTTGCGCCAGGCTTCGATCGTGTCGCCGGCGATGTCCACATGCAGGGGCTTCGGGATCGCGCCAGCGAGCTTGTCGAGCACTTGCCACAGGGCCTGGTCGGCGCTCGCCTCGGAATAGACGACGATGTCCCGGGCGAGGACGAGCCGCTCGATGGGGGCCTGTGTGTGTGTCCCGCCGAGCAGCACGCGACTGACGTTGCGGAGGATCTCGGCGTCGCGGGTGAGGATCCCGACCGTGTCGAAGCTCGGCGCCATGGGGGTCACGCCGGTCATGTCGATGCGGCCATGAGTCGGGCGCAAGCCATAGAGCCCGCTGAACGAGGCCGGCACGCGGATCGAGCCGCCGGTGTCGGAGCCGAGCGCGAAGTCGCACATCTGGGCCGCGACTGCCGCCGCCGATCCGCACGACGAGCCGCCGGTCACGTGCTGCCGGGCGCGCGAGTTGATGGGCTGGCCGTAGTGGACGTTGGTGCCGAGCACGCTGTAGAAGAACTCATCGCACACGGTGATGCCGGTCAGGGACGCGCCCGCGTCGAGCAGACGCTGGACGGCGGGCGCCGTCTCATGCGCCGGCGTGGCATGCTCGTAGAAGTCCGGATTGCCGTTCGAAACCTTGCGACCTTTGACCGCGAACAGGTCCTTCACCATGAAGGTGAGACCGGCAAGCGGACCGTCTCCACGGCCGAGAAGCGGCTCTTTCAAGGTATGTGGGACGAGGGCGCCAACGGGGTCGTTGCTCGGAACGGCGATCATGGGGCTCTCCTTCCGGGGTGCGATC
>CAZLUX010000289.1:0-2018 GCA_964562815.1 uncultured Enterobacteriaceae bacterium
TCGACGATGGCGGTCTTGCCCACGCCGGGCTCGCCGATCAGCACCGGGTTGTTCTTGGTGCGCCGCTGCAGGATCTGGATCGCGCGACGGATTTCGTCGTCGCGCCCGATCACCGGGTCGAGCTTGCCCTGGCGGGCGCGGTCGGTCAGGTCGAGGGTGTACTTGGCGAGCGCCTGGCGCTGAGATTCGTCGGCCTGCCCGGTGACGCTGGCGCCACCACGCACCTGCTCGATCGCCTTCTCGAGCGCGCCCTTGGTCACTCCGGCCTGCTTGAGCAGCCGTCCACACTCGCCTTTGTCGGCAACCGCCGCAATGAGGAACATCTCCGAGGCGATGTACTGGTCGCCGCGCTTCTGCGCCTCCTTGTCGGCGACGTTCAGCAGCGAGGCGAGCTCGCGCGAGACGTGCACCTCGCCGGGAGTGCCCTCGACCTTGGGCAGGCGCGCGATCGCCTCGCCAAGGGCCTGCCTGAGCCCGTTCGGATTTCCGCCCGCCTTGGCGACCAGCGCCGAGGCGCCGCCGTCTTCCTGCTCGAGCAGGGCGAGCAGCAGGTGCTGCGGCTCGATGTACTGGTGGTCCTGGCCGACCGCCCGGCTCTGGGCGTCCGCCAGGGCTTCCTGGAGCTTGGTGGTGAATTTGTCGAAGCGCATCGTCTTGATCCGGTTGCGAAACCTGTAACGCAGGTGGGGACATTCGCCGCCGTTTCAAGCCAAAAAAAAGCCCGGCCGAAGCCGGGCGAGGGACCGCAGGGAGGAAGACGCTTAGTTCGGCAGCACGACCGAGTCGATGACGTGGATCACGCCGTTCGAGGCAACGATGTCGGTCTTGATGACGTTCGCATCGTTGACTTTGACGCCCGCGCTCGAGACGTCGAGCATCAGGCTCTGGCCTTCGACGGTCTTGACCGAGCCGGTCGAGACGTCCTTAGCCATCACCTTTCCGGGCACGACGTGGTAGGTCAGCACCTTGGTGAGCGCTGCCTTGTCGGCCAGCAGCGCCTGCAGCTGCTCGGCGGGGATCTTGGCGAACGCCGCATCGGTCGGGGCGAACACGGTGAACGGCCCCGGCCCCTTCAGCGTGTCGATCAGGCCGGCCTCGGTCAGCGCCTTGGCAAGCGTCCCGAACTGTCCGGCCGAGATCGCGGTGTCGACGATGTCGGCGCGGGTTGCGTGCGCCGGGGACCAGGTTTCCGCGTTGGAGTACTTATCGGCCGAGGCGAACTTCATACCCTGCGCCGACGAGATCTGAGGCTTGGGGGACCACGTCTCGTTGTTCATGTACATTCCCGCTGCGCCGAAGGAGGAGAACTTCGCGCCCTCCGCCGACGAGGTCGGGACCGCCGGCGACCAGGTTTCTCCGGCCGAGACGGCTGTGATGCCGCCGCCCAGCAGCGCGACGGCAGAGGCAGAAAGGAAAAGCTTCTTGATGGATTTCATCGGTAAATCTCCTATGAGTGGGTTGATTGCTGACATGTGATGCAAGCGAATTGTGCATGCCGAACTTTTGTTTGTCTAGGACAATTTGTACTACATTGATTATTCTAAGTAAATAAGTCATTATAGTGATATATTTGTCCTGGACAATTACACAAAGCGCGACTTGCAGGCGCATGCCGCGCCCAGGGTTGTGGTCGGGTCAAGTCACCCCAACCTAACCAGTCAACGGTCGCGCCACGCAGGACACCCGACGATGCAAAAGCACATCCAGGTCAACATCGCGTATCTGATCTTCGCCTTCCTCGCCGTCCTGTTCCTGCAGCAATGGTGGCATCAGGTGCAGACGGTCGAAGTGGTGCCCTACAGCCAGTTCGAGAAGCTGCTTCAAGGCGGCAAGATCTCCGAGGTGGTCGTGACGGAGCAAACCATCACGGGCAAGCTGAAGTCGCCCCAGGGCAACAAGAGCACGGTGGTCGCGAACATCGTGCAGCCTCAGCTCGCCGACCAGCTCTCGAAATACGACGTCAAGTTCAGCCGCGTCTACCAGAGCACCTTCCTGCGCGACCTGCTGTCGTGGGTGGT
>CAZLUX010000290.1:0-2017 GCA_964562815.1 uncultured Enterobacteriaceae bacterium
GAGCCACGGACCGCAAGGTTCGTGGCTTTTCTCTTTTCTGGAGACGGAAGATGCCGACAGCGGATTCACTGATGACCATCGCCCGGCGCCCCAAAGTGAGCTTCGTGCGGGGCGAGGGGTCCTGGCTTTACGACTCCCAGGGCAGGGCGTATCTCGATTTCGTGCAGGGCTGGGCGGTCAACGCGCTTGGCCATTCGCCCGCGACGGTTCGCGATGCGCTCGCGACGCAGGCTGCGCAGGTCATCAACGTGAGCCCTGCCTACTACAACGAGCCGATGCGACGCTTTGCCGACCGCCTGGCGGGCCTGAGCGGCCTCGAGCGTGTCTTCTTCGCCAACAGCGGCGCCGAGGCCAACGAGGGCGCGATCAAGCTGGCGAGAAAGTGGGGTGCGCTCAAACGCAGCGGTGCGCACGAAATCGTGGTGTTCGAGGGCGCGTTCCACGGACGCACGCTCGCGACCATGTCGGCCTCGGGCAAGGCAGGTTGGGAGAAGTTGTTCGAGCCCAAGGTCCCCGGCTTCGTGCGCGTACCCCGCGACGACCTCGGCGCGGTCGAGCGCGCGCTCGGCGGCCGCGCCTGCGCCGTCATGCTGGAGCCGATCCAGGGCGAATCGGGAGTGATCCCGTTTTCGGCCTCGTTCATGCAGCGCTTGCGCGAGCTCACACACGAGCGCGGCGTGCTGCTGATGCTGGACGAGATCCAGACCGGCGTGGGGCGCACCGGGCACATGTTCTGTTACGAGCAACTTGGCATCCGACCCGACATCCTGACGCTCGGCAAGGGCCTCGGCGGCGGCGTTCCGCTGGCTGCGCTGCTGGCGCGGGAGGACGTCAGCGTGTTCGAGGCGGGCGAGCAGGGCGGAACCTTCAACGGCAACCCCTTGATGACGGCGGTGGGCGACGCAGTCGTAAGGGCGGTTTCGCAGCCCGAGTTTCTCGCGCAGGTGCGCGAGGCCGGAGACTACCTGCAGCAGCGCCTGCGCGCGTTTTCGGCCGAGTTCGGTCTGGGCGAGGTGCGCGGGCGCGGCCTGCTCGCCGCCTTGGACATCGGCCGGCCGGCCGGAGCCGCCGTGGTCGAAGCAGCGCTCGCGAACGGGCTGCTCGTCAATTCGCCGCGCCCGGAGTGCCTGCGATTCATGCCGGCGCTCAACGTGACGCAGGCCGAAATCGACGAGATGCTTGTGCGGCTGCGGGCTGCCCTTTAGCATTCCGCTTCGATGCCCCTTTCCATCATCGTGCTCGCCGCGGGCCAGGGCAAGCGCATGCATTCCACCCTGCCGAAGGTCCTGCACCCGCTCGCGGGACGACCCCTGCTCGCGCACGTCCTGCAGACAGCCGGGTCGCTCGGGCCGGCCCGAATCCTCGTGGTGCACGGACACGGCGGCGCCGACGTCAAATCCGCCTTTGCCGACGCGGGCGTCGGCTGGGTCGAACAGGCGGTGCAGCAAGGCACCGGGCACGCGGTCATGCAAGCGCTACCCCTCGTCCCGCCCGGGGACGATGTGCTGGTGCTGTACGGCGACGTTCCTCTGATCGGCGCCGATACCCTCAGGCAACTGGTGCAGGCGGGGCGCGGCGGCCTTTCCATCCTCACGGCCGAGGCGCTGGACCCAACCGGATACGGGCGCGTGGTGCGCGACGCGCAGGGACATGCGATCCGGATCGTCGAGCAGCGCGACGCGGGCGCGGCCGAGCTCGCTCTGCGCGAAGTGAACGCCGGATTCCTCAGCGCGCCGGCGAAGCGCCTTGCGGCCTGGCTGGCCTCCGTGCGCAACCACAATGCGCAACAGGAGTACTACCTCACCGACGTGGTCGCGCTCGCCGTGTCCGAGGGCGTCAAGGTCGCTGCGGTGAAAGCGCAGGACTGGGCCGAGGTCGCCGGCGTGAATTCAAAGCGCGAGCTCGCTGCCCTCGAGCGCGAGGTGCAGCGCCGCCAGGCGGCGCACCTGCTCGACGCCGGCGTGACGCTCGCCGACCCGGCGCGGGTGGACGTACGCGGAAGCCTCGAGTGCGGGCG
>CAZLUX010000291.1:0-2000 GCA_964562815.1 uncultured Enterobacteriaceae bacterium
GCTACGGCATCAAGGCGAACATCGACTGGAAGGAGAGCCTGGGCGAGGAATGGCGGCAGTACGAGAAGATCTTCCCCGCGCTCGCCAAGAGCAAGATCAAGCAGGTTTCGCTCGAGTGCATCCACTCGCACGTGCCGCCGCAGCTGATGGCGCTGCTCAAGGGCAAGGACGTGCTGGTGGGCGTGATCGACGTCGCCTCCGACAAGATCGAGACTCCCGCCGAGGTCGCCGCCACCATAGGCCTCGCGCTCAAGTACGTGCCGAAGAACCGCCTCTTTCCCTGCACCAACTGCGGCATGGCGCCGATGCAGCGCGAGATCGCGATCGCCAAGCTGAAGGCGCTTGGCGAGGGGGCCGCCCTAGCGAGAAAGAAATGGGGTCAGAGTCGAATTTCCGCTTCTACCAGCAAAAAGCGTAAGACGAAAAAATCTCGGACTTCGCGCCGCGCGGGTCGCAGCCGACCTCGATAAGGCCGCTCGCCTCGTCGAACTGGGCCGCGGAGACGAAGCCCTCGGTCCAATCCGGCGCGACGTCGAGCTCGTGGCCGCGGCGCCTGAGCTCGTCGAGCACCTTCTTGCCGAAGCGCGGCTCGATGCGCACGCGGTTGGGATAGCCGCGGTGAGGCGCGAAGAATCCCGGGAAGTGCTCGGTCGAGAGCTTGGGCGCCTCGATCGCCTCCTGGAGGGTCATGCCCCAGGCCGCGCGGTAGAGATAGAACTGCAGCAGCCACTGGCCCTGGTTGTCGCCGCCCATGGTGCCGAAGGTCATCCACGGCTTGCCGTTCCTGAACGCGAGCGACGGCGTGAGCGTGGTGCGCGGGCGCTTGCCCGGCGCGACCACGTTCGGGTGGTGATCGGGGCCGAGGTAGAACGTCATCATCCGCACGGAGAGCGGAAAGCCGAGCGGCCCGATCACCTCGGAGGACATCAGCCAGGCGCCGCTCGGCGTGAACGAGGCCATGTTGCCCTTCGCGTCGACCGCGTCGACGTGCACCGTGCCGGCGCCCCAGTGCCCGGGAGAGAATCGCTCGTCCTCGGCCAGCAGCGCCGCGTTGCGACGCGCGTCCCCTGGGCGCAACGCCAGGCTCGAGCGGCGCAGATCGATCAGCTTCGCCCTTTCGTCGTTGTACGCGTCAGAAAGGAGAATGTCGGACGGAACCATCGTCTGCGACGGGTCGCCGTAGTACTGCTCGCGGTCGGCGAACGCGAGCTTCATCGCCTCGATCAGCAGGTGGCAGTGGTCCGCGCCGCCCGGCTCGATCGACTCCAGGTCGTGGCGCGCCATCAAGGAGATCGTCTGCAGCTCCGCCGGCCCCTGGCTCCAGAAGCCGCACTTGTAGAGCTCGGTGTCGCGAAAGCGCAGCCGCGCGGGCTCTTCCAGCCGGGTCTCGAAGCGCTCGAGGTCCTCGCGTGCGAGAAAGCCGTCGCGCTCGCGCGAGAACTTCCCGATTTCATCGGCGACCTCGCCCTTGTAGAAGGCGGCGAGCGGATCCTTCTCGCCGGCGAGATAATCGAGCACCCGCGCGTAGGCCGGATTCTTGACCAGCCCGCCCACCTCGGGCACGCGCCCGCCGGGAATGTAGAGCCGCCCGCTCGCCGGCCACTCGGTGAGGAACCTCTCGCGCAGCGCCGTCAGGCCGTACTTGTGCGAGTCGCGCAGCCCCGCGTGCATCGGAAAGCCCTTCGCCGCGAGCTCGCACGCGTGCCAGGACACGTCCTTCAGGCTCATCGTGCCCCAGCGCGTGAGCGCGGTCATCAGCGCGGAGAACGCGGCCGGCGCGCCCGCGGCGAGGATTCCGCTGTCGGGAACGTCCGTCAGGCCGCGCGCGCGGTAGGCCTGCGGCGTCGCCGCCATGGGTGCGGCCATGTTGCCGTTGACCGAGATCACGCGCGCCTCGCCCGCGAGCCGCACCAGCATCGGGCACTCTCCGCCGATCGTGTGCATGTGCGGATTGACCACGCCCTCGACCAGCGTCGCCGCGACGGCGGCGTCGAACGCGT
>CAZLUX010000292.1:0-1984 GCA_964562815.1 uncultured Enterobacteriaceae bacterium
ATCGACATGCTCGATTTCGCCGACTTCGTCGCGATCAACAAGTTCGACCGCAAGGGCGCCGAGGACGCCCTGCGCGACGTGCGCAAGCAGGTGCAGCGAAACCGCGAGGCGTTCAAGGCTCCGCCCGAGGAGATGCCCGTGTACGGGACGATCGCCTCGCGCTTCAACGACGACGGCGTGACCGCGTTGTACCAGGCGGTCTCGGCCGGGCTCGCCGCCAAGGGCCTCGCGCTCGAGAAGGGGACGCTGCCGAAGATCGAGTCGAAGGTTTCCTCCAGCGTTCACGTGGTGATCCCGCCCAAGCGCCAGCGCTACCTGGCCGAGATCGCGGAGACCGTGAGGGGGTATCACGCGCACGCGCGTCAGCAGGCGGGCCTCGCGCGCGAGCGCCAGCAGCTGATCGCGGCCAAGGCGATGCTGCTCAAGGCGGGCAAGGACGCGCGGGAGCTCGATTCCCTCATCGACGAGAAGAACTCCGCCCTCGATGTGCGCGCGAGAAAGCTGCTCGAGATGTGGCCCGAGACGCTCAAGGCCTACGCGGGCGACGAGTACGCGGTGAAGATCCGCGGGCGGGAAATCCGCACCCGGCTCACGCACACGACGCTCTCGGGCACCAAGGTGCCCAAGGTCGCGCTGCCGCGCTACGAGGACCACGGCGAGATCCTCGCCTGGCAGATGCGCGAGAACGTGCCCGGGTCTTTTCCATTCACCGCCGGCGTCTTCGCGTTCAAGCGCGAGAACGAGGATCCGACGCGCATGTTCGCCGGCGAGGGCGATGCGTTCCGGACCAACAAGCGCTTCCACCTGTTGTCCAAGGACATGCCGGCCAAGCGCCTCTCGACCGCGTTCGACTCGGTGACGCTGTACGGCTTCGACCCCGACGAGCGGCCGGACATTTACGGCAAGGTGGGCAACTCGGGCGTCTCGATCGCGACCCTGGAAGACATGAAGGTGCTGTACTCGGGTTTCGACCTGTGCGCGCCGAACACCTCGGTGTCGATGACGATCAACGGTCCGGCGCCGACCATCCTGGCGATGTTCTTCAACACGGCGATCGACCAGCAGCTGGGCAAGTTCCGCGCCGAGAACGGGCGCGAGCCGACCGAGGACGAGGCGCAGAAGGTCCGCGAGTGGACGCTGGCCACGGCGCGCGGCACGGTGCAGGCCGACATCCTCAAGGAGGACCAGGGCCAGAACACCTGCATCTACTCGACCGAGTTCTCGCTCAAGGTGATGGGCGACATCCAGGAGTATTTCATCCACAACGACGTGAAGAACTTCTACTCGGTGTCGATCTCCGGCTACCACATCGCGGAAGCCGGTGCGAACCCGATCAGCCAGCTCGCCTTCACGCTCGCCAACGGCTTCACCTTCGTCGAGGCCTACCTCGCGCGCGGCATGCACATCGACGATTTCGCGCCCAACCTCTCCTTCTTCTTCAGCTACGGCATGGACCCCGAGTACGCGGTGCTCGGGCGCGTGGCGCGGCGCGTCTGGGCGGTGGCGATGAAGAACCGCTACGGCGCGAACGAGCGAAGCCAGAAGCTCAAGTTCCACTCGCAGACCTCGGGCCGGAGCCTGCACGCGCAGGAGATCGCGTTCAACGACATCCGCACCACGCTGCAGGCGCTGATCTCGACCTACGACAACACCAACAGCCTGCACACCAACGCCTACGACGAGGCGATCACCACGCCGACCGAAGAAAGCGTCCGCCGGGCGATGGCCATTCAGTTGATCATCAATCGCGAATGGGGCCTCGCCAAGAACGAGAACCCGAACCAGGGCTCGTTCATCATCGACGAGCTGACCGACCTGGTGGAGGAGGCGGTGCTGAAGGAGTTCGAATCGATCTCGGCGCGCGGCGGGGTGCTGGGCGCGATGGAGACCGGCTACCAGCGCGGCAAGATCCAGGAGGAGTCGCTCTATTACGAGCACAAGAAGCACGACGGCTCCTACCCGATCGTCGGCGTCAACACCTTCC
>CAZLUX010000293.1:0-1979 GCA_964562815.1 uncultured Enterobacteriaceae bacterium
ACCTCGGCGGTGGGCCAGATGCGGTCGTTGATGCGCCGCGCCGCGGCGAGGTCGTTCGCCTGTACCGCGCGCCAGAGCTGCGCCTGCAGGTCGGCGATCAACGAGCCGCTGCCCGAGAGCAACCCGTTGCAGCCCAGCACCAGCGAGCTCAGCAGCCAGGCGCTGTGGGTGGTGAGCACGTTGACCGCGGGCTGGCGCGACTGCAGCACGCGGATGTGGCGCTCGTGCAGCTGCGGGTTGGAGCACCAGTCCTTGATCGCGCGCACCGTGGGCACCGCGTCGAGGATCTTCTCGAGCGTCGCGAGCGGATAGCCCTGCCCGCCGGCGAGCGGATACTGGAACAGGATGATCGGCAGGTCAGCCGCGTCGGCGACACGGCGGAAATGGTCGACCGCCATCTCCGGGCGCTGGCCGAAGCTGAACACCCCCGAGGGGAACACCAGCAGCGCCGAGGCGCCGCCGTCCTGCGCCATCCTCGCGATGCGCGCGGCCTCCAGCCCGTTCTCGGCGTAGACGCCGTTGACGATCGGCACCCGCGCGCCGACCTCGTCGACGGTGATCGCCAGCACGCGCTTCTGCTCCTCGAAGCTGCACGAGGCGACTTCCGAGGCGTGGGCGTTGGTCGTGACCGCGGAGACGCCTTCGACCGCGCAGACGTCCCTCAGGTGCGCCCGGTAGGACGCCTCGTCGATCGAGAGGTCCTCGTTGAACGGCAGCAGCACGGCGGGGATCACCCCGTGCGGAATCCAGCCCGGTTGTTTCGCCATGACCACCTCCCGCGCCGACGGCATTGGACACGGCCATTGTAAACTGCTGGCCCGATGCCGCTCGAAACACCCAACGCCCCGCCGCCCTCGCTGCGCGAGCTTCTGGCCGACTTCGGCGGCACCTACGCCGTCAACGGCCTGGTCGCCTTCATCTTCGCCGCCTCGGGCCCGGTCGCGATCATCCTCGCGGTCGGCACGCGCGGCGGGCTGTCCGAATCGGACCTTGCCTCGTGGCTGTTCGGAGCCTTCTTCCTCAACGGCCTGGTGAGCATCGCGGTGTGCTGGTGGTACCGCCAGCCGATGGTGTTCCTGTGGACCATTCCGGGCGCGGTGCTCGTCGGCCCGGCGCTCGGGCACCTCTCCTTCGCGCAGGTGATCGGCGCCTACTACGCCACCGGCGCGCTGATGCTCGCGCTCGGCCTGTCGGGCTGGGTCAAGCGCTGCATGGACGCGGTGCCGATGCCGATCGTGATGGGGATGGTCGCGGGCGTGTTCCTGCGCTTCGGCCTCGACCTGGTGTACTCGATCCGCGACGCGTTCTGGATCGCCGCGCCGATGACCGCGGCCTTCTTCGCGCTCGCCGCGCTGCCGCGCCTGGGGCGCCGGCTGCCGCCGCTGATCGGCGCCATGATCGTCGGCGCCGCGATGATCGCGCTGCTCGGGCGCTTCGACCTGCACGGACAGGCGATCGCCGCGTTCGAGCACCCTCACCTCTACGCGCCGGCGTTCTCCTGGCGCGCCATGGTCGAGCTCGTGGTGCCGCTCGCGGTGACGGTGCTGGTGGTGCAGAACGGCCAGGGCATCGCGGTGCTGCGCGCAACCGGCCACGAGCCGCCGATCAACGCCATCACCGCGGTGTGCGGCCTGGGCTCGCTGGCATCCGCCTGCGTCGGCGCCGTCTCGACCTGCCTCACCGGCCCGGTCAACGCGATCATCACCGCCTCGGGCGAGCGCGAGCGCCAGTACACCGCGGGCATCCTCGTCGGCGTGCTCGCGCTCGGCTTCGGCCTGCTCTCGCCGCTGTTCACCCAGCTGCTGCTCGCCACCCCGCGCCCCTTCATCGGCGCGCTCGCGGGCCTGGCGATGCTGCGCGTGCTGCAGACCTCGTTCGTGGTCTCGTTCAGCGGCAAGTTCACCCTCGGCGCGCTGGTCACCTTCCTCGTCACCGTCGCCGACGTCCCCATCTTCAACGTCGGCGCCGCCTTCTGGGGC
>CAZLUX010000294.1:0-1978 GCA_964562815.1 uncultured Enterobacteriaceae bacterium
GCGCAGGATCGCGCAGGCGGGGCCCGCTCGCGACCACGATGCCGAGGCCGAGCTGTGCCGGCGGCTCGCGCCGCGGGTGCGGCTCTACGGCCTGAAGCACCTGCGCGACGAGCACGCGGCCGCCGACCTGATGCAGCAGGTGATGCTGATGACGATAGAGAAGCTGCGGGCGGGAGAGCTGCGCGACGGCGAGAAGCTGGCGCCGTTCGTGTTCGGCATCTGCCGCATGAGCGTGCTCGAGCTGCGCCGCGGCGGCCTGCGGCGCGAGCGGCTGCTCGAGCAGTACGGCGAGGACCTCGCCCCCGCCGCCGCGCCCGAGCCGCTGTTCGACCTCGAGCGCGTCGCCGGCTGCCTGGAAAAGCTGCCGCAGCGCGAGCGCTCGGTGCTGCTGCTGACCTTCTACGAGGACAAGCCGGCCGACGAGGTCGGCGCCGCGCTCGGCCTGTCGGCGGGCAACGTGCGCGTCATCCGCCACCGCGGCCTCGCGCGCCTGCGCGAGTGCGTGACCGGAGAGCGGCAATGAGCGCCCCGCCCTGCGCAGCCCCGCTCGACGAGCGCACGCTCGTCGAATACTGGCTCGGCGAGCTGCCCGACGACGCCGAGGCGGCAGTGGACGAGCACATCCTCGGCTGCGGCCACTGCAGCGCGCGCCTGGGCGAGCTGGTCGCGCTCGCCGGCGGCATCCGCGAAGCCTTCCGCCGCGGCGGGCTGCAGGCCGTCGTCGGCGACGCCTTCGTCAGGCGGCTCGCGGAACAGGGCCTGCGCGTGCGCGAATACCGCGTTCCGTGCAACGGAGCCGTCGACTGCACCGTCACCCCCGAGGACGACCTGGTGGTCAGCCGTCTCGAGGCCCCGCTCGCCGGCGTGAGCCGCCTCGACGTCGTGGTCCACGCCCCCGGGCTGCCCGACGAGGTTCAGCAGGACGTCCCCTTCGACGCCGAGCGCGGCGAAGTCGTGTACGCGCCCAACACCGCCGAGCTGCGCGCCGCGCCCTCGTTCCGCCTGCGCCTCGAGCTGATCGCGGTCGACGACGGCGGCAGGCGCGTGATCGGCGACTACACCTTCAACCATACCGCTCACGAGGCCTGAACGGGGCGGCACGCCGTGAGGCAAGCGCTCGGCATCGACGCCCTCACCGCGATCTACGGCGGCCTCGCGCAGCGCTACGACTGGCAGCACCGCCTCATCACCTTCGCCTCCGACCAGCGCGGGCGCCGCCTGCTGGTCGAGCAGACCGTGCGCGAGGGCGACCGCGTCCTCGACGCCGGCGCCGGCACCGGCGGCACCGCCCTCATGGCCGCGCGCAAAGTCGGCCCGAGCGGCAAGGTCACCCTCTTCGATCTGAGCGACGAGATGCTCGACGTCGCGCGCGACAAGGCCGCCCTCGCCGGTCTCGAAGAGCGCCTCGACTTCTACGGCGGCGACATGGTCCGCCTGCCCTTCCCCGACGGCCTGTTCGACGTCGTCCTCTCCACCTACAGCCTGTGCCCCCTCTATGACCCCGCCAAGGGCGCGCTCGAGCTCTACCGCGTCCTGCGCCCCGGCGGCAGGCTCGGCTGCGCCCATTCGACCGAACCCGAGCACCGCCTCACCAGGTGGCTCGCCGACAGAGTCGAGGACATCGCCTGGCGCTTTCCCTGGCTCTCGATGGGCTGCCGCGCCGTCGACGTCCTCCCCGTCCTGATCGGCGCCGGCGCCCGCGTCCAGTTCGTCAAGCGCATCGGCTTCCCGCTCTGGCCCTTCGTCGTCTTCGTGGTCGAGAAACCCGCCCACACCTGACCACCCCGCCGCGCGCAAGCGCCTCCCGAATCAAGCCGAGGCGATTTGCCCCACCGTCCGGCGCCGTTTTGGAATCCGATAGCGAATCAGCGTCTTGCCCACTCTCTTGCTGGATATTCAGGTTCGCAAGCAGAAGCAAAGAAGCTAACGCACTGATTTAAGTGTGCGTTGACACCTCCCCAAACTGTCCTCCCCCATG
>CAZLUX010000295.1:0-1973 GCA_964562815.1 uncultured Enterobacteriaceae bacterium
GTGCTGCTGATCGACGAGATCGACAAGGCCGACATCGAGTTCCCCAACGACCTGCTGCGCGAGCTCGACCGGATGGAGTTCTACGTCTACGAAACGCGCGAGCTGGTCAAGGCGAAGCACCGCCCGATCGTGTTCATCACCTCGAACAACGAGAAGGAGCTGCCCGACGCCTTCCTGCGCCGCTGCTTCTTCCACTACATCCGCTTCCCCGACAAGGAAACGATGGAGAAGATCGTCGGGGTGCACTTTCCCGGCCTCAAGAAGTCGCTCCTGCGCGAGGCGATGGAGGTGTTCTTCGAGATGCGCGAGGTGCCGGGGCTGAAGAAGAAGCCCTCCACCTCCGAGCTGCTCGACTGGCTGAAGCTCCTGCTCGCCGAGGACATCTCGCCCGAGGCGCTGCGCTCGAAGGACCGCAAGACCATCATCCCGCCGCTGCACGGCGCGCTGCTGAAGAACGAGCAGGACGTGCACCTGTTCGAGCGGCTGGTGTTCATGACCCGAGCCAAGGCCTAGTCCCATGCTCCAGCTCTACTTCTCGCCCGGCGCCTGCTCTTTCGTGCCGCACGTCGGCCTCGAGGCGATCAAGGCCGCGGGCGGCCCCGATTTCGAGCCGAAGCTCGTCAAGCTGCACAAGGGCGAGCAGAAGACGCCCGAATACCTCGCCATGAACCCCAACGGCCAGGTCCCGGTGCTGGTGGTCGACGGCAAGCCGCTCAACCAGATCGTCGCGATCTGCGACTACCTCGACCGCAGCTTTCCCGCCGCCGGCCTGCTGCCGACCGAGCCCTGGGCGCGCGCCCAGGCGCTGTCGCAGCTCGCCTGGATGAACAACACCGTGCATCCGACCTTCAACCACGTCTTCATGCCGGACCGCTACGCCGACAGCGACGCCGCCAAGGCCGAAGTGAAGGCGCGCGCGGCGAAGGCCTACCGCAGCCAGCTCGAGCGCATCCAGGAATGGTGCGCGGCGGCGGCGCCGCTGTGGTTCGGCGCCAAGGCCTCGTTCCACGACGCCTACGCCTTCACCCTGCTTCGGTGGGGCGGCTTCGCCGGCATCGACCCGGACTCGCTGCCCGGCTACCGCGCCTACGTCGAGCGGGTCATGGCCGCACCACCGGTGGCCGCGGCCCTGGCCCGCGAGCGCATCCGGCTGGACACCTATAAGGCGCCCTGAACCCCCTCCTCTGTCTGCCACGCACGCCCGCTTTTTGCAGCAATTTCACAGTCTTGCGGGCGTAGAAGGGCGTAACCTGACGGGGACATGTTGCGCCTTCACGCCAGGCACGCCCGTCCGGTCGGCTTCACGCTGATCGAGGTCCTCCTCGCGCTCGTGATCCTGGCGGTGCTCGTCGCCATCGCCCTGCCCTCGTACAAGCAGTACCGCGACCGCGCCATGATCGCGCAGGCGGTGAACGACATCGCGGCGATGAACCTGCAATTGCGCGACTACCTCACGCAGAACCACGTGGCGGCGCCCGACCTGTCGGCGATCGGCGCGGCCGGCAAGCTCGATCCCTGGGGCAACGCCTACGTCTACGCCAACCTCGCCGTCGTCGGCGTCGGCGGCGCGCGCAAGGACAAGAACCTGGTGCCGATCAACACCGACTTCGACCTCTACAGCAAGGGCAAGGACGGCGCCTCCTCCCTGCCCCTCACGGCGGCGTCGAGCCGCGACGACGTGATCCTCGCCAACGACGGCAAGTTCATCGGCCTCGCCTCGGACTACGAATGAGCGAAGCGCCCGCTCCGAAAGGATCCGTCAGGCGGCGCCTCTTTCTGCTGTTCCTGCTCTGCGGCCTGCTGCCCGTGGCCGCGGCGATCGCCGTGTCCTACCGGCACGTCAGCGACGAGCTGCTGAGGCAACGCGCCGTCCTGCTGCGCGGCGCGGCGTCCAACCTCGCCGCGATCCTGGTCGACCGGCTGAACGTCGCCGAGCGGCTGGCGCACGCGGCGGCGGCGCGCGGAAGCGCGGC
>CAZLUX010000296.1:0-1958 GCA_964562815.1 uncultured Enterobacteriaceae bacterium
CGCGAGCGCGCGGCTCGCCGTGCTGTCCTTCAGACCCGCGGTCCAGCCGTTCTGCGCCGGCTGCGTTTCGAGGTAGGCGCGGATCGCGTCGACGAACAGCAGCTCCGAGAGCTTGCCGAATACCGCGCTGGAGCCGGGCTTGGGCTCCTCGCGCGAGTCGCGCACCGTGCGCTCGAGCAGCGCCGCCGCGTTGCTGGCGCCGACCCCGCATTGCACCAGCCGCGGCAGGTTTCTGACCAAGTGCCCGGAAAGCGCCTCGTCGCAGGCGAAGAAGCCGCAGATCAGCCGCGTCTTGGCGCCGCCGCCGCCGTAGCTCACGCGCGCCATCGAATCCGGACGGGAGAGCTTCACCGTCATGTCGGTGGTGAGCCGCATCGCCTGCAAGCCCGGCTGGCTCGACAGCACGTGCACGTCGCCGTGCGGGAGCATGACCACTTCGCCGCCCGCGACGGCGAGCGGCACGTCGCTTCCCACCTGCACGAAGCACTTTCCTTCGGGCACCAGGTGATAGGGAATCACGATCTCCGCGCCCGGCGCCAGGCGCTCGGCGATCGCGGCCGGCGGCGGCGTCTGGATCGCCCACGGTGCCGTGAGCTCGGCGTCGATGTAGGTCGCTCCCCTCAGCCGGAGGACCCGCAGCAGCTCGGAAAGCGCATCCATGAATGACGTCCCCCGGTAGCCGGATCAAGTTTTCCGGTGGACCGGCTGCGGCGCCGGCTGCGCCCATTCTATATCTTGGCCGCCATGGAACAAGCGCGGAAGCTCGACCTCGTCATCGTCGGCGGCGGCATCGGCGGCATCATCAGCCTGAAGTACGCCAGGGACGCCGGTCTCGACGCATTGCTGCTCGAACGCGACGCGCGCATCGGCGGGCTGTGGCGCGACCTGCCGCCCTGGCAGGACATCCAGATCCGCAAGGAAGACTGGACCCTGGGCGACCTGCCGATCGCAGGCGAGGACCAGGCGAGCGTGCTGCGCAACATCGAAGCCTGGGTGGAGCGCTTCCATCTGGCACCTTACATCTGCGTCAACTGCCCGGTCGAGAGCGCGCGCCCCACTGAACAGGGCTGGATGGTCGCCGCCGGAGGACAAAGCTACCAGGCAAGGTACCTGATCGCGGCGACCGGCGGCCACAACCGTCCGCTCGTTCCGCACATCGAAAGGCGAGACCCGGCGCTGCGCGAGCTCCACTCCTCGCAGCTCCCCGATCCGGAGCTGCTGCGCGGCCAGCGCGTGGCGGTGGTCGGCGGCGGCGCCTCGGCCTTCGACCTGCTCGACCTCTGCTTCACGCGCGGCGCGTCGAAGGTGGACTGGATCTACCGCTCGATCAAGTGGATGCGGCCGACGCGCGGTCCCAAGTACTTCGGCGCCGACGTGCGCCTGCTGACGCGCCATCAGATGCTCGGCGCGACGCCGGCGACGATCAGCCGAGCCGCGGACGCCGACCTTCGCGCGCGCTACGCCAAGACCGGCATCGCCGAGCTCGCGCCCGCGGAACCGTTCGACATCGAGCAGCACCAGCTCATCCCCGGGCGCGCGGCGATGATCGGCAACGCGAACCGCATCGCGCGCCACCACGCCGAGGTGCGTGCGGTCGAGGGCGGCACGATCGCGCTCTCCAACGGGGAGCGGATCGAGGCCGACCTGCTGCTGTGGGGCACCGGCTACGCGGCCGACCTCGGCTACCTCGAAGTGGAGGCGCTGTCCGGCGCGACGGACCTGAAGCAAGTCGGACGCCGGATGCGCGCCATGTTCCGCTCGCCCGACGCGCCGAACCTGTTCCTGCTCGCGCCGGGCGTGCTCGAGACCACCACCGTCACGCCCTGGGCCTACGCGCACGCGGCCAAGTCGATCATGTCGCACATCTCGGGCCGCGCCGAGCTCGACGCGCCACCCTACCCCGCGATGATCAACCACTGCGACATGGTGAAACGGCTGGCGAAGCTCGACCGCGCCAA
>CAZLUX010000297.1:0-1940 GCA_964562815.1 uncultured Enterobacteriaceae bacterium
CCTGCGGCGCTTCGCGGTCTGATGGCGGCGGCGAGCTCGTCGGCCCTGCGGGGCACCGGCTACCCCGAGCGCGGGGAAACGCGCGACAGCAAGCTCGAGCGCCTGGTGATTTCCGCGCGCTACTTCGCCGGCGGCGCGAGCACCGGCAAGAATCGCCTGGCGCGCATCGTGGCCGCCACCAATGCCGCGGCGGCCGGCCTCGAGTCCGTCCCGGATCAGCAGTTGCTCCAGCGCGCCGCCGGGCTGCGCGAGCGCCTACGGCGCGCGGGCTTTCGCGAGCTGGCGCTCGCCGGCGAGTGCTTCGCCCTGGTTCGGGAGGCGGCCCAGCGCACCATCGGCCAGCGCCACTTCGACGTGCAGCTGATCGGCGGCTGGGCGATGCTGAACGGCATGTTGGCGGAGATGGAGACAGGCGAAGGCAAGACCATCACCGCGACGCTCACCGCGGCCGCCGCGGCGCTGACCGGCCACGCGGTGCACATCGTCACCGTCAACGACTATCTCGCCGAGCGCGACGCCGAGACCATGGGGCCGGTGTTCCGCGCGCTCGGCCTCTCCGTCGGCTGCGTCAAGCAGGGCATGGATCCGGCGTTGCGCCGGGCGGCCTACCGCTCGGACGTCACTTACTGCAGCAACAAGGAGGTCGCGTTCGACTACCTACGCGACCGCATGGTGCTGGGGGGCAAGCCGCGCGCCATCGCCATGAAAATGAAGGCCCTGACCGGAGAGGGCGGAGCGCAGCGGCTGCTGCTGCGCGGACTTCAGTTCGCGATCGTCGACGAGGCCGACAGCGTGCTGGTGGACGAGGCGCGCACGCCGCTGATCCTCTCGACCGAGGCCAAGCAGAGCCAGGAGGAAGAGTTGCACAGGCAGGCGCTCGAACTCGCGCTCGAGCTCGGCGACGACGACTACGAGATCAAGGAGACCGGCGTCGAGATCAGCGACGCAGGGCTCGACCGGCTGGAGGAGCATTGCCAGCTCTTGAGCGGCGTCTGGCGCGGGCCACGCCGGCGCGAGCAGCTGGTGCGCCAGGCGCTGACCGCACTGCACATCTTCCAGCGCGACAAGCATTACCTGGTGCGCGACGGCAAGGTGGTGATCATCGACGAGAACACCGGCCGCCTGATGCCCGACCGCTCGTGGGAGCAGGGCCTGCACCAGCTGATCGAGATCAAGGAGGACTGCGAAGTCACCGGCCGGCGCGAGACCCTCGCGCGAATCAGCTACCAGCGCTTCTTCCGGCGCTACATCCACCTCGCGGGGATGACCGGCACCGCGAGCGAGGTCGCCTCCGAGCTGTGGGCGGTGTACCGCCTGCGCGTGGCCAAGGTCCCCACCAACAAGCCGGTGCGGCGCGCGCGCTGGGCGGACAGCATCTACGGCCGCACCGAGCTGAAGTGGCGCGCGGTGGTCGAGCGAATCCGTGAGCTGCGCGCGGTCGGGCGCCCGGTGCTGGTCGGCACCCGCACGGTGGGCGCTTCGGAAGCGCTCGCGCACGAGCTGGAGACGGCGGGAATTCCGTTCCGGCTGCTCAACGCCCGACAGGACCGGGAGGAAGCCGAGATCGTCGCGAGCGCGGGCGAGCCGGGCTGCGTCACGGTCGCGACCAACATGGCCGGCCGCGGCACCGACATTAAGCTCGCGCCCGGCGTCGCCGAGGCCGGCGGCCTGCACGTCATCACCACCGAGCTCAACGACTCCGCGCGCATCGATCGCCAGCTCTTCGGCCGCTGCGGCCGCCAGGGCGATCCCGGCAGCTGCGAGGCGATCCTCGCCATCGAGGAGGACCTGGTCGACTCCTACCTGCCGTTCGCCGCGGCGCGCCTGCGCCACATCGATCGCCTTCCGCTCGCGCTCGGTCAGTCGGTGTTCTCCGCCGCGCAGTGGCGCGCGGAACGCTCGCACTCGCGCGCGCGCCGCGACCTGCTCGACCTCGACGA
>CAZLUX010000298.1:0-1937 GCA_964562815.1 uncultured Enterobacteriaceae bacterium
GCGCTCAGAAACCGACTCTGACCCCGACCCGGCCGACGGGGTAGAGCCCGTACTTGTCGAGCGAGCGCGCCAGGCCGTAGCGCTCGGCGGGCGCGTCCGACGAATACTGCGCGCACGGGGTCGACGAGATCGAGGCGCTGCAGGCGCCCTGGTAGATCACGCCCAGATCGAAGTAGAAGTTCAGGCCCTCGCGCGGGACGCGGCCGTAGCCGATGCCGAGGTAGGGCGCGTTGGTGTTTTCCGGCTCGACCCTCGCGCTCAGGCCGAGGTCGGCCCGCGTGTCCTGCGCCATCAGTCCGGCGGTGAGGCGGAACGGCCCCGAGGAGGGCTTCCAGTCGAGGCTCGGCGCGATCCAGGCGCCGGCGTTGCCGACCCGCAGCCCGACGCCCTGCGCGCTCGCGGCGCCCGAGGCGGCGAGCGCAACGACGAAGGCGATGGCGGCGGCGGACCTCATGGGGAGAGTTCTACCGCCGGCCCGGCAACGGGCGAAGGAATTAGTCCACGCCCGGCGGCTCCGTCCGCCGGAATACGAGCGCCGCCAGCCCGAAGACGACGACCAGGCCCGCCGACAGCCAGCCGAGCCAGTCGCCGAAACGCGCGTAGAGCGTGCGCACGCCCCGCGTCGGCGCGTCGACGTACAGGATGCCGGCCTCGCCGACGCCGCGGTCCATCGTCGCCAGGACGCGCCCGTAGGGGTCCATCGCGTAGGTGATCCCGTCGTAGGTGGGGCGGATGTGGGTGAAGCCGTTCTCGACCGCGCGGTACGGGTCGTTGAGGGTGAGGCCCTTGGGAAACTCGTGCGAGCCGGTGAGCATGAGGTCGGCGCCGGCGCGCCCCGCCTGCAGGGCGAAGCGCGGAAAGCTCATGTCGCGGCAGATCGCGACGGCGATCCGGCCGTAGGGGCTGTCGGCGGTCTGGACGACCTCCGCGCCCTTGACGAAGACGGCCGTCTCGCCCATGTCGCCGAGGCCCAGCAGGAACCGCTTCTGGTAGTCCGCCCGGATCGCGCCGGTGTCGTCGAAGAGCATGAGGCGGTTCGCGCCCTTGCCGGTCTTCGGCACCCAGGCGTAGGGGATCGCGAGCCAGACGTGGTTTTCGGCGGCGATGCGCGAGAACTCGGCGCGGGCGCGCTCGTTTTGCGCCGCGGTGACGACGATGGCGAACTCGTTGAAGGCGACGATCCGGGCGCCGTGCTTCGCGGCCTCGGCGGTCATCGAGCGGAGCCGCGCCATGGTCGGCTCGTACGGCGAGGTCATGCGCTCGTCGAAGACCTGGTTCATCGAGACCGGCCCCCCTTCCTCGGCGGGCATGACGGCGGCGGCGACCCGCACGGTGGGGGATTCCGGGGCGGTCATCAGGCGCGCCCCGCCCCAGGCGAAGAGCCCGCCGAACACGAGCGCGAGCGCCGCGCCCGCGGCGAGCACCGGGCGGCGGCCGAAGCCGCGCTCCCAGGCGTAGTTGACGCAGGCCGCGAGCCACGACCAGAGGAAGACGAAGCCCCACAGCCCCGCCAGGGCGTAGATCTGCAGGAGCGGCAGCGGCGCGGTGGCGAAGACGTTCTTCGCCTGCGTGCCGTTCAGCGGCGGCACGATCGAGGCGAGGAACATCAGCGCCGTCACCGCCGCGGGGAACACCAGCGTCGTGCGCAGCCCGCCGCCCAGCCGCGGCGTCACCGCGCGGTCGATCCAGTACGGGATCGCGTAGAGCAGCGCGATCATCGTCGAGCGCACGATGTTGAACACCAGGCTGACGACGGGGTCCCCCATGTCGAAGATGCCCCAGAGCGAGATGTTGAAGGCGAGGACGAAGCCGAGCGTCGTCAGCCCGATCGAGCGCCACAGCGGCAGCACGCGGCTGAAGCGCAGGATCAGCACCGGCGCGACGATGATCATCGCCGGGATCATCGGCAGGAAGTCGCTGCGCCGGCAGAACATGAA
>CAZLUX010000299.1:0-1936 GCA_964562815.1 uncultured Enterobacteriaceae bacterium
GCAGGTCGTTGGGGAACTCGATGTCGGCCTTGTCGATCTCGTCGATCAGCAGCACGACCGGCTCGTCGGCCGAGAAGGCCTGCCACAGCATGCCCTTGACGATGTAGTTGTGGATGTCGTGCACCCGCTCGTCGCCCAGCTGCGAGTCGCGAAGGCGGCTCACCGCGTCGTACTCGTACAGCCCCTGCTGGGCCTTGGTGGTGGACTTTATGTGCCACTCGAGCAGCGGCACGCCGAGCGCCCGGGCGACCTGCACCGCGAGCATGGTCTTGCCGGTGCCGGGCTCGCCCTTGACCAGCAGCGGGCGCTCCAGCGCGATCGCCGCGTTGACCGCTAGGGTAAGGTCTTCGGTCGAGACGTACTCGGAACTGCCTTCGAATCGCATCAGAGCTTCCTTGACCGCAAAACCCTCATTGTAAACGCTGCAACCCGGCGTCGGCGGGCGGTCAGCGCAGGTCGTAGCGCACGCGAAGCGTCAGCAGGCTGCGGCCGTATTCGTACGCCGCCAGGTTCGAGCGGTTGTCGGCACGCAGATAATCGGCGCGCAGGGTCAGCTGTCTCGACCAGCGGTACGACAGCCCCGCGTCGAGCCCGTAATAATCGTCGCCGCGGGTGCCGACGAGCGCGGGGTCCCGGGCGTCGAAGCGGCTCCCGGTGTAGCTCAGCCCGCCCGAGAGGCCCCAGCGCGGCCACGGCGTGGCGCTGACGCGGGCGCGCAGCGAGTAAAGGTCGCGCGACAGATCGTCGCGCACGGGCGACGATGCGCTGTTCTCGCGGCCGTAGAGCGCCTGCACTTGCAACACGGGCAGGTAGCGCTGCACGAAGGCGCGCTGCCATCCCGCGCCGAGCGCATACAGATTCGAATCGCGCGCCGAGGCCGACGGATAGGCCAGGCCGGCGTACTGCGCGAACAGCGACAGCGAGTTGAGCTCGTCCATCTGGCGCCGCCATTCTCCCCCCAGCGCGGAAAGGTTCCGGTAGCGGCCGTCGTCCGCCGCGAGCGCCGAGTAGGAGAGCCTGGCGCGGTAGAGGTCGCGGCCTCCGAGCAGCCTCAGCTCGCCGTAGCCGCCGAGCGCGTCCTGGTCCAGCTGGCGGTCGAACGAGCCGAGGCGGTATCTGCCCTCGTAGCGCATCCCGCCCTCGAGCGAAAAGGCGCCGGCGAGAGGGTGCGCGAAGCGGGCGCCGGCGCCGGCGACCAGTACGCCCGCGCCTCGCCTGGCGTCGGCCGGCGCGGGCAGCAAGCCGTCGAGCAGGGGCGCTTCGAGCGCGGTGGCGCCGAGCCCGGCGGCTGCGTTCGAATCGATGCCGCCACCGAACTCGAAGTAGAGGCTCGAGGCGCTCGCGTGCCGCGATGCCTGGGCCTGGATCGAGTCGAGGAAGCGCTCGACGGTGGCGCGCCGCTCCGCGCTCGGCCGGTCCCCGAGCACCGTCTCGAAGGCCTCGCGCGCGCGCAGCAGGTCGCCGAGCGTGTAGTAGCCGCGCGCCAGGTCGAAACGCGCGCGCTCGTCGGCGGGGAACCGCGCCAGGTAGCGCTCGAGGGCGAGCACGCCTTCGCCCGCGTGGCCGCTGTCGATCGCGGCCACGCCGAAGTAGTAGGCGAATTCCGGATTCGTCGGGGCGTCGCCGCGCTTGCCCGCCGCGTAGGCCTCGGCCGCGCGTCCCTTTTGCACCAGCTCGCGCAGCTCGTCGGCGGGCGCCGCCGGCGCGGGCGCGGACGCCAGCGCGAGCAGCGCTGCGAGACAGATCGAGGCGGCACGGGGCATGGACCCCCTTCCTGCTCCGGTGCGTGATGAACTGCAAGTATGACGCAAGAAGTCCGCTTCATGGCCGGCACGCGCGGCTTGTTGAGGCAGAAAGATCCTTCCGCTAGAATCGCCGGGATTTCCCATCGCACCTCTGAGGCAGAACCCAGCATGCTCCATCGTTTACCCGCCGC
>CAZLUX010000300.1:0-1926 GCA_964562815.1 uncultured Enterobacteriaceae bacterium
GTCCTCGCGCACCGCGGCGGCGGCAAGCTCGCGCCCGAGAACACGCTCGGCGCGATCCGCCTCGGCGCCTCGCTCGGCTTCACGGGCGTCGAGTTCGACGTCATGCTGGCGGGCGACGGCACGCCGGTGCTGATGCACGACCAGACGCTCACGCGCACCGCCGGCAGCGTCGGCCAGGTGGCGACCACCCCCTACCGCGAGATCGCCGAGCTCGACGCCGGCCACTGGCACGGACCGAGGTGGCGCGGCGAGCGCATCCCGACCTTCGAGCAGGCGGCGCGCCTTTGCCGCGAGCTCGGGCTGTGGGCGAACGTCGAGATCAAGCCCGCGACGGGCTACGAGCGCCGCACCGGCGAGGCAGTGGCGCGGCTCGCGCGCGAGCTCTGGCGCGGCGCGCCGCAGGCGCCGCTGCTGTCGTCGTTCTCGCCGGTCGCGCTCGCCGCGGCGCGCAGCGTCGCGCCCGAGATCCCGCGCGGGCTGCTGGTCGGGCGCGTGCCGCCGCAGTGGCGCGAGATGCTGCACGACCTCGAGTGCTTTTCGCTTCACTGCAACCACCGCGCGCTCAACCTGCGCCTCGCGCAGGCGGTGCGCGTCGCCGGCTATCCGCTGCTGTGCTGGACGGTCAACGACCGGCGCTCGGCGCGCAAGCTCTTGCGCTGGGGCGTCGACTGCCTGGTGACAGATGCGCTGAAGCGCATCGGGCCGGATTTCGCCTAGCGCGCCGCCAGCCTGCGCCGCAGCCACCGCATGAGCGCCCCGAGCAGGGGCAGCTTGGCGTAGAGCTCCTCCGCGGCGTCCCAGTAGTCGCGGTGGTAGACGATCTTGCCGCGCCCGTCGAAGCGCAGGTGCGTCGCGCCGCGCACCAGCGTTTCGCGCCCCCGGCTGCGAAAGGTGAACTCCCATACGAGCATCGCGCCCGCGGCGTCGGCGACGCGGTCGGTGACGCGAAAGCGCGGCGCCTCGACCTGGCGGAACATGTGGGCGAACACCCGCCGGATGCCGTCCAGCCCGTTGACCTCGTTGAACGGATCCTTGAAGTACGCGTTCTCCGAGTAGAGCTCGCCCAGGCGCGCGACGCTCTCCGGCGTGAGCGACTCGAAGTACTCGACGATGCGCGCGAGGTCGCTCACAGGCCGGTGTAGCGCCGCACGAGGCGGAAATAGAGCGGATAAGGCAGCAGCCGCAGCAGCTTCATGACGCGGGTGAAGCGCTTGGGGAAGTGGATGTCGAACGCGCCGCGCTCGATCCCGCGCAGGATCTCGCGCGCCGCCTCGTCGGCGCCGATGAGCGCCGGCATGCGGAAGCGGTTCTGCGCGGTCAGCGGCGTCTCGACGAAGCCCGGGTTGATCAGATAGACCGAAATGCCGCGCGGCGCGAGGTCGAGCCAGAGCGTCTCGGCCAGGTTGATGAGCGCGGCCTTGGTCGCGCCGTAGACCAGGCTGTTCGGCAGCCCGGCGTAGCCGGCGACGCTCGAGACGAGGGCGATGCCGCCCGCGCCCTGCTCGATCAGGCGCTGCTGCGTCGCCGCGACGACGTTGAGCGCCCCGAGCAGGTTCACCTCGACCATCGCGCGCGCCTGCTCGGGGTCGAGCTGCCAGGCGCGCGCCGCGCGGTAGGTTCCGGCGAAGTCCATGACCAGGTCGAGCCCGCCCCAGGCGGCGAAGATCCGCTCGGCCGCGGCCTGGACCGCGCCGAAATCGGCGACGTCGAGCGGCTCGCGCAGCGCGCGCGCGCCGAAGCGCTCCTCGAGCGCCTGCGCGCTGCGCGCCGAGACCGCGACGCGGGCGCCGCGCGCGAGCAGCAGCTCGGCGGTCGCCGCGCCGATGCCGCTCGAGGCGCCCACCAGCCAGACGCGGCGCCCGGACCAGCCGGCTACGGTGCGGTTGAGCGCCATGCTCAGCTCCGCCTGCGAAAGGCGATCATCAC
>CAZLUX010000301.1:0-1921 GCA_964562815.1 uncultured Enterobacteriaceae bacterium
CGCGAGCCGCGGCGGGAACCTCGCCAACGCGACCGACGCCCCGAGCAACGCGCAGATCAGCGTCGCGGCGGGGAGCGCGGCGAACGTTCTGGGCGCGGTGAGCGAGGCGGACGCGACCGGCGCGGCGAGCGCAGCGAGCGCGGCGAACGACGCGACGGCCAGCCGAGCCGGTCCGAGCAGCGCGGCAACGGCCAGCAGCGCGAACAGCGCGCCGGCGGCGAACGCCGCCCCGATCAGCGCCCGCCGCGACAGGCGCAACCTCAAGCCGAGCGCGCGCCGCGCCCCGAGCCGCAGGCCGGCGCTCCGGCCGAAGGCGAAGAGCATCGCCGCAGCCGTCGCGGACGCCGCGACCGCGGACGGGAGCGCCGCCCGGAGCAGCAGGCCGCAGACGGTACGCAGGAGCGGCCGCAGGAAAGTCCGGCGCCCGCTCCGCAGGCACCCTCGGCACCCGCCCCGGAAACGCTGACGGTCACGGCGCAAGAGCCGGTGCTTGCGGTCACCACGCCGCCGCTGCCGGAATTTCCGGCCCCGCAGGCAGCGGAGCCCGTGCCCTCCCCGGCCGAGCAGCCGGCTCCCGCACCGGAACCGGTGCTCGAGCACGCCGCGCCGGTGGCGGCCGAACCGTCGCATGAGCCCTCTCCTGCCGTCGCGCCGGCGCCGGAGCCCAAGATGGAGCCGAAGGTCGAGGTCGAGCAGTCGGGCCTCGTCATGATCGAGACCGATCCGTCGAAGGCGCGCACGCTCGAGGCCGAGCCCGAGCCGCAGCTGCCGCTCGGCCGCCCGCGCCGCGAGCACAAGCAGCCGCCCGCGGAAGCGGAGGCCGAGCTGGTGCAGATCGAAACCAGGAAATAGGTCGGCCGCCACGCATGAAAAGCCGGCCTCGCGCCGGCTTTTCTATTTGAGTCTCGTCACATGCCTGCCTACCCGTTCCAGCTGGTGCGCGAGCGCACGCTGCTGGATGGCCGCAAGGTCGTCATCCGGCCGATCCGCGCCGATGACGATTTGCTCGTTCGGGATTTCCTGCGCAGCGGTGTCTCGGGCGAGGGCCGCTACATGCGCTTCCACAAGTGGGTCGGCGCGCCGTCGGACAAGCTGATCCACTTCCTGACCGATATCGACTACGACCATCACATGGCCTTCGTCTGCGTTCACGGCACAGGCGACGACGCCGAGGTCTGCGGCGAGGCCCGCTACGTCGTCAACGCCGATCGCAAAAGTTGCGAGTTCGGCGTCGTCATCGCCGATGCCTGGCGCAAGAGCGGGATCGCCGGCCTGTTGATGGAGGCATTGATCCGCGTCGCACGGGAACGCGGATTGACCAGCATGGAGGGGCTGGTCCTGCGAAACAATCCGCCGATGCTTCGATTCGCGCGCGCGCTCGGCTTCGAGGTGCACTCGGCGCCGGAAGATCCCCTCACCCTCCGCATCACCAAGGCGCTTTGAGGTCTGCGCGCAGCTGCGCGAGCAGGCCGCGAGCCGCCGCTTCCACCATGTCGAGCACGCGCTCGAATCCGCCCGGCCCGCCGTAATAGGGATCCGGAACCTCGTCCAACTGCCCTTCTCCGGCGAACTCCATGAACAGGCGGAGCTTATGCCGGTGCTGCGGCGGCGCGATCCGTCGCAGGATCTCCAGGTGTCCCCGGTCCATGGCGAGGATCAGCTCGAAATGCTCGAAATCCTCGCGCCCCACCCGGCGCGCGCGCAGCGCGCTGAGGTCGTAGCCGCGGCGCCGGGCGTGCTCCTGCGCGCGCGCGTCGGGTGCCTCGCCGACGTGGTAGTCGTGGGTCCCGGCCGAGTCCACGCGCACCGCCCGCTCGAGTCCGGCATCGTGCACCAGGCGCCGCATGACTCCGTCCGCCGTCGGCGAGCGGCAGATATTGCCGGTGCAGACGAAAAGAACCGATCGCACCGCTATTCGGAC
>CAZLUX010000302.1:0-1900 GCA_964562815.1 uncultured Enterobacteriaceae bacterium
CCCGGCGTGAGGCCCGTCTCGCGGCGGAAGAACTTGACGAAGTTCGTCGCCTCTTCGAACCCCAGGTCGGCCGCGATCGCGGCGACCGGAGCGGCCGAGTGGGCGAGCAGGCGCTTCGCTTCGAGCACGATGCGGCCCACGAGCAGCGCCTTCGCGCTCAGGTCGGCCACCGCGCGCGTCGCGCGGTTGAGGGTCTTCTCGCTGCAGCCGAGCTGCGAGGCGTAGCGCGCGACGCCGTGCCAGCGCCGGTACTCGCGCTCGACCGCCGCCTTGTAGCGCTGGTAGCGCCGGGAAAGCGCCGGATCGAGCATGCGCCCGACCGCCGCGTGCGGCTGGGCGAGGCGCAGGCGCGCGAGCAGCGCCTCGAGCTCGCTCTTGAGCAGCGCGTTGACCAGCGGCGCCGGCGCGTCGAGCCGCGCGTCCGCGGCGATCTGCTCGAAGGCGCGGGTCAGCGCGCGGCGCGCGGCGCCGGCGGTCGCGAGCTGCGTCGGCAGCCCCTCGAGCTCGCGAATCACCTCGAGCTCGCGCGGCGGGAGGTTCGCCCCGCCCCCGCGCACCGCCTCCGCGCGGTAGACGAGGAGCCACCCGCTCCAGCCCGCGAGCTTGCCGAAGCGGTGCACCTGCCCCGGCTGGATCGTCAGCACCGAGCCGGGTGCGCAGTCGAAGGTCTCGAAATCGACCATCTGCCGGTAGCGCCCGGCGCTCACGTGGATCAGGCAGTGGAAATCGACCCGCTCGATGCCGAGCGCGTCGTGGCGCTCGGCGCGCCGGCGCAGCTCGGCGAGCGGATAGATCTCGACGTCGTGGCGGTAGCCGGTGGGAGGCGTATATTCGACCGGCTTGACCGGCGCGCGCGCGGGGGACGGGCGGGAAGAGGCCATCGTGTCCCGTTTTTACCACGACTCGCCCGGGTTTGACCTCGTGCCGCGTCCGCCGCGAGCCCAGACTGCGAAGCGTGGTTCCCACAACATCGCGAAGGAGAACTCTCATGCAGTCCGACCGGGTGACGCAACTGGGCTATCTCGGCCTCGAAGTGAGCGACGTGGAGCGCTGGAAGACTTACGCCACCGAAGTGCTCGGCCTCGCCGTCAACGGCGCCGACGCCGACGGCAGCGTGTTCCTGCGCATGGACGAGAAACACCACCGCATCGCGCTCCACCCCGGCGCGCGCGACGACCTCGCCTACGCCGGCTGGGAAGTGAAGGACGAAGCGGCCCTGCGCGCGGTCGCCGACCGGCTCGAGCGCCAGGGCATCGCCGTCGCGCAGGCCGCGCCCGCCGAAGCGGCGGCGCGGCGCGTCCTGGGCCTCGCTCGCGCGCAGGATCCCAACGGCGTCGCGGTCGAGCTCTACTGGGGCCCGCTGATCCAGGCCGAGCGGCCGTTCGTGTCGCCGCGCCCGATCGGTGGCTTCGAGGCCGGCCCCCTGGGCGCGGGACACATCGTGCTGAGCGTCGACGACTACGAAGCGAGCCTGCGCTTCTACCGCGACGGCCTCGGCCTCCTCATCAGCGACTACATCGAGCTCGACATGGGCGGCGCCGGAACCACCAAAGTCGCCTTCCTCCACTGCGGCCCGCGCCACCACTCCCTCGCCTTCGCCCAGTACCCGGCGCCGAAGCGGCTGCACCACTTCATGCTCCAGCTGCGCGACCTCGACGACGTCGGCGCCACCTACGACGCCTGCCAAGACCGCGGCATCCCCATCACCTCCACCCTGGGCCGCCACACCAACGACCGCATGACCTCCTTCTACATGCAGACCCCGTCGGGCTTCCAGGTCGAGTACGGCCACGGCGGCCGCCTGATCGACGACGAGCACTGGGAAGTCCAGCTCCACCGCGCGCCGAGCCTCTGGGGCCATCGATCACCCCAGACCGTCGCCGGCAAGACGGATGCGTGA
>CAZLUX010000303.1:0-1883 GCA_964562815.1 uncultured Enterobacteriaceae bacterium
CTGTCAATCCCATGGATCCGGGAGGGGATAGGGACGCGCTAAGGCCGAGTTAAGCCGCTTGGCCTAGAATCGGGCGAAATGCTGATCGCGGGAGACATAGGCGGCACGAAGACGCTGCTCGCACTGTACGACCCCGCGCAGGGGCCGCGCCGGCCCGTTGCGCAGGACGAGTTCCCGAGCGCCCGCTACGAGGGCCTCGAGAGCATGGTCGAGGAGTTCCTCGGCCGCCATCGCGCGCGCGCGCACGCCGCCTGCTTCGACGTCGCCGGCCCGGTGATCGACGGGCGCGCGCAGCTCACCAACCTGCCCTGGATCCTGGAAGAGAAGGCGCTGTGCAGCCGGCTCGGGCTCGAGCGGGCGACGCTGCTCAACGACCTGCGGGCGATTGCGCACGCGGTGCCCCACCTGCAGGCGGACGAGCTGCACACGATCAAGCCCGGCCGCGCGCAGCCGCACGGCGCCAAGGCGGTGATCGCGCCAGGAACCGGGCTGGGCGAGGCCTTCCTCGTCTGGAGCGGCAGCGAGTACATGGCCTGCCCCTCCGAGGGTGGTCACGCCGACTTCGCGCCGGGCGACGAGCTGCAGACCGAGCTTCTGCGCTTCATGCGCGGGCGTTTCGCGCGCGTCGGCTACGAGCGATTGTGCTCGGGCATGGGCCTGCCGAACATCTACGACTTCCTGCGCGAATCCGGGCGCGCGACGCCGTCCCCGGAGCTCGCCACGAAACTGGAGAAGGCGTCCGACCGCACGCCGCTCATCGTCGAGGCGGCGCTGCGCGAGCCCGACGGCGACGCGCTGTGCGCGCTGACGTTGCGCAGCTTCGTTTCGATCCTCGGCGCCGAAGCCGGCAACCTGGCGCTCAAGGTCCTCGCCACCGGCGGCGTGTACGTGGGCGGCGGCATCGCGCCGCGCATCCTGCCGCGGCTCGAGGACGGCGTATTTGCGCAAGCCTTCGTCAACAAGGGACGTTTCGCCGGAATGCTCGAAGGCATTCCGGTGCACGTCATCGTCGCGCGCGCCGCGCTGATCGGCGCGGCCATCTACGGCCTGCGGCGGATGCAGGCGGGCTGAGGCCGCCTGCGCGCGGGGCCTACGCATCCATCGGGAGAACCAGCATGCAGCTCGGAATGATCGGATTGGGACGCATGGGCGCCAACATGGTGCGTCGACTGCTCAAGGCGGGCCACGAGCTCGTCGTCTACGACAGCCACGCCGAGGCAGTGCACCCGCTCCAAAAGGAAGGCGCCTTGGGCACCACCGCGCTCGAGGACTTCGTTTCCCGCCTGGCCAAGCCGCGCGCGGTGTGGCTGATGGTGCCGGCCGGAGCGGTCGACGCGGTGCTCGACAAGCTGGTGCCGCTGCTCGAGCCGGGCGACTGCGTCGTCGACGGCGGCAATTCCTATTATCACGACGACCTGCGCCGCGCCGAGTCGCTTGCCGGGAAGAAGCTTCATTACGTCGACGTCGGCGTCAGCGGCGGCGTGTGGGGCGCCGAGCGCGGCTACTGCCAGATGATCGGCGGCGAGGACGAGGCGGTGGCGCGGCTCGAGCCGATCTTCCGCGCGCTCGCGCCCGGCGCCGATGCCGCCGCGCGCACCCCGGGTCGCAGCGGCGCGGCCGCCGCCGAGGAAAACGGCTACCTGCACTGCGGCCCGAACGGCGCCGGACATTTCGTCAAGATGGTGCACAACGGCATCGAATACGGCGTCATGGCCGCCTATGCCGAGGGCTTCAACATCCTGAAGGGCGCCGCCATCGGCAAGCACCAGGACGAGGTCGACGCCGAGACCACGCCGCTGCGGCATCCCGAGCGCTACCGCTACGACATCGACGTCGCCCGCGTGGCCGAGCTGTGGCGCCGCGGCAGCGTCATCGGCTCCTGG
>CAZLUX010000304.1:0-1878 GCA_964562815.1 uncultured Enterobacteriaceae bacterium
CGACCCGGCCCGCGCTTCGCAACTCGACGCCCGACTCGGTGATCCGGGTCAGCGTAGCGCCGCGGTACTTGGCCCCCAGCGGCACCGTGCGGCCGTCGATCACTGCGACCTTGCGCGCCGGCGAAATCAGCACCGACTGCAGCTGCGGCCCCGCCGGCGCCTCCTCGCCGCTCGCGCCCGCCGCGCCGAAGGGCGGCCGCGTGGGGTCGCGAAGACCGCCGCCCGGCGGTGCGGCGTCCGCCGCGCCCGCCTGCGCCGCCGCGAGGCCCGTCAGGAAACAGCACAATGTTCGCGCCAGCCGCCTCATACGCTCATCCACGACGGATCGAAGCTCAACGTGTATACGGTGAGCTTCAGCACTACCCTCGGATAGTCGCCCGCCGCGAGATCCGCTTTTCCCCAGTATAACCGGGTCGGCAGGTTCTCCAGCTGCCGCAGATAGGCGTAGAGGTCAAGGTAGGCGCCGCTCACGCTGAGCTCCAGGGCGTGGCGGTAGATCGGCCGCGGCGCCCCGGCGCCCGCGGTGGCGAAACGTTGGACCGGCAGGCTCTTGAGGCCGATCAGGTGCAGGCGGGGATTGCGCGCGAGCATCCGCTGCAGCACCTCGCGCATGCGCTGCGGCGGGGTGAAACGGCCCGCCGCGCCCGCGATCCGGGCGTCGAGTTGCGCCAGGCGCCGCCTCAGGGCCTCGAGCCTGGCGCGGTTGGCGTCGTCCGGGCGCACCTGGCTCGAGCGCGCCATCGACTGCAGCTGCGCCTGCACCACCCCGAGCTCGGCCTGCCTGCGCGCGACCTCGCGCGACAGGCGCTTGTCCTTGTCGAGCAACGGCGAAATGAACCCGAGGTGAGCGAACGCGATCAGCACCAGCGCCGCGGCGATGAAGATCAGCACGCGCTCGCGCAGCGTGAGCGCGTCGATGCGCTCGGCGTAGCGCTTGAGCTGCGCCTTCACTTGCGGCCCTCCTTCGGCGGCGCGGGCGCGGCAAGCGGCATCGACAGCTCGAACTCGACGTAGCGCCTGGGGCCGGCGCTCGCCGCCGCGCCCGCCGCGGGCGGCGGCTCGCGGCGGGCGGCGAGCTTGAGCAAGGTCACCGTGCGCCCGCGCATCACGGGCTCCTTGTTGAGCGCGCGGATGTAGGCGGGCACCAGGTCCGGGTGCAGGACGCGGCCGCGGATCTCGAGCTGCTCGCCGCCGTCGGCCACGGTCAGGCCCGTCAGCCACACCCCGGGCAGCGTGCGGCGCGCGAGCGCGGCGAAGAAGCGGGAGTAGCCGCGCGCGTCGTCGCTCGCCTCCGCGTGCAGCGAGTCAAGCAGAGCCTGCCTCGCGTGCAGCTCACTCTCGGCGCGCGCCAGCTCGGCCTCCAGCAGCTTGCTGCGCCGCTCGGGCGAGAGCGCGCCGCCCAGGCTGATCAGGCGGCCGCGCGCGTCGGCGAGCTGGTGCTCGGCCGCCGAGGCGACATCCTTGAGCGCGCGCACGTCGTGCCGGGCATAGACGAAGAAGGCGACGAGCGCGACCAGGATCAGCGTCAGCGACTCGATCATCGTCTTCGCGGAGAAGTACTTCTCCTTCCTGAGGAAGAGCGGGTTGAAGAGGTTGATCTGCTGGCTCACCGCGGTCCCTCAGGGCGCTTTCGGGCTTTGGCGCAGCGCCGCGCCGATGAGATGGAAGTGTTGCCACTCGGCCCGACGGTCGGGGCGTGCGCCCGAGTCGAAGGCGAGCGCCTCGGCGAGATCGACGCGTACGACCGGCAGGTCGAGGATCGACTTCAGGTAATCGAGCAGCCCGGTGTCCTCCGGCTCAGGGCCGAGCAGAATCTTGCTGACCGCGACGTAGCCGAACTGGCGGTCGAAGTGGTCCAGCGTGCGGGTCAGCTCGACG
>CAZLUX010000305.1:0-1872 GCA_964562815.1 uncultured Enterobacteriaceae bacterium
AGCACGACGACGCCAACCGCGCGCTCATGGGCTCCAACATGCAGCGCCAGGCGGTGCCCTGCCTGCGGCCGGAGAAGCCGCTGGTCGGTACCGGCGTCGAGCGCACCGCCGCGATCGACTCGGGAACCTGCGTCATCGCGCTGCGCGGCGGCGTGGTGGACTACGTCGACGCCAACCGGATCGTCGTGCGCGTGAACGACGACGAGACGGTGCCGGGCGATGTCGGCGTGGACATCTACAAGCTGACCAAGTACACGCGCTCGAACCAGAACACGAACATCAACCAGCGCCCGATCGTCAGGCAGGGCGAGCGCATCGCCAAGGGCGACGTGGTGGCCGACGGCGCCTCGACCGACCTGGGCGAGCTGGCGCTCGGCCAGAACATGCTGGTCGCGTTCATGCCCTGGAACGGCTTCAACTTCGAGGACTCGATCCTGATCTCGGAGCGGGTGGTCGGCGACGACCGCTTCACCTCGATCCACATCGAGGAGCTGACGGTCGTTGCGCGGGACACGAAGCTCGGGCCGGAGGACATCACGCGCGACATCTCGAACCTGTCCGAGGGCCAGCTCTCGCGCCTGGACGAGTCCGGCATCGTCTACATCGGCGCCGAAGTCGAGGCGGGCGACGTGCTGGTGGGCAAGGTGACGCCGAAGGGCGAGACCCAGCTCACGCCGGAAGAAAAGCTCCTGCGCGCGATCTTCGGCGAGAAGGCGAGCGACGTGAAGGATACGAGCCTGCGGGTGCCCTCGGGCATTTCGGGCACGGTGATCGACGTCCAGGTCTTCACCCGCGAGGGCATCGAGCGCGACAAGCGCAGCCAGCAGATCATCGAGGACGACCTTCGGCGCTACAAGACCGACCTCGCCGACCAGATGCGGATCGTCGAGTCCGACACCTTCGAGCGCCTCGAGCGCCTGCTCACCGGCAAGACCGCCAACGGCGGGCCGAAGCGCCTCGCCAAGGGCACCAAGATCGCCAAGAGCTACCTCGAGTCGATCGAGCGCTACGACTGGTTCGACATCCGGCTGGCCAACGAGGAGGCCGCAGAGCAGCTCGAGGGCCTGAAGGAGTCGCTGGCGCAGAAGCGGCGCGAGTTCGACGCCATGTTCGAGGCCAAGCGCAAGAAGCTGACCCAGGGCGACGAGCTGCCCCCGGGCGTGCTGAAGATGGTCAAGGTCTACGTCGCGGTCAAGCGCCGCCTGCAACCGGGCGACAAGATGGCGGGGCGCCACGGCAACAAGGGCGTGATCTCCAAGATCGTGCCGGTGGAGGACATGCCGCACATGGCCGACGGCACCCCCGTCGACGTGGTGCTGAATCCGCTCGGTGTGCCGTCGCGGATGAACGTCGGGCAGATCCTCGAGACGCACCTCGGCTGGGCCGCCAAGGGCCTGGGGCTTCGCATCGGCGAGATGCTCAGGCAGCAGGCGAGCGCGGCCGAGCTGAAGAAGACGCTGTCGCAGATCTACATCTCGAGCGCGGGGGAGGACGGCGTCGCCGAGCTGGACGACCAGGAGGTGATGCGGCTCGCGAACAACCTCAGGGAAGGCGTGCCCTTCGCCACGCCGGTGTTCGACGGCGCCGCGGAAGCCGAGATCAACTCGATGCTCGAGACCGCGGGCCTGCCGATCTCCGGCCAGGTGACGCTGTACGACGGCCGTACCGGGGAGGCGTTCGACCGGCAGGTGACCGTCGGCTACATGCACGTGCTGAAGCTCCACCACCTGGTGGACGACAAGATGCACGCCCGCTCGACCGGACCGTACAGCCTGGTGACTCAGCAGCCGCTGGGCGGCAAGGCGCAGTTCGGCGGTCAGCGCTTCGGCGAGATGGAGGTCTGGGCGCTCGAGGCCTACGGCGCCGCCTACA
>CAZLUX010000306.1:0-1865 GCA_964562815.1 uncultured Enterobacteriaceae bacterium
ACGTCACCCTCAGCATGAGCGGCCGCCTGGCGGCGCTCGACTGGCCCAGGCCCGGGCTCGCGCTCAACTTCGCGCGCTGAGCAGAGGCCGTTAAGGCTGGCCTAAGCTCGCTGCGCTAGGCTCGCTCCATCTGCAGCACTGAGATGGAGGTTCTCCATGCTCATTCGCGGTTCTTCCTTCGTCCTGCTCGGACTGCTCGTTCCCGCCCTCGCGCAGGCCGCCCCGGCGATCGCGCAGGCGCAACAGGCGATCGACCAGGGGCATTATTCCGTCGCCGTCACCCGCCTCAAGCCGCTCGCCGCGCGCGGCAATGCGCGCGCCGAGGAGGCGCTCGGCGTGCTCTACGACTCGGGCCGAGGCGTGGCGCCCGATTCTGTGCTCGCGGCCAAGCTGTACCGCGAGGCGGCGCTGCAGGGCAGCGGCGCGGCGCAGCTCAACCTGGCGAACCTCTACCTCGAAGGGCGCGGCGTCGGGCCCAATCCGGTCCTCGCCTACGCCTGGGCCGACGCCGCCGCGGCGAGCGGCGAGGCCGGCGGGCAGAAAATCATCGACAAGCTCGCGAGGCTGATGCCGCTCGCCCAGTTCGAGAAGGCGCAGTCGCTCGGGCAGCGCTACGTCGACCTCTACGTGATCAACCTTCGCACGGGTTGACGCGACCGGGCGCAACGCGGTTAGAGTTGCGCCCATGAACGACAGCGAGTCGCTGGAGGCCGCGCGCGGCTGGGTCGAGGCCGCGCGGCGGATTGTCGTCCTCGCCGGCGCCG
The DNA here is from genome assembly GCA_964562815.1 of uncultured Enterobacteriaceae bacterium. Taxonomy (GTDB): domain Bacteria; phylum Pseudomonadota; class Gammaproteobacteria; order Burkholderiales; family SG8-39; genus DAHVFK01. Next base: position 765 of record CAZLUX010000306.1, read on the forward strand.
GCATCTCGACCGACTCGGGGATCCCGGACTTCCGCGGCCCGCAGGGGGTGTGGACCAGGAACCCCGCGGCGGAGAAGCTCTCGACGCTGCAGCACTATCTCGCCGACCGCGAGGTGCGCAAGGCGTCCTGGCGCGGGCGGCTCGAGTCGCCCGCCTGGAGCGCGCGGCCGAACGCCGGGCACCTCGCGCTCGCCGGGCTCGAGCGGCGCGGCAAGCTGCACGCCCTCATCACGCAGAACATCGACGGCCTGCACCAGAAGGCGGGCAACTCGCCCGAGCGCGTGATCGAGGTGCACGGCACGATCCACTACGTCACCTGCTGGGGCTGCGGCTGGAAGGGCCCGATGCAGCCGGTGCTCGAGCGCGTGCGCGCGGGCGAGGAGGACCCCTCGTGCGAGCTGTGCGGCGGCATCCTCAAGAGCGCCACCATCTCCTTCGGCCAGCAGCTCGTGCCCGAGGTGATCGCGCGCGCGATGCGCGTGGCCGAGGAAGCCGACCTCCTGCTCGCGGTCGGCTCGAGCCTGCAGGTCTACCCGGTGGCGGGCGCCGTGCCGGCGGCCAGGGCCGCCGGCGCGAGGATCGTCATCGTCAACGCCCAGCCGACGCCCTTCGACGACATGGCCGACGCGCTGCTGCGCGGGAACATCGGCGAGGTGCTGCCGGATCTCTGTCAGGCAGCGAGCCGGTAGCGTCCGTCTTCCTCGGCGACGCGGCCACGCGCGGTGAGCGAGGCCAGGTGCTGCGCGATCGTGCGGCGCTCGGCGTCATCGATGAAGACGTCATGGTAGTCGCGCGGGTACATGAAGCGGTGCGCGACCAGCTCCTCGAGCGCGCGCGGGCCGGCTTCGGCGAGGTGCGCGGCGATCGCTTCCTCGCGCGCCTCGATCCTGGAGGCGAAGGCCTCGAGCAGCGAGAGGAAGGTCTCGCGCTCGGTGATCACGCCCTTGTGGTGGGAGGTGATCCAGACGCGTGCCGGCACCTCGGCCACCGCACGCAGCGTGCGGCGGAACGCCTCGAGGTTGGATGTGGCGTCGCCGTAGTACGGCCCGAACGAGGAGAGGTCGATGTCGCCGATGAAGGCGACGCCGCCGGGCTCGACGA
>CAZLUX010000307.1:0-1835 GCA_964562815.1 uncultured Enterobacteriaceae bacterium
GCGGCGTCGGCGGCCTCGCGCGGGTCGCGCACGACCTGCTGCTGCGCGGCTATCTCGAAAGCGAGGAGTCGCACGAGCTGGGCGACGCGTTCCGCGCCAAGAGGAAGCCCGACCCGGGCAAGTTCGGCCGCTAGCGCCGTGAATACCGTCCTCACGCTGCTCAGCCCGCAGGAGGCGGCGCGCCACTACGCCTCGGGGGCCTGGCGCACGGACACGCTGTATTCGCTGCTCGAGCGCCACGCCGCCGAGCGCCCGCAGGCGCACGCGCTGCGCGACGCACGGGTCCGGCTCGCCTGGCGCGAGCTGCTGGACTGGGTCGACGCCGCCGCGCAGGCGCTGCACGAGGCGGGCGTGCGGCGCGGCCAGCGCGTGGCGGTGTGGCTGCCCTCGCGCGCCGAGAGCGTCGTCACGCTGCTTGCCTGCGCGAGAAACGGCTATGTCTGCGTCGCCTCGCTGCACCAGAACTACACTGCGGCCGAAATCGCTCAGCTGCTCGAGCGCACGCGGGCTGCGGCGCTCGTGATGCAGTCGGGTTACGGCGTGGGGGCCGTGCAGGCGCCCTCTTCGGTCAAGGCCGTACTCGACGTCGGCGGCGGCACTTTTCCGGCCCCGGGCGCGGCCTGCGACCTGCCGCCGGTCGCCGATCCCGACAAAATCGTCTACCTCGCCTTCACGTCGGGCACCACCGGCGTTCCCAAGGGGGTCATGCACTCCGACAACACGCTGCTCGCCAACGGCAGGGCGATGGTGGAAGACTGGGGCCACGACCACTCGAGCGTGCTGCTGAGCCTTTCGCCGATGAGCCACCACATCGGCACCGTGGCCGTCGAGCAGATGCTGGCGGCGGGATTCGAGCTGGTGGTCAACGATCCGCCGCCGGGGTTGAAGCCGTTCGACTGGGTGCTCGAGTGCGGCGCGACCTACATCATGGGCGTGCCGACCCACGCCATCGACATCCTCGCCGAGGCGAAGCGCCGCGGCATGAAAAAGCTCGGCGCGGTGCGCCTTTTCTACATGGCCGGCTCGCCGATCCCGCGCGAGGTGGCGCAGACCTTCCTCGGCATGGGAATCACGCCGCAGAACATCTACGGCATGACCGAGAACGGCTCGCACCAGTACACGCTGCCCTCGGACGACGCGCGGACCATCGTCGAGACCTGCGGCCGTGCCTGCCGCGGCTACGAAACGCGCATCTTCGCGCAGGACAACCCCGATCTCGAGCTGCCGGCCGGCAGCGTGGGCGAGATCGGCACCCGCGGCGCGCTGCTGATGCTCGGCTATTTCGACAACCAGGCGACCACCGAAGACTCGTTCAACCGCGACGGCTGGTTTCTCTCCGGCGACCTGGGCATGCTCGACGAGCGCGGCTGCCTGCGGATCATGGGCAGGAAGAAGGATCTCATCATCCGCGGCGGCCACAACATTCATCCCGCGCGGATCGAGGATCTCGCGCACCGGCACCCGGCGGTGCAGAAGGCCGCCGCCTTCGGCGTGCCCGACGCGCGTCTGGGCGAGAAGGCCTGTCTCGCGGTCATCTGCCGCGAGGGTGAGCACGTCTCGGGGGAGGGGTTGCTCGACCATTTGCACGCGGTGGGTTTGTCGAAGTACGACATGCCCGAATATTTCGCCGCCATGGACGCCTTTCCGCTGACCGCAAGCGGCAAGATCCTCAAGCGCGAGCTGCAGGAGGGGGCGAAGAGCGGGCGCATCGCGCTGCAGCCGGTGCGCTGGAACGAACCGGTGAAGGAGAAGTGAAATGGCCATCGAACTTTCGCGCGTCGAGGAATTCGCGCTGATCCGCCTCAACCGACCGCAGGCGCTGAACGCGCTCTCGT
>CAZLUX010000308.1:0-1816 GCA_964562815.1 uncultured Enterobacteriaceae bacterium
GCGCGCGGGCAGCCCGCGCAGGCGCCCTTCAGCCGCACCACCACGGCCTCGCCCTCCAGCGCGACGAACTCGAGGTCGCCGCCGTCACGCATGAGAATGCTCCTGGCTTCTTCAAGCGCTTCTTTGATTTCGTTTTCGTGTGGCAACTTCGCGCCGGCGGGAACGGCGCTCTCCAGCCGTTTCCTGAGCATCGCCTGCTCGCGGGCGATGCGCAGCGCCTCGCGCGGGTTCTCGCGCTCGAGGGCGTCGAGCTCCTCCTCGGTGTAGAGCGGCGCGTCGAGCTTCATCCGATCTGGCGCCTGGCATTGCGGAACATGCGCATCCAGGGCGAGTCTTCAGCCGCGCCGTCCGGCGCCCACGACATCTGCACGCTGCGGAACACGCGCTCGGGGTGCGGCATCACGATCGTGAAGCGCCCGTCGGCGGTGGTGAGGCCGGTGATGCCGCGCGGCGAGCCGTTCGGGTTGGCCGGGTAGCGTTCGGTCGCGCTTCCGCGGTTGTCGACGTAGCGCATGGCGACGATCGCCTGCTCGAGGTCGGCGGCGGACTCGAAGCGCGCCCGCCCCTCGCCGTGCGCGGTCGCCACCGGCAGGCGGCTGCCCGCCATGCCCTCGAACAGGATCGACGGGCTGTCGAGGACCTCGACCATGACGAAGCGCGCCTCGAACTGCTCCGAGCGGTTGCGCACGAACGCGGGCCAGTGCGCCGCGCCCGGGATCAGCTCTTTCAGCGCCGCCATCATCTGGCAGCCGTTGCAGATGCCGACCGCGAAGCTGTCCGGCCGCGAGAAGAAGGCCTCGAACTCGGCGCGCGCGCGGGAGTGGAACAGGATCGACTTGGCCCAGCCCTGCCCGCCGCCGAGCACGTCGCCGTAGGAGAAGCCGCCGCCGGCGGCGGCGCCCTTGAAGTCCGCAAGGCCCACGCGGCCGGCGAGGATGTCCGACATGTGCACGTCGATCGCCTCGAAGCCGGCGCGATCGAAAGCCGCGGCGAGCTCGACCTGGCCGTTCACGCCCTGCTCGCGCAGGATCGCGACGCGCGGCCGCGCCCCGGAAGCGACGAACACCTCCTTCGCATCGAACGTCGGCGCGAGCGAAAGGCCGGGGTCGGCGGCATCGAGCAGCGCGTCGAACTCCTCCTGCGCGCACTCGGGGTTATCGCGCAGCGCCTGCATGCGCCAGGTCGTCTCGCTCCAGACGCGCTGAAGCTCCGCGCGCTTGCGCGCGAAGATCGCTCTTGCGTTGCGCGTCAGGCGCACCTCGTCGCGCTCATTCGGGAATCCGATCACGTAAGCGCACTCGTGCACGCCCTCGGCGCGCAGCACGTCCATCACGCGCTGGCGCTCGGCGGCGCGGATCTGCAGCACCGCGCCCAGCTCCTCGGCGAAGAGCGCACCGAGCAGGCGGTCCTTGAAGCGCCCGGCGAGCAGCTCGGGCCCGCGCTCGAGGCCGTCGACGTCGCCCATCCGTTCGTCGTAGCAGATCTCGTCCAGGTTCAGCGTCACGCCGCAATGGCCGGCGAAGGCCATCTCGCACACGGTCGCGAACAGCCCGCCGTCGGAGCGGTCGTGGTAGGCGAGCGCGAGGCCCTCCTCTGCCAGGCGCTGGACCGCCGAGAACAGCCCGGCGAGCAGCCGCGGCTCGTCGAGGTCGGGACAGCGCTCGCCCAGGCGAGAGTGCACCTGCGCCAGGATCGAGCCGCCGAGGCGGTTCTGGCGCCGCCCGAGGTCGATCAGCACGAGCTCGGTCTCGCCCGCGTCGGTTCGCAGCTGCGGCGTGAGCGTGCCGCGCGCGTCCGCCATCGGCGCGAAGGCCGA
>CAZLUX010000309.1:0-1805 GCA_964562815.1 uncultured Enterobacteriaceae bacterium
GCGACGTGGAAGTTCTGCTCGAAATGGTTGCGCAAGGGGAAGTAGAGGAACGGGGTGCCCGCGGCGGCGAGCTCCATGCAGGTGGTGAGGCCGCCCTGCACGACTGCGAGGTCGCAGGCGGCGAGGTGGCGGTCGAGGTCGGGCACGAAGGCGCGCACCTCGACTCCGGCGGGCGCTGCGAGCGAGGCGGGATCGATGCGCGGGCCGGCGACCACGACGACGCGCAGCTCGGGCAGGCGCTCGCGCACGAGCGGCACCGCCTCGAGGATCCTGCGGATGAGCGGCGCGCCCACGGCCGACCCGCCGACGGTGACGATGCACACCCGCTCGCCGGGCGAGTAGCCGAGCTGCTCGCGCAGCTGCGCGCGCGCGCCGAACGAGGCCGGGTGCTCGCCGAGGATGTAGCCCGAGAACTCGTAGTGCTTCGGAATCCACTCGCGCATGCGCGGCAGGTCCTTGCCGAACGAGAGGTCGACGATGTCGCCCGGGTTGCCGACGAAGATCGCGCGGTCGCGAAGCCGCGGATGCTGCTCGACGTGGCCGATCATCTCGGCGTTGTAGTCGGCGGTGAGGTAGGCCTCGTGCGCGCCGCCCTCGGGCATCGGCACGAAGCCGACGAAGTCGGTGAACCAGGCGAGCGCGCTGCGCTTGAGCTCGGGGTGCTCGTGCCAGAAGTGGTCGACGTCCCAGGACTCGTCGGCGATCACCAGGTCGTAATCGCCCGATTCGACTGCCTCCTGGAAGCGCATGAAGTTGGCGACCAGGATCTCGTCCATGCGGCGCAGCGCCTGGAAGGCGTTCAGGTCGTGCTCGCCCGACTCGGCCTCGATGTGCTTCGACTCGTTGGCGAGGCGCGCGCTCACCGGGTGGATCGTCTCGCCGTGCGCGGCGAGCAGCCGCGTCACCGGGTCCTGCGCGAGCCAGTCGATCTCGAGGCCGGGATGGAGTTTCCTCAGCTCGCGCGCCACCGCGATGTCGCGCCGCCCGTGGCCGAGGCCGATCGGCGAGGAGAGGTAGAGCGCCTTCTTCTCGCGGCCCGCGCGCGGCGCCGCGGCCGGCGCCTGCGGCCGCACCGGCGCGGCGATGCCCAGGCGACGCTCGAGGAAGTCGGCGATCAGCGCGTTGACGCGTGCTGGATAGCGGGACTGCGGCGAGTGACCCCCGCCCTCGACGGCGACGAGCTCGGCGCCGGTCAGATCGGCGACGAGCTTCCCCCGCTCGAAGGGCTGCACGCGGTCGTCGGTGCCGTGGATGACGAGCAGCGGGCAGCGGATCGCGCGGTACATGGATTCGCCGACGTCGAACGAGGGCGGGATCGTGCGCGCCTCGACCGTGCGCACCAGCGTCTCGCCTGAGGTGTCGGCGGCCCAGCCAAGCGCGTCCTCGAGCTGCTTCGTGGAATGCCGCTCGCAGTGGACGTTGCCGAGAAAGAAGCGAGCGAAGTCGGGGTAGTCGCGCAACCAGTAGTCTCGGTTGTACTTGCCCCAATCCTCGAAGTGCTCGCGCTGCTCGCGGAAGTGCTGCGGCGCCATGTAGGGGTAGCCCGGGCCGATCGTCGCCGTGGTGCCGATCAGCACCGCCGCGCGCACGCGCTCGGGATGGTGCGCGGCGATGATCGAGGCGAGCCCGCCGCCGAGGGACATGCCGACCAGGATCGCTGCGTCGGTGCCGGTCGCGTCGAGCACGGCGAGGGCGTCGTTGACGTAGTGGTCGATCGCGTAGGCTTCGACCGCCTCGGGACGGTCGGACTTGCCGTTGCCGCGCGGGTCGTAGGTGACGCAGCGGAAGCGGTCGCTGAACCAGGG
>CAZLUX010000310.1:0-1804 GCA_964562815.1 uncultured Enterobacteriaceae bacterium
TCGATGACGCGCTGGTTGTTGGTGTAGATGCACAGGTCGGCCGCGATCGCGAGCGCCTTGTCGACGATCTCGCGCACCCCGAGGCCGGTGTTCTCCAGCAGCGCGCGCGCCGCGCTTTGCGCATACGGGCCGCCGGAGCCGATGGCGACGATCCCCTGCTCCGGCTCCAGCACGTCGCCCATGCCAGTGATGATCAGCGAGTGCTCGCGGTCCGCAACGGCGAGCATGGCCTCCAGCCGTCGCAGGATCCTGTCGGTGCGCCAGTCCTTGGCCAGCTCGACCGCGGAGCGAAGCACGTTGCCCTGGTGCTTCTCGAGCTTCGCCTCGAAGCGCTCGAACAGCGTGAACGCGTCGGCCGTTCCGCCGGCGAAGCCCGCCAGGATGCGCTCGTTGTACAGCCGGCGCACCTTGCGCGCGCCCGCCTTCAGCACGATGTTGCCGAGGGTCACCTGGCCGTCGCCGCCGAGCGCGACCTCGGGACCGCGGCGAACCGAGAGGATGGTGGTGCCGTGCAATGTTTCCATGTTTCCTTAACGCGTTGTGACTTTGGCGAGCGCCGAGACGCCCATTACTTCGAAAAGCGCGGCGACCAATTGGTTCACATTGTCGAGCTCGAGACGCTTGTTGTCGCGGATCAGGTCCGCGGCGAGATTGAGCAACGCCGCCGCCGAGACGAAGTCGACGCGCCTCAGGTTCGAGCAGTCGACCTGGACCCGCGTGCGATTCGCGCCGGCCTCGGCAACGACATCGAGGAAGGCCTTCGCATGGCCGGTGATCTCGCGCGGCGCGGAGAGCGACTCGACGGCCGGCGGCGCCAGCTCGGCATCGAACAGCGGTGCTTCGCATTCGAAACGGCTCGCGTATTCGTGCGCGCGCTGCCCGAACACTTCGCGCTCGCCGAGCTCGCGGTGCAGGTCAAGCAGCATCAGCCACAGTCGCTCCGCCGCGGGGGCGAGGTTCTCCTTTTGCACGGCGCGCGACAGGCTCCGTCCGGCCTCCGCGGTCTGCCCGTTGGCGTAGAGGATCGCCGCCTCTTCGACGGCCGCCGCAAGCTCCGAGGACGCCGACACGACCTCGATGTTCAGGCGCGAATCGGCCCCCATGCGGGTGCGCGCGGCCTGCTCCGTCGGCCAGCCGAGCGGCAGCTCCTGCGTCGAGTCGAGAGCCTTGGCCCCCTTGCTGCGCGCCTTCTTGTCGCGGGAATCGGAACTCACGTCGCCCTCCCTCGCTCAAGCTCACTTCGCCAGGCACTGCTCCAGGCCGGCGACGAAAAGATCCTTCGGCAGCTTCTTGCCTATGAAAACGAGCACCGATCCCTTCTTTTCGCCCTTGCCCCAAGGCTTGCCGAGATCGCCGCCCATCATCATGTGCACGCCCTGGAACACCACGCGCCGCGGGTTGCCTTTCATCCAAAGCACCCCCTTGTAGCGCAGCAGGTCAGGCCCGTACACCTGGATCATCCCCGACAGAAACTGCTCCAGCTTGTCGCCATCGAACGCCTTGTCGGAGCGGAAGACGAACGACTCGACCTCGTCGTGATGCTCGTGATGGATGTCGGTCAGGAATTCCGGGTCGAGATCGAGGATCGCATTCAGGTTGAAGCCCCGGATGTCGAGCACTTCCTCGAGCGGCGCCTCGCCGAAATGCACCTTCTTGATCGGCGCGCGCGGGTTCATCAGGCGGATGCGCTCGGAAAGCTTCTTCACCTCTCCGTCTTCGACCAAGTCGGTCTTGGACATCAGGATGCGGTCGGCGAACCCGACCTGCTCCTGCGCCTCGTGAAAGTCGTCGAGCTGCTTGTCGG
>CAZLUX010000311.1:0-1796 GCA_964562815.1 uncultured Enterobacteriaceae bacterium
GATCAGTGCGAGAGCGGCCTCAGGGCGGCTTACAAGGAGCTGGATTTCGCCAAGGCGAACGGGTTCAGCGGGACGGTGGAATACTCGAAGGCGGCGGGCCTGCTGACGGCGGCGAAGGTTCAGCAGGAGTTCGGCAAGTATCCGAACTGCATCGACAAGGTCCAGCGCGCGAGGGCCTACATCGTCAAGTCGAGAGAGGCGAAGTGAGCGAGCCGGAGCAGTGGGCGTTCCCCGAGGAGCTGCAGCCGCGGCCGGCCGAGCTCGGCTTCGACCTCGGCGCCGCGCTCGACGCGGTGGTGATGCTGCGCGCCGAGATTCCCGAGGACGCCTTTACGGCGGGAATCCTCGGCACCGAGCGCGCCGGCAGCGGGGTGGTGATCGGCGACGGCCTGGTGCTCACCATCGGCTACCTGATCACCGAGGCGACGACGCTGTGGCTGACGACCAACAGGGGGCAGGTGATCGGCGGGCACGTGCTCGCCTACGACCAGCCGAGCGGATTCGGCCTGGTGCAGGCGCTCGGCCGGCTCGATGCGCCGACCCTCGCACGCGGAACGGCGGCCTCGTGCGAGGTGGGCGACGGCGTGATCGTCGCCGGCTACGGCGGGCGCGCGCACGCGCTGCAGGCGCGCGTGTTCGCCAAGCGCGAGTTCGCGGGCTACTGGGAGTACCTGCTCGAGGAGGCGCTGTTCACCACGCCGGCCCATCCGCTGTGGGGCGGGGCGGCGGTCATCGGGGCCGACGGGCGCCTCGTCGGGCTGGGCTCGCTCTTCGTCGAGGAGATGGCCGGCGAGCGCAAGGTCGAGGGCAACATGGCGGTGCCGATCGACCTGCTCGGGCCGATCCTGGACGACCTGCTCAAGCTCGGCCGCGCGGATCGCCCGCCGCGGCCCTGGCTCGGGCTCTACGCGACCGAGCTCCAGGGACGGCTGGTGGTCGCCGGGCTGGCGACGGGCGGCCCTGCCGCGCGCGCCGGGCTGAAGACCGGCGACACGCTGGCCGAGGTCGCCGGCGAGCCGGTGACGGGGCTCGCGGACCTGTTCCGCAAGGTCTGGCGGCTAGGCGCCGCGGGGGTCGAGGTGCCCCTCACGGTGGCGCGCAACGGCAACCGGCGCGCGGTGACGGTCGCCTCGGTCGACCGCGGCGATCTGCTGAGCAAGCCGTCGCTCCACTGAGCGGGGTTGATACGGCGTAAGTTTTCGCCATTGCCTGGACGCCGCGCCGGGCCTACAATTTGAACAATGGTTCAAATTTTGAATGGCGGTTCGACACGGGTCCAGCGCCGCAGCGAGGCGCGCCGGATGGAGATCCTGCGCGCCGCCGCGCGCGTGTTCCGCCGCCGCGGGGTGGCGGCGGCCGGGATGCGGGAGATCGCCGAGGAGGCCGACGTCTCGCCCGGCATCCTCTATTACTACTTCAGCGGCAAGGACGAGATCCTGCTCTTCTGCCAGGAGCGCACGCTCGAGCACATGCTCGCCGCGGTCGACGCGGCGAAGGCGCTGCCGGCCTCGAGCGCCGAGCGCCTCGGCGGGGTGCTGCGGGCGCACGTGCACGCGATGCTCGACGAGCTCGAGGGCGCGACCGCCCATCTCGAGGTGGAGGCGCTGCCCGAGGCGATGCGCGGGCCCGTGATGCAGAAGCGCGACCGCTACGAGCGCGCGGTGCGCGCGCTGGTCGCCGAAGGCATGAAGCGCGGCGAGTTCGCCAAGGCGGACGCCGCGCTGGTCACCCGCGCCATGCTCGGCGCGGTCAACTGGAGCGCGCGCTGGTTCCGCCCCGACGGTCCGCAGACCTCG
>CAZLUX010000312.1:0-1778 GCA_964562815.1 uncultured Enterobacteriaceae bacterium
GGCGGCTCGCTCCCGGCGCGCCGGGAGCGCCGCGCGTCACGCTCTAGCTAGAGCCCGCGCGCGATTCTCAGCTCGCGCAGCATCGCGCGCTTCTTGGTCTGGTGCGAGCTCATCCGGCGCAGGATGTCGTCCAGCGAGCGCAACGCCTCGCGGATGTAGGGCCCCTTGTTCAGCATCACGCACTCGGCGCGCATCGACATCGCGGCGTCGGTGATCTCGGCCCGGGTCGGCGCGCCCCGCTTGGCCAGGGTGTCGAGCACCGCGGTGGCCCACACGACGGGCACGTGCGCCGCCTCGCAGATCCACAGCATTTCCTCCTGCACCTCCGCAAGGCGCTCGAAGCCGCATTCGACCGCAAGGTCGCCGCGCGCGATCATCACGCCGCAGGAGCGCGAGCGCATCGCCTCGAGCAGCATCGCCGGCAGCGCCTCGAAGCCGCGGCGCGTCTCGATCTTGAGCACGATCGCGGGCGGCCGTCTCCCGAGACGCGCGAGCGCGGTGCGCAGCGAGCGCACGTCGGCGATCGTGTCGGCGAACGACAGCCCGACCATGTCGGCATGGCGCGCGACGAACCCGAGGTCGTGCCGGTCTTTGTCCGACAAGGCGCGTGTGCGCAGCGCCGTGTCCGGCAGGTTGATCCCCTTGTCTGCCCGCAGTGCCACCCCGCCGGGGCGCGCGCGCGTAATGCGCACCTGCAGGCGGTCTTTGCCGGCCCTTTCGATCACGCCGCCGATCTTGCCGTCGTCGAAGTAGATGCGCTCGCCCGAACGCGCGTCGCGGAAGACGCCGGGCAGGGTGCAGCCGATGCTCGCCGGACGCAGTACCCTGCCTTTGGGGTCGAGCCTGGCCCCGGTTCCGGGCACGAGCGAGCGGGTGACGACGAGGCGGTCGCCCTCGCAAAGGCGGATCGAGCCCGGCCTTGCCGGTATCGCGCCGATCTTCGTACTCGCCGGGGCGCCCTTTCGCTCGCGCGTGAGGAGCGTGCCGGGAACCAGGTAGGCGGTCTTCGCCGCCTCGGCCCATGCGCCTTCGTCGCCGCAGTCGACCAGCTTCCACCTGCGGTGCGACCCGCGCGCGTCGTCGAACACGACCAGGTCGCCCCTCTTCAGCGCCGCGAGCCAGCGCGCGCGCACCCGCACCACCGCATCGGCTGGCGCCGGCGGATCGCGCGGATCGTCGTTGGCCGTGAGCCAGACCCGTGCCGGGGCGACAACGGCGCCGAACGCGTCGCGCTGCGGGCGAACGCGCAGAACCGCCGGGCCGGGCGCCACCGGGCCGGTGCGCAGCTTCGGACCCGCGAGGTCCATCAGCACGCGGCAGCGCCGTCCGAGCGCCTTCTCCGCCCTGCGAAGGTGGCCGATCATCCGTTTCCAGCGGGCCTCGTCGTCGTGCGCGCAATTGATCCGCATCACGTCCATGCCCCCCGCCAGCAGGTCGCGCACCAGGGCGTAGTCGTCCGCGGCCTCGGAGGGCATGGTCACCATGATGCGCACCTCGCGCCCGGGAGGCGGCTCGCCGAGCAGAACCCGCGTGTTGCGCTCGAGCAGGTCGGCGCCAAGGTCCATATCGGGCGCCGGCAATTCACCACCGTGCACGGCGTCGGGGACGCGGGCCAGGCCGCGTAGGGCGCGCGCGACCAGCTCGACGGTGGCCGCGACCCACTCTTCAGCCCGGCCGAGCGACGACAGGCCCAGCTGCGCGAGGCTGCGCTGAAGCGCCCGCCGGTCGTGGCGTCGCAAAGCCAGATAGCGCACCAGGTTGCGCGCGCTGAGTTCGAA
>CAZLUX010000313.1:0-1772 GCA_964562815.1 uncultured Enterobacteriaceae bacterium
CAGATTGCCGAAATTGTCCCGATCGCTGCTGTGAGCGGTGAACACGACCATCTCGTCCGCGAGCGTGGTCGCCTGGGTGCCGGAGGTTACCGTATTCGAATTCTGGTACGAGTAATTTCCCGCGCCGAGAGGCGCGGTCTCGAACGGGTTCGCCGTGTCGACCCCCGTGAAATACCCGATCTGGGCGATGAGCGAATTGCAGCTGCCCGACTGGGTGACCGTACTCGGATCACTGCCGTTGGAAATGCGCCAGTAGATTGCCGACGTCAGGTTGTTCACCGGGTTGACCTGGAACAGCTGCGTCCAACCCGGCACCGACAGGGTCGGTGAGTCGCCCGCGGTAATCGTCATGATCAGGAGATCGCCCGCACCCGCGCCGGCCGGCACGCCGGGCGAGATCGAGCCGCAACCGTTCCTCGAGTCGGACGAGCCGCTGGCGCCCCAGGCAACACCGCCGGCGGCAAGCGTCGAGATGCCTCCCGAGCTGGCCGCACGGAAGGCGATCTGCGCCTGCGCGCTGGAAAGCACGCCCAGGCCGAGCAGTGCGACGGCGAATCCAGCGCCGCACCGCATCCTGAGCCAGTCGCGTAAGGCCTTCATCGCTCTGCAATTTACACCAACCGTTCGATCCCGTTTCCACCGTCCGTCGCGCGCGGCGCCCCGCGCGCCGGATCTTGCGTTTCCTTGCATCCTCGCCGGCGCGCAGCCGTGGCACACTATTGCCATGACCTCGCAATCCGTCACGCTCAGGCTCGCCGAACCGCGCGACGCGCAGGCGATCGCGCTCATGTCGCGCGACCTGGTCGAGGCGGGGCTGGGCTGGAAATACGACGCAGTGCGCGTGCTGCGCGCGATCCGGGAACGCGACACCGTCACGCTCGTCGCCTGCGAGGGCGGCAAGGTGCTCGGCTTCGCGATCATGGAATTCGGCGACGAGCGCGCGCACCTGGTGCTGCTCGCGGTGCGTCCGACCCAGCGCCGCGCCGGCATCGGCCGGCGCCTGCTCGAGTGGCTGCTCGAATCGGCCCGCACCGCGGGCATCGGCAGCGTGCACCTCGAGCTGCGCGCCCAGAACGAGGCCGCCCGGGCGTTCTACCGCGCGATGGGCTTCTCCGAATCGGTGCGGGTGCCCGGCTACTACCGCGGCCGCGAGGCGGCGCTGCGCATGCTGCGCGTGCTGCGCGTGCCCGGACCGCCTCCCTTCATCTGGCAGCCGCCCGCCCTCGGGCAGAAATGACGCCGCTCAACGAGCTCGGCGCCGCCGCGCTCGCTGCACGCCTCGCGCGCGGCGAAGCGAGCGCCGAGGCGCTCGCGCGCGCCTGCCTCGAGCGCGCCGCCGAGCGCGAGCCGGTGCTGCGCGCCTTCGCCCGGCTGGAGCCCGAGCGCGTGTTCGAGTCCGCGCGCGAGCTCGATCGCGCCGGGGCGCGCGGCCCGCTTCACGGCCTGCCGCTCGGTGTGAAGGACATCATCGACACCTTCGACCTGCCCACCGAGTACGGCTCGCCGATCTACGCCGGGCACCGCCCCGCGGCGGATGCCGCCTGCGTGGCGCTCGCGCGCGGCGCGGGCGCGCTGGTGTTCGGCAAGACCGTGAGCACCGAGTTCGCGACCCATCCGCCGGGCCCGACCACCAACCCGCACAACGCCGCGCACACGCCGGGCGGCTCGTCCTCGGGCTCCGCGGCGGCGGTGGCCGACTGCATGCTGCCGCTCGCGCTCGGCACCCAGACCGGCGGCTCGGTGATCCGGCCCGCGGCGTTCTGCGGCGTGGT
>CAZLUX010000314.1:0-1771 GCA_964562815.1 uncultured Enterobacteriaceae bacterium
GGCGCAGGTGGCGAGCCAGGCGGTGTTCGCCGCGCCGGAGAACCGCGAAGCGCGCGAGCTCGCCGCCGACGCCTTCGAGCAGCTCGGCTACCAGGCCGAGTCGGCCACCTGGCGCAACGCCTACCTCTACGCCGCGCAGGAGCTGCGCGAGGGCGTGCGCGAGCTGCCGCCGCGGCCGATGCTGAGCCCCGCCCTGCTCGCCGCGGTCACGACCGAGACGCTGTTCGACTTCATCGCGGTGCGCCTCGACCCGGCGCGCGTGGCCGGGCGCAGCTTCGTCATCGACTGGCGGCTCGAGGACAGCGGCGAGCGGCTCGCGCAGCGCCTGTGCCACAGCACCCTGACCCAGGTGATGGGCAAGCAGGCGGCGGACGCGGACGCGCGCATTGTCGCCACGCGCGAGACGCTGGTTGCCCTCGTGCTGCGCCGGACCACCGTCGCCGAGGCCGTCGCGGCGGGCCGGCTTCGCATCACCGGCAACGCGGACTGCGTGGAAGCGCTGTTCGGCATGCTCGACGATTTCAGGATGCAATTTCCCGTCGTGACGCCGCGGCAGGGACCGGCGTAAGCTAGTCGGCTCGAGAGAAAGGAGAACGGCAATGGCCGAGGCATACATCATCGAAGCAATACGCACCGCCGGCGGGAAGCGCGGCGGCCGGCTCGCCGGGTGGCATCCGGCGGACATGGCGGGCGAGGTGCTGAATGCGCTGGTCGAGCGCACCGGGATCGACCCGAAGGCGATCGAGGACGTGATCATGGGCTGCGTCGGGCAGGTGGGCGAGCAGAGCCTGCACATCGGGCGCAACGCGGTGCTGGCCTCGAGGCTGCCCGACAGCGTGCCGGCGGTGTCGATCGACCGGCAGTGCGGCTCGTCGCAGCAGGCGATTCAGTTCGCCGCGCAGGCGGTGATGTCGGGCACGCAGGACGTGGTGATCGCGGCGGGCGTGGAGAGCATGACGCGGGTGCCGATGGGGACCTCCTCCGCGCTGCCGACCAAGCAAGGCATCGGCGTGGGGCCGTGGTCGAAGCGGATCCAGGAGAAGTTCGGGGTCTCGAGTTTCAGCCAGTTCGTCGGCGCGGAGATGATGGCCCAGAAGTACGACCTCTCGCGCGATCTTCTCGACGCGTTCGCGCTCCAGAGCCACAAGCGCGCGGCGGCGGCGACGAAGGCGGGGGCGTTCAAGCACGAGATCGTGCCGCTCGAGGTGGAGGTCGACGGCGAGACGATGATGCACGACGCGGACGAAGGCATCCGCTACGACGCCTCGCTCGAGGGGATCGCGTCGGTGAAGCTCCTGCGCGAGGGCGGGCGGATCAGCGCCGCCAACGCGAGCCAGATCTGCGACGGGGCCTCGGCCGCGCTGGTGGTGAGCGAGCGCGCGCTGAAGACGTTCGGCCTGAAGCCGCGCGCGCGCATCCACACGCTCGCGCTCACCGCGGGCGACCCGGTGATCATGCTGGAAGAGCCGATCCCGGCGACGAAGAAGGCGCTCGAGCGCGCCGGGATGAAGATCGACGACATCGACCTGTTCGAGGTGAACGAGGCCTTCGCCTCGGTGCCGCTCGCCTGGCTGAAGGGCACCGGCGCGGATCCGGCGAAGCTCAACGTCAACGGCGGGGCGATCGCGCTCGGCCACCCGCTCGGGGCGACCGGGGCGAAGCTGATGGCGACGCTCGTCAACGCGCTGCACGCGCGCGGCAAGCGCTGGGGGCTGCAGACGATGTGCGAGGGCGGCGGGATCGCGAACGCGACGATCGTGGAGGCGGTGTA
>CAZLUX010000315.1:0-1760 GCA_964562815.1 uncultured Enterobacteriaceae bacterium
ACGACGCGATCGTCGTCGGCTCGGGCGCGGCCGGCCTGGCCGCGGCCTGCGTCGCCGCGGCCGAAGGTCTGGCGACGCTGCTGCTGGAAAAGTCACCGCTCATCGGCGGCACCACCGCGGTCTCGGGCGGCATGGTGTGGATTCCCGCCAACCCGAAGATGGCCGCGGCCGGCATCGCCGACAGCGTCGAGGCCGCGCGCGCCTACCTCGAGCGCTGCGCGCCGCCGGCGCGCGACAGCGCAGCGCGCGAGGCCTTTCTCGCGCGCGGGCCGGAGGCGATCGAGTACCTCGAGGCGCGCACCTCGCTGCGCCTGCGGCCGGTCGTCAACTACCCCGACTACTATCCGGAGCTGCCCGGCGCGACGCTCGGCGGCCGAGTGCTCGAGCCGGAGGAGTTCGACGCCGCGCTGCTCGGACGCGACTTCGCCCTGATGCGCTGGCCGCTGGCCGAGTTCATGCTCTTCGGCGGCATGATGGTGGCGCGTCCCGACCTGCCGCACTTCCGCGCGATGCTGTCCTCGCCGCGCTCGGCGGCGCGCGTTGCGCGCCTGGTCGCGCAGTACGGCTGGCAGCGCCTGTTCGCCGCGCGCGGCACGCGCCTGGTGCTCGGCAACGCGCTGGTCGGATGGCTGCTGAAGTCGGCGCTCGACCTCAAGGTGTCGCTGCGCCTCAATACGCGCGCGCTCGGCGTCGTCATGCGCGACGGGCGCGCCGCCGGCGTCGAGATCGAGTCGAACGGCCGGCGCGAGACGCTCGGCGCGCGCGCGGGCGTGGTGCTCGCCGGCGGCGGCTTCTCGCACGACCCCGAGCTGCGCGCGCGGCTGCTGCCGGCGGCGATCTCGAAGCATTCGCCGGTGTGCGCGGCCGACAGCGGCGACGGCATCCGCCTCGGCCTCGGCGCGGGCGGCAGGATGGGCGAGACCAACTCGCACAACGCCTACTGGGCCCCGGTGTCGCATTTCCGGCGCGCCGGGGGCGGCGAGGGCGTCTTCCCGCATACGGTCGCCGACCGCGGCAAGCCGGGCATCATCGCGGTGACGCGCGACGGTGCGCGCTTCACCAGCGAGGCGGTGTCGTACCACGAATTCGTGCTGGCGATGCTGCGCGCGGGCGAGGCGGCGAACCCGGCTTTCCTGCTGTGCGACCGCAGGAGCCTTTGGCAGTACGGCCTCGGCGCGGTGCGGCCATTTGGGTTTACTACAGCTTCGTTTGTTCAAAACGGGTATCTCGCCCGCGCGCAGACATTGAGTGATCTGGCCGCTGGGTTGGGCATCGACGGCGCCGGCCTCGAGCATACGGTCGCGGCCTACAACGACGACGCGCGCCGGGGCGTCGATTCGGCCTTCGGCCTCGGCGGCAACGCCTACCAGCGCTTCCTCGGCGACGCGCGCAACGGGCCCAATCCCTGCATGCGGCCGATCGAGACGGCGCCGTACTACGCGATCCGCATCGTGCCGAGCGACCTCGGCACCTCGGCGGGCCTGCTCACCGACGGCGAAGCGAGCGTGCTCGGCGCCGGCGGCGCGCCCGTGCCGGGGCTCTACGCCTGCGGCAACGACATGAACTCGATCATGGATGGCGCCTATCCCGGCCCCGGCATCACGCTCGGCCCGGCGCTGGTGTTCGGCTACTTGGCCGCCCGCGGCATGAGCTCGTAGGGGCCCTTCCAGCCCGGCAGCGCGCGGATGCGCTCGCGCCAGGCGGAGAGCGCCGGATAGGCGGCGAAATCGAAGCCGAGCTCGCCGTCGTAGTACATGTAG
>CAZLUX010000316.1:0-1760 GCA_964562815.1 uncultured Enterobacteriaceae bacterium
GGCTCGATGAGCGGGGTGCTGTAGACGTACTGCCAGAAGAAGTCGGCCGGCAGCGGCAGGCGCAGGGGCTTGGGCTTGGCTTGCACATTTACTTCGCGGAAGCCGGCGTCGCGCATCATCTTCGCGATGGCGTCGGGGTCGTGCAGGCCGAAGACGACGTCGGCGAAGGCGGCGGCCTGGGGGCCGACGTGGCGCGCGAGGGCTTCGGCCATGACGGCGAAGAGCGGGGGCTTGGGGCCGGGAACGTTTAGGAGGATGCGGCCGTTGCGGTCGAGGATGCGGCGCATTTCGCGCAGCGCCGCGACTTTGTTGCTCATGAACTGAAGGCCCATCTGGCAGAGGACGACGTCGAACGAGGCGTCGGGCAGGGGGATGGCTTCGGCGCTCGCTTCGTACCAGGCGATCTTCGTCTCGGGCGGGGTCGAGGGCCTGGCGACGGCGAGCATGCCGGGGTGGGCGTCGAGGCCGGCGACGCTGCCCGAGGGGCCGACGCGCTCGGCGGCAAGCCGCGCGACGACGCCGGTGCCGCAGGCGACATCGAGCACGCGCTCGCCGGGCTGCAACGCGGCGGCTTCGATCAGGTCTTCGGCCATCGGGGCGCCGATGGCGGGGACGAAGTAGCGCTCGTAGTTCTCGGCCGGGGATTTCGAGAAGAGCTGGGCCTGGGCTCGGGCGGCGGGTGCGTGCATGGGTTCCTCCTTGGGTGATCGGAGGCCTCAGGCTAGGCGGGGGCGCCCCGCCGCGCATCGCCGGAATTCGGTACGCCGCGCGAGCGCGCGCATGGTCAGAATTGACCATGCCGGGCTCTAGACGAGCTTGTGCAGGTGGGCGTAGTGGCCGGCGGCGGCGCGCGAGCCGACGCCGAGCTTGTCGAAGATGTTGCTCACGTGGCGCGCGACGGTGTGCTCGCTGATCGCGAGCTTCGCCGCGATCTGGCGGTTGGAGCGTCCGGCGGCGACGAGCGCCAGCACCTCGCGCTCGCGCCGGGTGAGCGCGCTCTCGGCGCCGCGCTCCGCGGTCTTTCGCTCGAGCTCTTGGAGCGCGGGCTTCGCCTCGAGGCGCTCGAACACGCTGCGCGCGGCCTCGACGTGCATGCGCGCGGTTTCCTTGTCGTCGAGCGCACGGCAGGCTTCGCCCAGCAGCACGCGCACGCAGGCCGATTCAAAGGGCATCTCGAGCTGCTGCCACAGCATCCACGCTTCGCGCAGGCGCGCCTGCGCGGCCTGGGCGTCGCCTTCGGCGAGGCGCACCGCGCCCTCGGCGTGGGCGGACGCCGCCGCGAGCCAGGGCGTGCTCATGTCCGCGGCGATCGTCGCGAGCGCGTCGGCGGCCTTGCGCGCGCCGGCGACGTCGCCCTGGGCGAGGAGGATCTCGACGAGCGGGCCGAGCAGGCGCGGGCGCGAGAGCCCGCCCGCCGGGCCGGGCACGTCGAGCGCGGCCTCGACCGCGAGCCGGATCGACGCCGCGGCGGCCTCGGCGTCGCCCCGGGCGAGGCGCAGCAGCGACGCGCCGGGCTGGGGCTCGCAGCCGTGGCGGCCGGCCTCCCGGTACATCCGCTCGGCCTCGTCGAACTCGCCGCGCAGGCGGTGCAGCTCGCCCTGCTGGTAGCAGGCCCGCCCGACGACGGCCTCGGAGCGGCCCGCCAGGTGCTCGCGCGCCTTCGCCGCCTCGTCGAGCGCGCCGGGCCAGTCGCCGCGCGCCTGCAGGATCTGGGAGCGGTGCACCAGGCACTCGCCGCGAAACGGCGAGAGCTCCGGCTG
>CAZLUX010000317.1:0-1753 GCA_964562815.1 uncultured Enterobacteriaceae bacterium
CGTCGCGGCCGAAGTAGGCGTGAAGCAGGTACACCATCGCCCACAGGTGGCGGCCCTCCTCGACGTTGACCTGGAACAGGTTCCTCAGGTCGTACAGCGACGGGCAGCTGTGGCCGAGCAGGCGCTGCTGCTCGACCGAGGCGGGCTCGGTGTCGCCCTGGGTGACGATCAGGCGGCGAAGCGTCGAGCGGTGCTCGCCCGGCACCTGCTGCCACACCGGCTCTCCCATGTGGTCGCCGAAGCCGATCTGGCGGTTCTCGACCGCGTCGGCGAGGAAGATGCCCCAGCGGTACTCGGGCATCTTGACCGCGCCGTAGGTCGCCCAGCCCTTGGCGTCGACCGAGGTCGCGGTGCGCAGGTAGACGTCGGCCTTCTCGAAGTCGGTCGGGCCCATCTCGTGCCACCACTGCAGGAAGTGCGGCTGCCAGTGCTCGAGCGCGCGCTGCAGCGTGCGGTCGTGGGCGAGGTCGACGTTGTTGGGAATCTTCTCGGAGTAGTTGATGGTCATGTATGGAATCCTAGCTGAAGCGTACGTATTCGAAATTGACGGGCTGCTTGTTGATGCCGTTGAGCGGGGGCGCGATCCAGTTGGCGAACTTGCCCGGCTCGGTGACGCGGCCCATCAGCGAGTGCACGAAGGCCCGATCCTCCTCGGTCGGCAGCCAGTCGCGGTGGCGGTGCGTCCATTCTGCCTCCGAAACGAGCTTGCCGGAGGGATCGATGTGCAGCCCGTTGAATAGCCCGATCCTGCGGTTGAAGCCCTTGTGCGGCAGCTTGAAGCGGAAGGGGATGCCGGCCTTGTCGGGAATGCGGTTCCAGCGGTCGATCGCCTTCTGCACGTCGGCGATCCAGTCGTCGCGCAGCCGCTCGTTCAGCGCCGTCAGCGCCGGCACGTGGCGAACGATGACGCGGTCCTCGGCGACGTCGGGCACCTCGTACTCGGAGGCCTCGAGGCGGTGGTCGTCGTCGATGTGGGTCTCGTCGAAGCGGCCCTTGAGCCCCTGGGTGTAGAACGACGCGGCGTTGGAGCTGATCTCCGAGCCGTAGAGGTCGCTCGTCACGCTGAAATGGAAGTTGAGGTACTTCTGCAGCGTGGGCAGGTCGATCACCCCGAGGCCGCGCAGCCTGGCCGGGTCGTCGGTCTTGTGCTGGTTCAT
Source organism: uncultured Enterobacteriaceae bacterium (assembly GCA_964562815.1). Lineage (GTDB taxonomy): Bacteria > Pseudomonadota > Gammaproteobacteria > Burkholderiales > SG8-39 > DAHVFK01. The sequence continues at coordinate 1,158 of CAZLUX010000317.1, forward strand.
GACGTCGCAGGTGCGCTGGATGATGCGCGCGATGCCCGTCTCGCCGACGAACAGGTGGTGCGCCTCCTCGGTCAGCATGAAGCGGCAGGTGCGCGAGAGCGGGTCGAAGGCCGATTCCGCCAGCGCCGCGAGCTGGTACTTGCCGTCGCGGTCGGTGATGAAGGTGAACATGAAGAACGACAGCCAGTCCGGCGTTTTCTCGTTGAACGCGGTGAGGATCCGCGGGTTGTCGGCGTCGCCCGAGCGGCGCTCGAGCAGCGCCTCGGCCTCTTCCCGCCCGTCGCGGCCGAAGTAGGCGTGAAGCAGATACACCATGGCCCAGAGGTGGCGGCCTTCCTCGACGTTGACCTGGAACAGGTTCCTCAGGTCGTAGAGCGACGGGCAGGTGAGGCCGAGGTGGCGCTGCTGCTCGACCGAGGCGGGCTCGGTGTCGCCCTGGGTGACGATGATCCGGCGCAGGGTCGAGCGGTATTCCCCCGGCACGTCCTGCCAGGCCGGATCGCCCTTGTGGGCGCCGAAGTTGACCTTGCGCTCGGCCTCGGCGGGGGCGAGGAAGATGCCCCAGCGGTAGTCCGGCATCCTCACGTAGTCGTAGT
>CAZLUX010000318.1:0-1711 GCA_964562815.1 uncultured Enterobacteriaceae bacterium
CGGGCGAGAGGCGCGCGTCGTTGGCGATGAAGCGCTCGAGCTGGGCTTCGACCACCGGGTGGCGCCCGGCCTCGATCTCGAGCAGCGTCTCGTCGACGAACGCCGGGCGGCAGTAGCCGCGCACCGCCGCCGCGGCGGCGAAGCAGGCGAGCACGTCGCACTGCGCGAGCGCGCGCGCGACGCGCTGAAGCCGCGGCACGTGGGGACCGAGCTTCTCGAGCAGCGCGTCGTAGAGCGTCTTCTCCAGCGCGAGCGCGCGGTCCCTGGCCGAGAGGGCCTTGTCCTCGAAGGCCTTCAGCTCGGGCGTGATATAGCGCTCGGCGTTCTTGAGGGTCTGACGGCGGCGGTAGTCGTCGGGAATCTTCTCCGCGTGCGCGTTCGTGACCTCGATGTAGTAGCCGTGGACCTGGTTGTAGGCGACCTTCAGGTTCGGGATCCCGGTGCGCTCGCGCTCGCGCGCCTCGAGCTCGATGAGGAAGCCGCCGGCGTTGGTCTGCAGCCGGCGCAGCTCGTCGAGCTCGGCGTCGTAGCCCTCGGCGATCACGCCGCCGTCGCGCAGCAGCGCCGCCGGCTCCGGCTGCACCGCGGCGGCGAGCAGCTCGAGGCATTCGGCGGGGGTGGCGAGGCCTGCGGCGAGCTCGGCGATGAGCGGCGCGCCGGGCGCCGGCAGCGCCGCGCGCAGCGCCTCGAGCCGCGAGAGGCTCTCGCGCAGGGCCGAGAGGTCGCGTGGGCGGGCGCTCTTCAGGGCCACCCGGGCGGTGATGCGCTCGACGTCGGCGAAGCGGCGCAGCTCGGCGTGGACCGCGGCCGCGCTCGCATCGAGCGCCTCGACCGCCGCGTGCCGCCGCTCGAGCGCCGCGCGGTCGCGCAGCGGCTGGTGCAGCCAGTGGCGCAGCAGCCGGCTGCCCATGCCGGTGGCGCATTCGTCGAGCAGCGAGAACAGCGTCGGCGCGGGCTCGCCGCGCAGCGTCTCGGTCAGCTCGAGGTTGCGCCGCGTCGCGGCGTCCATGCGCAGGGTCTCGCCGCTGCGCTCGGCGCGCACTTCGGTGACGTGCGCGAGCGCCTGGCCCTGGGTCTTGCTTGCGTATTCGAGCAGCGCGCCGCAGGCCGCGACCGCGAGCGTCATGTCCTCGCAGCCGTAGCCGGCGAGCGAGGCCGCGCCGAGCTGCGAGAGCAGCCGCCGCCGGCCGGAGTCGAGGTCGAAGCTCCAGGCCTGCAGTCGCGTCACGACGTAGCCGGGCAGCTCGAGGCCTTCGGCGGCGAGCACCTCGGCGGGCGCGATGCGGCGCAGCTCGCCGGCGAGCTGCTGCGGCGCGACCTCCGCCATGCGCAGCTCGCCGCTCGCGAGCGAGAGCCAGGCGAGGCCCACGGTCGCCCTGTCGGCGGCGAGCGCGAGCAGCACATTGTCGGATTTCTCGTCGAGCAGCGCCGAGTCGGTGAGCGTGCCCGGCGTGACGATGCGCGTCACCTCGCGCTCGACCGGGCCCTTGGCGCTCGCGACGTCGCCGACCTGCTCGCAGATCGCGACCGACTCGCCCAGCTTCACCAGCTTGGCGAGGTACTGCTCGGCCGAGTGCCAGGGCACGCCGGCCATTCTGATCGGCTGCCCGGCCGAGGCGCCGCGCGTGGTGAGCGTGATGTCGAGCAGGCGCGCCGCGCGCTCGGCGTCGTCGTAGAACAGCTCGTAGAAATCCCCCATGCGGTAGAACAG
>CAZLUX010000319.1:0-1705 GCA_964562815.1 uncultured Enterobacteriaceae bacterium
GCGAGCGAGCGGCGCACGTTCTCCGGCACGGCCGCGACCTTGTGCGTATACGCCTCGTGGTCGATGCCCATGCCGATCGGCGCGCCCTGCTTCACCGCTGCCACCATCGCCGGGGTCAACTCGAAGCGCATGAAGTGCACCGAAGAGGTCTTGTCCTCGGTCGCGCGCTCCAGGTCCTCGTCGGCGACGGCGTAGACGCGCTCGCAGCCCGCGACCTGCACCCAGACCCGCGACTCGATCCCGACCATGCGCGCCAGCGCGGCGCGCCGCTCGTCGGCATCGTCGTACTCGACCATGAAGGTCGCCTTCCAGTCGCTGCCGCCCGGAATCAGCGGGTTGTAAACCGACAGCTCTTCCTCTATGCCCGCGGGATCGGAGATGTGCTCGATGCGAAGCATCTCCTGCACCTGATACTGAATGGTCAGGCGATCCTCGAAGTACAGCGTCGCGTGCGGGCCGATCGCCACCGTGCGGTCGCGCTTGTGCGCCATCACCTCGGCGCGAAACGCGGACCGCTTGGCGGCGTACTGCTCGAGACTCATCAGGTTCCCGGCGGTCAAAGCTGTCACGTCCGTTCCTCTCTCTATCGGGCCAGGTCGAAGCGATCGGCGTTCATCACCTTGTCCCACGCCGCCACGAAGTCCCGCACGAACTTCTCCTTCGCGTCGGCGCTGGCGTAGACCTCGGCGATCGCCCGCAGCTGGGAGTTCGAGCCGAACACCAGGTCGACGCGGGTGCCGGTCCACCTGACCTTGCCGGTCTTGCGGTCGCGCCCCTCGAACACGTCCTGCGCGTCCGAGGCCGGCTCCCACTCCGTGCGCATGTCGAGCAGGTTGACGAAGAAGTCGTTGGAGAGCGTCTCCGGCTTCGTGGTGAAGACCCCGTGCTTCGCGCCGCCGACGTTGGCCCCCAGCATGCGCAGGCCGCCGACCAGCACCGTCATCTCGGGCGCCGTGAGCGTCAGCAGCTGCGCGCGATCGATGAGCAGCTGCTCGGCGGCGACCGGGAAGTTGCCGCCCAGGTAGTTGCGGAATCCGTCGGCGAGCGGCTCGAGCACCTCGAACGACTCGACGTCCGTCTGGTCCTGCCGCGCGTCCATGCGTCCGGGCTTGAACGGCAGCTTCACGGCGACGCCGGCCTTCTTCGCCGCCTGCTCGACGCCCGCGCAGCCCGCGAGCACGATCAGGTCGGCGAGCGACACCTTCTTGCCGCCCTTCGCCTTCTTGTTGAAGTCGGCCTTGATGCCCTCGAGGACTTTCAGCACCTTGGCGAGCTTCGCCGGCTGGTTCACCGCCCAGTCCTTCTGCGGGGCGAGGCGGATGCGCGCCCCGTTTGCGCCGCCGCGCTTGTCGGAGCCGCGGAAGGTGGAGGCCGACGCCCAGGCCGTCGATACGAGCTGCGACACCGAGAGCTTCGAGGCGAGGATCGTCTTCTTCAGGTCGGCGATTTCCTTCTCGCCGATCAGCTTGTGGTCGAGCGCGGGGATCGGGTCCTGCCAGATCAGCGCTTCCTTGGGCACTTCCGGCCCCAGGTAGCGGGCGCGCGGGCCCATGTCGCGGTGCGTCAGCTTGTACCAGGCGCGCGCGAAGGCGTCGGCGAAGGCCTGCGGGTCCTCGTAGAACCGGCGCGAGATCTTGCCGAACTCCGGATCGAAGCGCAGCGTCAGGTCCGTGGTCAGCATGGTCGGCTTGTTGAACTTGCCCGG
>CAZLUX010000320.1:0-1691 GCA_964562815.1 uncultured Enterobacteriaceae bacterium
GGCAGCGCTCGCCAGCGCGACCAGCACGGGGGCGCCGCCGCGCATCACCGGATAGACGAAGGACAGGTCGCCCCAGCGGTAGGCGCCGGCCAGCGCCCAGAAGTAGGCCACGTGCACCACGACCGAGGCGGCGATCCACGGCCAGGACGCCGGCGCGGGCAGGGGCAGCCAGGGCAGGCAGGCGAGCGCCAGCGTCCCCCGGCTCACTGCCAGGGCGAGATTCTCGAGCGCCTTGTCGGGGCTCGACTTGAACAACGCGTTCCAGGCGGCGTGCAGCACCGCGGCGCCCAGGACCGCGAGCAGGATGGACGGCGAAATCTGCATCCGCCCAGTCTAGCAAGCGCCGGGCTTGACTCGGATTGAGCAATTGCTCAGAATTCCTGAGCATTCGCTCAGCATGGCCCGCCCCCCTACCCGTTCCGAGGCCGCCGCGGTCGGCACCCGCGAGCGCCTGATCTCCGCGACGACGCGCTTGATGTGCGAGCGCGGTCTCGCGCGCATGAGCACGCGCGACATCGCGCGCACCGCCGGGGTCGCCGAAGGCGCGCTCTACCATCACTTCGCCGACAAGGCCGAGCTGCTGCTGGCGGTGATCCAGGCCGGCATGGGCGAGTTCAAGCAGGTGGTCGACAGCCTCGCCCTGCAGGTCGGCAAGCGCAGCGTGCGGGCGAACCTCGAGCAGGTCGCGCGCGCCGCGCTCGACTTCCACCTCCGGGTCGCGCCGATGGTCTGCTCGCTGTACTCCGACAGGGCGCTGCTCCTGCGCGTGCGGCAGATCCTCGACCGGCAAAAGCTCGGCCCCGGCGAGTCCGGCGCCGCGCTCGCCGCCTACCTCGAAGCCGAGCAGCGTCTCGGGCGCGTGGCGCCGGGCGCGAACACCCGCGCCGCTGCCGAGCTGCTGCTGGCAGGCTGCTTCCAGGCCTCGATGCGCGAGCACTTCAGCTGCCACGCATCGCCGCTCAAGCACGGCGTGCGCGACATGGTCGGCGCGCTCATGAACGGACTCGAGCCGATCGCGCTCGCAGGGGCGAACGGGTGAGCCTGCGACTGATCCGAACCGGGGTCCTGATCGCCGCCGGCGCCGCGCTGGCGGCGTGCGCGGTCGGGCCCGATTACCGCCGCCCGGAGACCGCGGAAGGATCGGGCTACACCGCCGGCGCGCTGCCGGCGAAGACTGCCTCGGCGCCGGTGGCGGGCGGCGCCGAGCAGCGTTTCGTCTACGGGCGCGAGATCCCGGCCGAGTGGTGGCAGGTCTATCACTCGAGCGCGCTCGACCGGTTGATCCGAACCGCCCTCGCGAACAGTCCGACCCTGGAGGCGGCGCAGGCGGCGCTGCGCGTTTCGCAGCAGAACCTGAGGGCGGCGACATCGGTGCTCTATCCCAGCGTCGACGCAAAGCTGGGCGCCACGCGGCAAAGAATCTCCGGAGCGCCCCAGAACCAGCCCAACGCGCGGATCCCGGTGTTCAACCTCTACAACGCCTCGGTGAGCGTGTCCTACCAGATCGACGTCGCCGGCGGCGCGCGGCGCGAGCTCGAGCTGCTCGAGGCGCAGATCGATTACCAGCGCTACCAGATCGCGGCAACCTATCTGACGCTGACCTCGAACATCGTGACGACCGCGGTGAGCGAGGCATCGCTGCGGGCGCAGATCGCCGCGACGCGCGACATCGTCGATGCCCAGCAGCGCTC
>CAZLUX010000321.1:0-1667 GCA_964562815.1 uncultured Enterobacteriaceae bacterium
GTGATCCACTTGCCCGCGGCCGCCGCGAGCGCGTGGTTCGCGAGCGTGGCGAGCAGGATGCCCGCGATGATCGGCAGGGGGCGGCGGTAGCGCGCCGCGAGCACGAGCGCGAGCAGCTGCGTCTTGTCGCCGACTTCGGCTAGCGCGACGACGCCGGTTGAGACGAGAAATGCTTCCAAGGACTTCTCCCGGGCCGGATGGTTGACCGATGACCACGCCGCGCCCCGGCCCTTCCGGTGGCGGCATGGTCAAAGGTCTCGCCAAGCCCTGGAGCCGCCTGCACCATGGCCGCGAAGCCAAGTCTGTTGATGCAGGCCCCTCGCGAAGCGGAGGGCAGCTACTCCCCGATGACCGGCGGATTATATCCGCGGGGCGAAAAAAAAGCCCGGGACGAGTCCCGGGCTCTTTCGTTCGTTGCGCTTCGCTTAAATCGGGCGCACGTTCGCGGCTTGCATGCCCTTCGGGCCTTTCTGCGCGTCGAACTCGACCTTCTGGCCTTCCTTGAGCGACTTGTAGCCGCTCATCTGGATCGCGCTGTGATGCGCGAAAACGTCTTCACCGCCCCCATCGGGGGTAATGAAGCCGAAGCCTTTTTGGTCGCTGAACCATTTCACTGTACCGGTGGCCATACTGTTTCCTTAACTTGATTACCGAGGCAAAACCGGGCCAAGGCAGCCGGGCACGACGATCAAGAAGGGGAACTGTCTGCCACTACGGACGCCGGAAACCGGCGGGAGGGTCTGCACAAATTCACTGCTTGACTGAGTCTGCGGCCCGCAGTGTACCACGCCCGCCTCCGGGCGCGTTAGGATCGAGATTCCCGGAACCCGGTCGCCGAGCGCCCCCATGACTGACCTCTCCGACATCGCCTCCTCCTCGTTCTGGCGCGTCAACCCGCCCGACGCCGACCCCGCCGAGACCCGCGAGTGGCTGGAGGCCTTCGACGCCCTGGTGCAGGCCGAAGGGCGCGAGCGCGCCATGTTCCTGCTCAGGAAGCTGCTCGAGCACGCCCGCGCGCGCCGCGTGCCGATGCCGCCGGTGCTCAACACCCCCTACCGCAACAGCGTCGCGCTCGCCGACCAGCCCCAGTTTCCGGGGAACCTGGAGCTCGAGCAGCGCCTCTCGGCGATCGTGCGCTGGAACGCCCTCGCGATGGTGGTGCACGCGAACCGCGCCCACCCCGAGCTCGGCGGGCACATCGCGAGCTACGCCTCCGCGGCCGACCTGTTCGAGGTCGGCTTCAACCACTTCTTCCGCGCCGGGCAGGACGGCGACCTGGTGTATTTCCAGCCGCACTCGGCGCCCGGGGTCTACGCCCGGGCCTTCCTCGAGGGCAGGCTTTCGGAAGACAACCTGATGCACTTCCGCCGCGAGACGACGGGCAAGGGCCTGTCCTCGTACTGCCACCCCTACCTGATGCCCTCGTTCTGGCAGTTCCCGACCGGCTCGATGGGCCTGGGGCCGATCAACGCGATCTACCAGGCGCGCTTCATGCGCTACCTCGCCGACCGCGGGCTGAAGGACGCCGGTGCGCGCAAGGTCTGGGCCTTCGTCGGCGACGGCGAGATGGACGAGCCCGAGTCGCTCGCCGGGCTGTCGCTCGCCGCGCGCGAGGGCCTGGACAACCTGATCTTCGTGGTCAACTGCAACCTGCAGCGCCTCGACGG
>CAZLUX010000322.1:0-1667 GCA_964562815.1 uncultured Enterobacteriaceae bacterium
GCGCTGCAGGGCCTCGTCGTCCTCGACCTCACGCGCTTCCTCTCGGGGCCGTACTGCACGCTGCTGCTCGCCGGCCTCGGCGCGGAGGTGATCAAGGTCGACGAGCCGCGCGGCGGCGACCCGACCGCGCTCGCCCCGCCGTTCGTCGGCCCCGGCGGCGTCGGCTTCGAGCGCGGCGGCGACGCGGACTACGGCATCGCCTACCTCAAGCGCGCGCGCGGCAAGTCCTCGATGACGCTCGATCTCAAGAGCCCGGAGGGGCGGGAGCTCCTGCTTCGCCTCGCCGAGCGCGCCGACGTCGTGGTCGAGAACTTCCGCCCCGGCGTCGCCGCGCGCCTGGGCATCGATTACGCCGCGCTCGCCGCGCGCAACCCGCGCCTGGTGTACTGCGCGATCAGCGGCTACGGCGCGACCGGCCCGGATCGCGAGTTCAAGGCCTTCGACCTGATGGCGCAGGCCGCGAGCGGCCTGATGGGGATCACCGGCGAGCCGGACGGACCGCCGGTCAAGACCGGGGGCGCGCTCTCGGACATGATCGCCGGGACCTTTGCCGCGCTCGGCATCGTCGCCGCGGTGCACGAGCGCGAGCGCTCGGGCGCCGGCCAGGCGATCGACGTGTCGATGGTCGACTGCCTGTTCTCGATGATGATGGACGAGCCGCTCGACTGCTACGCGCGGCTCGGCCTGGCCGAGCGGCAGGGCAACCGCATCATGCGCGTCTCGCCGTTCAACTCGTATTGCGCCCGCGACGGCTGGGTGGCGCTCGGCGCGGCGACGCCCGAGGACTGGCGCGCGATCGCCGCCGTGATCGGGCGCGCCGACCTCGCCGAGCACCGGGACTTCTCGCGCGTGTCCTGGCGCATCGTCCACAACGACGAGGTCGACCGCCTGATTGCGGCCTGGACCCGAGAGCACACCGTCGACGAGGTCGTGGCAAGGCTGCGCGCGGCCGACGTGCCATGCAGCCCGGTGCGCCGCCCGACCGAGGCGATCGAGTGGACGCACCTGCGCGAGCGGGGCATGGTGCAGCCGCTGCGCACGCCCGACGGCGCGCCGACCGCGGCGCTCGCGGCGGACCTGCCGCTGCGCTTCGGCCGCTCCGAGGCGGGGCACGCGCGGCCCGCGCCGGTTCCGGGCGCGCACACCGGCGAAGTCCTCGCGCGCCTGCTCGGCCTGTCGGCCGAGGAGATCGCCGCCCTCGAGAGGAAGGGCGTCGTCTAGGCGCGCCTCGGCGCGGCGACTAGAGCGCGAGCTTGTCGATCGCCTGGGCGCAGGCCGTGGCGACTGCGCGACTCGGCTCGGCGGTGTTACCGGGCATCGTTGCCCAACCGTGTTTCGCGACGTAGTCGCCCCGATCCCAGTCATCGATCTTCTTCAGCGCCGCAAGGCTGGCCGACGCGTCGGGGCTCTTCTTGAACTGGGAGACGCAGATCGGGGCGAGCGCCGAGACGACCGCCTCGTCGGCACGCCCGCTGGCCAGCGAATCCGCCTTGGCGCTGGTCATCCAGCCGCCCCAGTTGAAGCCGACGATGGCGAGCGCGATCGCGCCCACAGCCGCACCCCAGACGAAGGGCTTCGTCTGGGCAGGAAGTTTGGGAATGTTCATGGAATCTCCTTGATTCTTTGCAGAATAGACTCGCGGGAAAAAAATTCTCCCGCTTTCCATG
>CAZLUX010000323.1:0-1658 GCA_964562815.1 uncultured Enterobacteriaceae bacterium
AGCGTGGCGGCCGCATTGCTCGCGGCGCAGGCAGGGGCGAGAATATTGCGGGTACACGACGTGGGGCCGACCCGCGACGCCCTTGCGGTGTGGCAGGCCTTCCAAACCGGAGCGATATGAGCAGAAAGCATTTCGGCACCGACGGCGTACGCGGCACGGTGGGCCAGGCGCCGATGACCGCGGACTTCGTTCTGCGGCTCGGTCATGCCGCAGGCAGGGTGCTCGCGGGCAGCGGCGCTGCGGCGCGCGGCGAGCGCCCGGAGGTCCTGATCGGCAAGGACACGCGCATCTCGGGCTACATGATCGAGGCCGCGCTCGAGGCAGGTTTCTCCGCGGCCGGCGTCGACGTGCTGCTGTGCGGACCGCTGCCGACACCCGGGGTCGCCTATCTGACGCGCGCGCTGCGGCTGTCGGCGGGAGTGGTGATCAGCGCTTCGCACAATCCGTATGCGGACAACGGAATCAAGTTCTTTTCCGGCGACGGATTCAAGCTGCCCGACGCGGTCGAGCAGGAGATCGAGATGGCGCTCGAATCTCCGATGGGATGCAACGAGTCGGCGGACCTCGGCCGCGCCCGGCGCGTCGACGACGCGGGCGGGCGCTACATCGAGTTCTGCAAGTCGACGTTTCCGAACGAGCTCGACCTGAAGGGGCTCAAGCTCGTAGTCGATTGCGCCCACGGCGCGGCCTACGACGTGGCGCCGCACGTCTTCCACGAGCTCGGCGCCGAGGTGGTGCCGATCGGCGTCGCGCCGGACGGGTTCAACATCAACGACGACTTCGGCGCGACCGCGCCGCAGCGGCTCGCGTCCGCCGTGCGGGAGAATGAGGCGCAGCTCGGCATTGCTCTCGACGGCGACGGCGACCGCGTCGTGGTAGCCGACTCGGAAGGCAGGCTCTACGACGGTGACCAGCTTCTGTACGCGATTATCCGGCATCGCGCCGCGCACGAGAAAGTGACCGGCGTCGCGGGCACGCTGATGACCAACCTGGCGCTCGAGCAGGCGTTCGACCGTCTGGGAATTCCCTTCGGGCGCGCTCGGGTGGGAGACCGCTACGTGCTCGAGCTGATGCGCGAGCGCGGCTGGCTTTACGGCGGTGAGAACTCGGGCCACATCATCTGCCTGGGCAAGCACACCACCGGCGACGGCATCGTTTCCGCGCTGCAGGTCCTGGGAGCCATGCGGAATGAGAGCCGCACGCTCGTCGAGCTTACCGCGGACCTGACCATGTATCCGCAGGTGCTATTGAATGTCGGCGTGCCTGCCGGCTTCGATTGGCGCGCACACCCGATGATCAATCAGGCGCTGGCCGAAGGCGAGCGCGCTCTGGACGGGCGCGGCCGCGTTCTGCTCAGGCCCTCCGGTACCGAGCCCGTTCTGCGCGTCATGGTCGAGGGCGAGCCGCGCGCGACCATCGAGTCGACCGCGCAGTCGCTTGCCGACGCAGTGCGGCGCTGCGCGGGAACGCGCTGAGATTCTTGCTCTGTCACGGCGCTGTAACAGTCGCGCCATAGACTTCGCTTTGCAAGCTACTCAACGCGAGGGAGTCATTGACGATGTTCATGAATATCAAGAAGTTAACCGTTGCGGCCACCGCCGCCGCGTCGTTTGCCGTGGCCGCGGTGGCCTCGGCCGCGGACATTACCGGTGCGGGCG
>CAZLUX010000324.1:0-1657 GCA_964562815.1 uncultured Enterobacteriaceae bacterium
TTGTCGGTAATCTCGTTGGCGTCGATCGACGGCGGCTCGCTCATCACGAGCAGGCGCACCGGATGGGTCGAGCTCGCCGCGTCCTGCTTCAGGCTGCGCAGCGCCTGCTGCAGCCGCTCGCGCAGCGCTTCCGGCGCGAGGCCTGCGGCCGCGGCCGGATTGAGGAACAGCAAGGCTCCGATTTCGTTGCGGTCGTGCCCGGTGATCACCGCATCCTGGATCAGCGGGTTGGCCGCGGCGATCAGCTTCACCCGCAGAGCGCCGACGTGGACCCAGGTTCCGGTGGACAGCTTGAAGTCCTCGGCGATGCGGCCGTCGAACTCGATGCCCTTGGCCGGATCGTCCGGGTCGGCGAATTTCAGCGCGTCGCCGATCCGGTAGTAGCCCTCTTCGTCGAACGCGGCGCGGGTCAGGTCGTCGCGCCGGTAATAGCCCGGCGTGACGTTCGCGCCCCTGACGCGCACTTCGAGCTTGCCCGCCGAGGGCACCAGCTTGAGCTCGCAGCCGGGCACCGGCAGGCCGATGACGCCGGCGCGGTCCATGTGAAAGTGCACCGAGGTGGCGAGCGGCGAGGTCTCGGTCGAGCCCCAGGCCGAGAGCATCGCCAGCCGGCCCTGCTTTTCCTCCAGCGCGAGCTTCTCGATGCGCTGCCACAGGTTCTGCGGCAGCGCCGCCGCGGCGTAGAACAGCATGTCCAGGTCGCGGAAGAACGTCTTGCGCAGCGCCGCGTCCTTCTCGAGGTAGGGCAGCAACAGGTCGTAGCCGCGCGGCACGTTGAAATACATCGTCCCCGGCACTTCCTTGAGGTTCCTCACCGTCGTCTCGACCAGGCCGGGCACCGGCTTGCCGCCGTCGACGTAGAGCGTGCCGCCGTTCCTGAGCACCATGTTGAAGTTGTGGTTGCCGCCGAAGGTGTGGTTCCACGGCAGCCAGTCGATCACCACCGGCGGCCGGTCCTCGACGAAGGGCCAGGTCTGGGCCAGCATCTGCTGGTTCGCGCACAGCATGCGCTGCGTGTTGACGACGCCCTTGGGCAGGCCGGTGGAGCCGGAGGTGAAAAGGATCTTGGCCACCGTGTCCGGGCCGACCGCGGCGAAGGCCTCGTCGACGCGGCGCGTGGGCTCGCGGCCGAGCAGCTCGGCCACGGGCGTCGCCGCGGCGCCGACCGCTTCGAGCGCCGGGCCGAATTTGGCCGGGTCCGCGGCGAACACCAGGCCGGGGCGCAGCAGCTCGAAGATGTGCCTGAGCTTGGCGAAGTCCTTCGACATCAGCGAGTAGGCGGGCGAGACCGGCGCCACCGGCACGCCCACGTGCATCGCGCCGAGCGCGATCAGGGCGTGGTCGATGCCGTTGTCGGACAGGATCGCGACCGGGCGCTCGGCATCCAGCCCGCGCTCGAGCAGCGACTGGCCGATGCGGCGCGCGGCATCCAGCGCCTCGGCGTAGCTCAGCCTGCGCCAGCCGTCGCCGTCGCGCTCGGCGAGAAAAGTCCGCTCCGGCGCGGCGCCCACCCAGTGCGCCAGCCATTCGCCCACCGCGCGCGGGTAGGGCCCGAGCCTCTGCGGCGAGCGCAGAAGCAGCGTGCCGTCGTCGCGCCGCTCGGACAGAACCTGCGCCGGCGCGAAGCGCAGGTCGGAATGCAGGCGTGCGCCCATCG
>CAZLUX010000325.1:0-1631 GCA_964562815.1 uncultured Enterobacteriaceae bacterium
GCCACACCGAGCTCGACAGCACCGCGCTGATCAAGCTCTACGACGCGCGCTAGGCTTCGCCGGGACGGAACAGCCAGGCGTCCATCGCCAGCGCGCCGCCTTCGATGCCCTCGTAGAGTCGCTCGGACGCGCCGCCGGGCGCCGCGGCCCCCAGGGCGAAGAAGAGGGGCAGGAAGTGCTCCTCGCTCGGATGCGCGCGCACCGCGTGCGGTGCGTGCGAGCGGTAATCGGCGAGCGCCTCGAGGTCGCGCGCGCCGATGCGTGCCGCGATCCAGGCCTGGAACTCGAGCGCATAGGGCGCCGGCGGAACCTCGCCCGCGCCGCGCACCCAGTCGTGCAGGTTGTGCGTCATGTGCCCGGAGCCGACGAGCAGCACGCCTTCGGCGGCGAGCGGCGCGAGCGCGCGCCCCACGGCGAGGTGGTGGCGCGTGCCGTGCGCGCTCTGCAGTGACAGCTGAACCACCGGCACGTCGGCGTCCGGGTAGGCGTGCAGCAGCGGTGACCAGGCGCCGTGGTCGAGCCCGCGCGCGGGATCAACTTGCGCGGCGAAACCCGCGCCACCGAGCAGCGCCGCCGCGCGCTCGGCCAGCTCCGGCGCGCCGGGCGCCGGGTAGCGGATGCGGTAGAGCGGCTCCGGAAAGCCGTAGAAGTCGTGGATCGTCTCCGGCTGCGCGGCGCCGGTCAGCGCCGGCGCGTCGGTTTCCCAGTGCGCCGAGACGATGAGGATCGCGCGCGGCCGCGGCAGCTCGCGTCCGAGCGCCGCCCAGGCTTCGCCCGCGGCGCCGGCCTCGAGCGCGTGCATCGGCGAGCCGTGGGAAACGAAGACGACGGGCAGCGGCGCCGTCACGACATCTCGATCCAGTGCGCGCAGGCGAGCACCCTGGCGTCGTCGCCGAATCGCCCGACAAGCTGGACGCCGAGCGGCAGGCCCTTCGGGCCGCGCCCCGCAGGCACGTTGACGCAGGGCGCGTGCAGCAGCGTCCAGACGCGGTTGAACACCGAGTCGCCGGTCGAGGCGAGCCCTTCGGGCGCCTCGCCCGGCGCCGAAGGCACCACCAGCGCGTCGAAGTCGTGCATCGCGTCGGCGAGCCGGCGGCGGCATTCGCGCGCGAGGCGCTGCGCGGCGTCGTAGGCCTCGGCGGAAACGCCTCGCCCGCGCTCGAGCTGGGCGAGCAGCGGCTCGCGGATCCGGTCGCGGTGGCGCCGGTGCTCGTCGGCCAGGCAGCGCGCGATCTCGTAGTCCCAGATCGTGCCGTGCAGGTCGGCGAGCGGCGCGAAGGCTTCCGGCAGCTCGAGCGCGCCGACGCGGGCGCCGGCGCGAACCAGGCGCCCGGGCAACTCGTCGAACAGCTTGTGCGTCTCGGGTCGCGCCGCGGGCCACTGCGGGGTGCGGCACAGGCCGAGGCGGGGGGCGTTCACCGTTTGCGGGATGCGCAGCGCGTCGCGCCCGGAGAGCGCGGCGGCGGCGAGCGCCGCATCCTCCACCGCGCGCGCGAACACGCCCAGCGTATCGAAGCTGTCCGAGATCGCCTTGACGCCGGTGCGCGGCAGCAGGCCGAAGCTCGGCTTGTAGCCGACCACGCCGCAGAACGCCGCGGGCCGGATCACCGAGCCGCCGGTCTGGGTGCCGA
>CAZLUX010000326.1:0-256 GCA_964562815.1 uncultured Enterobacteriaceae bacterium
AGCTCGATCGGGCAATCACCGATGCCGGCTATCTGCCTATGGCCGGCCAGATCGTCGACGCGACCTTGGTTGCCGCACCCAGGCAGCGCAATAGCGATGGCGAGAAGGCTGAGATCAAAGCGGGGCGTATCCCCGGGGATTGGAAGGATCGACCCGCCAAGCTGCGCCAGAAGGATCGCGACGCGCGCTGGACGGTGAAGTTCTCCAAGGCCAAGGTGGACGAGGACAGCGGCGTGCAGCAGCGCGATATCGCTGT
>CAZLUX010000326.1:266-1630 GCA_964562815.1 uncultured Enterobacteriaceae bacterium
CACCCGCGCCTCCCAGGCGCGGTAGAGCTCGCAGAACCGGCTAGGCAGGACGGTGGATTTCGAGCTATTCCGCCCTGTGTTGGTCGAGGCGCTCGACGGCGGCGTGCAGCAGCGCGATATCGCTGTGCCGCACTTCGGTTACAAGAACCATATCTCGATCGTAAGCGCGTAGGCGAGGCCGTTCAGGCTTTGGCTGGATAATGCCATGGCATGAGGGCGTCGAGATCGCTGTTGGGCCAGCCTGCTGCAATGCGCTCGAGCGTGAGCTTCAGCCAGGCATAGGGGTCGACGCCGTTGAGCTTCGCCGTCGTGAGCACGGTCGCAATGGTCGCCCAGGCTCTGCCACCGCCATCGCTGCCAGCGAATAGGCTGTTCTTTCTTGTAATGGCATGCGGTCTGATTGTCCGCTCGACAATGTTGGAGTCGATCTCGATGCGTCCGTCGGCGAGGAAGCGCTCCAGCACTGTTCGGCGGCTGAGGCCATACCGGATCGCCTCCGCCAGCTTCGACTTGCCAGACAGGCGGGGCAACTCTCGCTCCCACGCGGCGAAAAGGTCATTTACAATCGCGCACGAACGTTCCTTGCGCGCCACACGACGGTGGTCGGGATCCTGTCCGCGAATCTCGTCTTCGATCTTCCAGAGCGGAGCCATGGCCTCGACCGCCTGCGTGGCGAAGGGCGAACTGCCATTGGCATGAAGCTCGAAGAACTTCCGGCGCAGATGACTCCAGCAACCGGCGAGCATAGCGCCCTCATTCGCGCCTTCGCGCTGGGCGAGCCGATTGTAGGCGGCGTAGCCGTCTACCTGCAGAATGCCGCGGTAGCCTGCCAGATGCCGCGCGACACAATCGCCGCTGCGGCTGTCTTCGAACTTGTACGCCACCATAGGCGGAGCGCGGCCGCCAAAGGGTGTGTCATCCCGGGCGTAAGCCCACAACCATGCGGTTTTCACCTTGCCCGATCCCGGCGCCAGGGTCGGCAGTGTCGTCTCGTCGGCGAAGATCCGCTCGCCCTGTTTGATGCGGTCGAGAATCGCATCAGCCAAGGGCGCGAGCTCGAAGCCGACGCGCCCCATCCACTGCGCCATCAGCGAGCGGTCCAGCTCCACCTGGTCGCGCGCGTAGATGGCCTCCTGGCGATAGAGCGGCAGACCGTCGGCGTATTTCGCGACGGCGATCTGGGCGAGGAGCGCCTCGGTCGGAATGCCGGCCTCGATCAGATGATCCGGCGCCGGCGCCTGAAGGACGCCGTCACGCCCGCGATAGGCGTATTTCGGCCGGCGCGTCACAATCACCCGGAACTTGGCCGGCGTCACGTCGAGGCGTTCGCTGACGTCCTCGCCGATCTTGACCTTCTCCAGCCC
>CAZLUX010000327.1:0-1619 GCA_964562815.1 uncultured Enterobacteriaceae bacterium
GCCCCGCTCGCTGTTCGGCCGCACCCTGCTCGTGCTCGCCGCCGGCCTGCTGCTCGCCCAGGCCGCGAGCTTCACGGTCAACCTGTTCGACCGCGGCGCCGCGGTCTACCGGCTCGCGTCGCAGCAGATGGCCGCGCGCATCGCGTCCACGGCGCGAGTGCTCAACCGTCTCAAGCCGGCCGAGCAGGCCCTGGTCATCGACGCGATGAGCGGGCGGGACCTGAGCGTCTCGCTCAGCGTCGCGCCGTTGAGCGTGCTCCAGGGCTACGACGAGCTCGACCGCTACGAGCAGGCCTTCGCCGCGGCGATTCAGCGCGACCTCGACCCGCCGCTGCCCGTCACCGTCGAGATCACTGCCCGCAAGCGCATGCAGGGCGAGGTCGAGGAGCCCGCCGGTGCCTTCGAGCAATGGTTCGCGCGCCACTTCTACTTCCTGCTGCCCGACAGCTTCGCGCTGGTGGCGCAGATCCGCCTCGACGACGGCCGCGTGGCGGTGTTCTTCGCGCGCGTGCCGCAGGAGCCGCTCAGCCGCTACGAGAGCCTGCTGCCGAGGCTGTTGCTCACCCTGGCGATCTTCTTCGCGCTCGTCGCGCTGGTGGTGCGCATGATGACGCGCTCGCTGGAGAAGCTCTCCCGCGCGGCGCGCGCGCTGGGCGAGGACCCCGAGGGCCCGCCGCTCGAGCCGAGCGGGCCGCGCGAGGTATCGAACGTGATCGACGCCTTCAACCGTATGCAGGCGCAGGTGCGCGGCTACATGCACGAGCGCGCGAGGATGCTGGGCGCCGTCTCGCACGACCTCAAGACGCCGATCACGCGCATGCGCCTTCGCAGCGAGATGCTGCCCGACGGCGCGGTGAAGGACAAATTCATGCGCGACCTCGACGAGATGGAGGCGATGGTCGGCTCGACCTTGGAACTCTTCAAAAGCCTCGGCAAGGAGCCGCAGCGCCAGCCGGTGGACGTGGCCGCCCTGATCGACAGCCTGTGCGAGGACTGGCGCGAGAGCGGCTACGAAACCAGCGTCAGCGGCGCTCCGCGCGGGCCCTACAGCGCCCATCCGCAGGCGCTGCGCCGCTGCCTCAACAACCTGATCGAGAATGCGCTGCGCTACGGCGAGCGAGCGGATTTGGCGATCAGCGACGACGCGCGCGAGCTGCGCATCGAAGTGCGCGACCGCGGCCCCGGCATTCCCGAGGACCAGCTTGAGGCGGTGTTCGAGCCCTTCTTCCGGCTCGAGGGCTCGCGCAGCCGGGACAGCGGTGGAGCGGGCCTGGGCCTAAGCATCGCGCGCAATATCGCGCGCTGGCACGGCGGCGACGTCCGGCTGCGCAACGCCTCCGACGGCGGGCTGATCGCCACCCTCA
Source organism: uncultured Enterobacteriaceae bacterium (assembly GCA_964562815.1). Classification (GTDB taxonomy): domain Bacteria; phylum Pseudomonadota; class Gammaproteobacteria; order Burkholderiales; family SG8-39; genus DAHVFK01. The sequence continues at coordinate 1,365 of CAZLUX010000327.1, forward strand.
GGCTGCCTCGCAACACCGCGGCGGCATCCTGATCAGTCGAACAGGTCGGCCGCCTCGGCGGCCTGGACGAGCGCGCCGACGCGCACGCCAAGCAGGCGCAAGCGTCGCTCGAGCGGCGCGCGCCTGAGGCATTCGCCGGCGGCGCGGCGGATGGCGCACGCGTCGTCGGTGTGTGAATCGAGGGTTCGGTCGCGCGTGACGGTGCGGAAGTTGTCGTAGCGCAGCTTGATGCCGACGCTGCGGCCGCGGTAGCCC
>CAZLUX010000328.1:0-1610 GCA_964562815.1 uncultured Enterobacteriaceae bacterium
CACCCAGTCGCCGATCACGTCCAGGCCGACGAACAGCAGGCCGCGGGCGGCGAGCAGCGGCCCGAGCGCTTCGGCGATCTCTCGGTCGCGGGCGGTGAGCGGCCGCGCCTCGCCGCGCGCCCCGGCGGCGAGGTTGCCGCGCGACTCGCCGGCCTTGGGAATTCGGGCCAGGCAGTAGGGCACCACCTCGCCGTCGATCATGATCACCCGCTTGTCGCCGTCGACGATCTCCGGGATGAATCGCTGCGCCATCACGCTGCGCGCGCCGCCCTGCGCCATGATCTCGACGATCACGTTGCGGTTCGAGTCGGTGCGGCTGACGCGGAAGATGTTCTCGCCGCCCATGACATCGAGGCGCTTGACGACCACGTCATGCTGCTCGTCGATGAAGGCATGGATCTGGCGCGGATCGCGCGTCACCAGGGTCGGGGCGACGAACTGCGGAAATTCGGTGATCGCGATCTTCTCGTTGTGATCGCGGATCGCGGCCGGCGAGTTGAACACCCGCGCGCCCTCGCGCTCGGCCGCCGACAGGAGCCACGTGCTGGTCACGTACTCGAGGTCGAAGGGTGGGTCCTTGCGCATCAGCACCGCGTCGAACTCGGCGAGGCGACGCCGCGCCTGGTCCCCGGCACGGTACCAGTCGCCGTCGTCGTCGCTGAGCGTGATGTGCGTGGTTTCCGCGGTGACCCCGCCCGCGCGCCAGGCGATGCCGGGCTGCTCGCACACGAACACAGCATGACCGCGCGCCTGGGCGGCGCGCATCATCGTGACCGTCGTGTCCTTGTAGGCCTTGAGCTCGGGCAGCGGGTCGATGATGAAGAGGAATTGCATCGCTCGCGATTGGGGCGGCACGCCCGCTCGCCCGGGGGTTACTTGCTGTGCGACACCATGTACTCGATCGCGGCGCGGATATCGGCTTCCGACAGCGCCGGATTTCCGCCCTTGGGCGGCATGGCGCCCTTGCCGTGCAGCGCCACGTCGAGCAGCGTCTTCATCCCGAGCGCGATGCGCGGGGCCCAGTCCGCTTTGTTGCCGAACTTCGGCGCGCCGGCGGCGCCGGTGCCGTGACAGGCGATGCAGGTGCCCTCGTAGATCTTCTTGCCGTCGGGCGGCCCCGCCTTCGCGACCTTGGTGGGCGCAGGAGCGGCGGGCGCCGCACCCTCGGCTGCGGCTTCCGGCGTACCGGCGAAGACGACGTGCCCCACGGGCTGGAGGCGTTCGGCCACCGCCTGGGGCGTCAGCGCCGAGGGGTCCGCGGTGCGGTGGTCGGTGACGAACTGCACCAGCATCACGATGCCGAGGATCGGCACCAAGAACGCCAGCAGCACGACGATGACGAGCTGCTTCGGGGTCTTGATAAAGGAGGTGTGTTCGTCGTGCTCGCTCATTCGCTTGTCCCGCCGGCCAAAGGATAAAGGCATGATTTTAGCGTGAATCTCCTCGCGCGCGGAACCCGCGCCGCACGCGTGGACTGCGGCGGCGAAAAGGACTATCCTTCGCGCCTCCCCGGGCGCCCGTAGCTCAGCTGGATAGAGTGTCGGTCTCCGAAGCCGAAGGTCGTGGGTTCGACTCCCGCCGGGCGCGCCAGCCATTTGCGGGGCGGGGCC
>CAZLUX010000329.1:0-1598 GCA_964562815.1 uncultured Enterobacteriaceae bacterium
CACTGCACGCGCCTGTGCCACGCCTCGTCGGTCGCGGCGCTGCTCGAGGGCGTGGGCTCGGGCGCGGTCTCGAACCAGGTGAGCGACGTGATGCACGCCGAGGTCGTGATCATCATCGGCTCCAACCCGACCGTGAACCACCCGGTCGCGGCGACCTGGATGAAGAACGCCGCCCAGCGCGGCACCAAGCTGATCGTCGCCGACCCGCGCCGCACCGAGCTCGCGCGCCACGCGGCCTATTTCCTGCAGTTCAACCCCGACACCGACGTCGCCCTGCTCAACGCGATGATCTACACCATCATCGACGAGGGGCTGGTGAACGAGCGGTTCGTCAGGGAGCGCACCAGCAACTTCGAGGCGCTGAAGGAGAACTCGAAGGACTACTCGCCCGAGAAGATGGCGCCGGTGTGCGGCATTCCCGCCGAGACGATCCGCGAGGTGGCGCGGCTGTACGCGACCTCGAAGGGCTCGATGATCCTGTGGGGGATGGGCATCAGCCAGCACGTGCACGGCACCGACAACGCGAGGTGCCTGATCGCGCTCACCCTCATGACCGGCCAGATCGGCCGGCCCGGCACCGGGCTGCACCCGCTTCGCGGGCAGAACAACGTGCAGGGGGCCTCCGACTCGGGGCTGATCCCGATGGTCTACCCGGACTACCAGCGGGTCGACGATCCCGGCGCGCAGAAGCGCTTCGAGGCGCTGTGGGGCGCGAAGCTCGATCCGAAGCCGGGCCTGACGGTGGTCGAGATCATGAACGCCGCCAAGGCGGGCAAGATCCGCGGCATGTACATCATGGGCGAGAACCCGGCGATGTCCGACCCGGACGTCGGCCACGCGCGCGAGGCGATGGCGAGCCTCGAGCACCTCGTCGTGCAGGACATCTTCCTGACCGAGACCGCCTACATGGCCGACGTGGTGCTGCCGGCGACCGCGTTCCCCGAGAAGGACGGCAGCTTCACCAACACCGACCGCATGGTGCAGCTGGCGAGGAAGGCGATCGAGCCGCCGGGCGAGGCGCGCGAGGACCTCTGGATCATCGTCGAGCTGGCGAAGCGGCTGGGCCTCGCGTGGTCGTACGAAACGCCGCGCGAGGTCTTCGAGGAGATGCGCAAGGGCATGAACTCGATCGCGGGCATCACCTGGGAGCGCCTCGAGCGCGACTCCTCGGTGACCTACCCTTGCGAGAACGAGGGCGACCCGGGCGAGCCGGTGGTGTTCGTCACCCACTTCCCGACCGCCACGGGCAGGGCGAAGTTCGTCCCCGCCGACCTGATCCCGGCCGACGAGCGCCCGGACCGCCACTACCCGATGGTGCTGATCACCGGGCGCCAGCTCGAGCACTGGCACACCGGCGCGATGACGCGCCGCTCGGCCGTGCTCGACGCGATCGAGCCCGAGCCGGTCGCCTCGCTGCACCCGCTCGATCTCGCGGGGCTGAAGGCGGCGCCCGGGGACGTAGTGACCGTGGCCTCGCGCCGCGGCTCGATCTCGCTCTATGCGAGAGCCGACGAGGGCACGCCGCGCGGCGCGGTGTTCATCCCGTTCGCCTTCTACGAGGCGGCGGCGAACCTGCTCACCAACCCGGTGCTCGACCC
>CAZLUX010000330.1:0-1590 GCA_964562815.1 uncultured Enterobacteriaceae bacterium
GAATAACTGCCTGGGCAGCGGATATTACTGCCTAGGCAGTGAATGTCAAGCCGGGTTGCGGAACGCGCCGGCCCCGGCGCCCGGCCTTGGGTTAGGCTTCGCCCATGCAACCTTCGGGCAAGGCGCCGCATCCGTCCACGCTCGCTCTGCTGGAACAGGCGCGGCTCGCGCGGGAGGGCGGACAGCTCGAGGAAGCCGAGCAGGCCTGTCGGCGGGCGGTCGAGCTCGATCCGGAGAACGTGGAAGCACGCTGGAAGCTCGCCACGGTCCAGCGCGAGCGGGGCGACGCGCCGGCCGCCGAGGCGACGCTGCGCGCGGCGCTCGCAATCGCGCCCGACAACCTGGAAGCGCTGCTTACCCTGGCGACGGTGCTGTGCTCGATGCGAAGGCCCGAGGACGCCGTGGCACCGGTCGTGCACGCCACCGAAGTTGCGCCGGGCGCCGCCATCGTCCACGCCAACCTCGGCCTCGTCCTCGCCCAGTGCGGGCGCGAGGAGGAGGCCGCAGCCGCCTACGCGCGTGCCCTCGAACTGAAGCCGGCCTATGCCGAGGCGCGGTGGAACCTGGCGCAACTGCTGCTCGGCCTCGGCCGCTACGTGGAGGGCTGGCAGATGTTTGAAGCGCGCTGGCAGCTGGCGAAGTACGCGCGCCAGCGCCCGGCGGTGCCGTGTCCGCAATGGTCCGGCGAGGACCTGCGCGGCAAGCGCCTGTTCGTTCACTCCGAGCAGGGCTTCGGCGACACGATGCAGTTCCTGCGCTTCATCGAGCCCGCGGCCGAGCGCGGCGCCGAGGTCGTGCTGCACGTGCCGAAGGCGCTGCTCAAGCTCGCTGCGACGGTGCGCGGCGTCGCCCGGCTCGAGGCGCTCGGCGCGCCGGTGCCGGAGTGCGACTTCGCCTGCCCGGTGATGAGCCTGCCGCGCGGATTCGGCACCACCGTCGAGACGATTCCGCGCCGCATCCCCTACTTCGCGGCGGAAGGCTCCGCGGTCGCGGCGTGGAAGCGCCGGCTCGACCCCGACGCAGCGCTGCATGTCGGTCTCGTCTGGGCGAGCGGAATCTCCCCGGCGCTGGGCAAGGGATTCGTGGAGTCGGCCCGCGCCCGCAGCCTGCCGCTCGCCGCGCTGGGCCCGCTCGGCTCGGTCCGGAGAGCGCGCTTTTATAGCCTGCAGAAAGGCCCTCCCGCTGTCGAAGCCGCCACGCCGCCGAGCGGCATGCCGCTGATCGACTGGTCGGGCGAGCTGGACGACTTCGTCGACACCGCCGCGCTGATTTGCGCGCTGGATCTGGTCGTCACCTGCGACACCTCGATCGCGCACCTCGCCGGGGCGCTGGGCAAGCCGGTCTGGGTGCTGGTCAACAAGCCGCCGTCGTGGAGATGGCTGCGCAATCGCGACGATTCGCCGTGGTATCCGACGATGCGCTTGTTCCGTCAGGCATCCGAAGGCGACTGGGGCGCCCCCGTCACTGCCGTCGCCGCCGCGCTCGGCATTTCGGCGCCGGTTGGCGCGACGCGTTAGACTCGGATTGCGATTGCACGCCCAGGAGGGATCGATTGGCCAGACAAAACTACCAGTTCGAGAAGCGCCAGCG
>CAZLUX010000331.1:0-1589 GCA_964562815.1 uncultured Enterobacteriaceae bacterium
CATGGTTCAGCTTGCACCGTCGGCCGAAACCGCCTCGCTCGACACCAGACGCTTGCTCGAAGCGAGCAGCGAAACCTTTGACCAGGAGCTGCTGGGAATCTTTCTCGAGGAAGCGCAGGGTGTCCTCGCCTCGATTGCCGAGAGCCTCTCGGCGAGCCGCGTGCGGCCCAGTGCGATGCCGGAGCTCGCGGCCATTCGGCGCGGCTTCCACACCTTGAAGGGCAGCGGCCGCATGGTAGGGCTGGTCGCGCTGGCCGAGGCTGCGCTGGCGGCCGAGCAGCTGCTCAACCTGTGGCTCCAGGAAGAACGCGCCGCGACCCCCGAGCTGCACGAGGCGATCGAGCTCGCGAGAGCGACATTTGCGGATTGGGTCGACCGGCTCGGCAGAAGCGAGCCGCAGCCCGACCCCAGCGCCCTCCTTGCCGCCGTCGAACGGGTCGGTCGCGGGGAGGCGAAGGCTGCCGACGTCGAGGCGCCAAGCCCGCCGGCAGGCGAGGCGGTCTCCGTCGGAACCGCGACGCTGTCACCGTCGCTGTACGCGGTGTTCGTCAACGAAGCGCAGCAGCATCTGGAAATACTGGAGCGAGAGCTCGCCGCCGTCGCGGCCTCGGGGTCAGTGCAAGACGACTTCGTGCGGGCGGCGCATACGCTGGCTGGCATCTGCGGAACCGTGCAGCTGGAGTCCATGCACGCGCTAGGCCACGCCCTGGAAGGCGCATTGCTGCGGCTGCGGAGTCGCGGGGCTCGCGCCGATTCCGCCGAGCTCGCCCTGCTCTCGCGCAGCGCGGCCGCACTGCGCGACATGCACGCCGCGGTCGCTGCGCGCCAGGCGCCGGCTGCGCGGGAGGATCTCGCACGCGAGCTCGATGCGCTGCCGGGGCGAGCCGAGCCTCTTGTCGCGCGACCCGCCGAAGACCCAGCCGAACGACGCCAGCGCCGCGTCGCGGACGACGTCGATACGCAGCTGCTGCCCCTGTTCATGGAGGAGGCGGCCGAACTGGTGCCCGAAGCCGCGGAGTTGTTGCGCGTATGGCGCAAGGAGCCGGGCGGGGCGGAGCACGCAAAGGCATTGCGGCGCGCGCTTCACACGCTAAAAGGCAGCGCCCGCGTGGCCGGCGTCATGAGCATCGGCGAGCTCACCCACAACATGGAAGCGAAGGTCGAAAACGCCGCAGCGCTGGACACTGTCCCGCCACAGCTGCTGGATGAGTTGGACGCGGCCTTTGACCGCCTGGGCGTTCTGCTCGAGCGCCTGCAAAAGAGTGCGCCGAGCGGGGCCGAGGAACCCGAGCCCGAATCGGCGGCTCCCAAGCCGGCGGCGTCCCGCGGCCTGCTGCGCGTGCGCTCGGAAGTACTGGAGAAGCTGGTCAACGAGGCCGGTGAAATCGCGATCGCGCGCTCGCGGATCGAAGTCGAAATGCGCGTGCTCAAGACAGCGCTGTCCGATCTGACCGAGAACGTGACGCGATTGCGCGGACAGCTGCGGGAAATCGAAATCCACGCGGAGTCGCAGATGCAGGCACGCGAGCGCGAAGCCGAGGAAGCCGCCCGCGAATTCGATCCGCTGGAGTTCGACCGCTTCACCCGGT
>CAZLUX010000332.1:0-1584 GCA_964562815.1 uncultured Enterobacteriaceae bacterium
GCGCGTTCATCGAGGCGCTGCGCGTGTTCTCGCACCTGGCGAACGTCGGCGACGCCAAATCGCTCGTGATCCACCCGGCCACGACCACCCATTACCGCATGTCGGACGAGGACCTGCAGAAGGCGGGCATCACGGCCGGCACCGTTCGCCTTTCCATCGGCCTGGAGGACGCGCAGGACCTGATCGACGACCTCGGCCGCGCGCTGGCCGCCGCGAGGAAGGCCGCGCAATGAATCTCGACGTCGACGGCAAAGAGGCGTTCGCCTACACCGCCGCGCACGCGATCGACGCGGCGCGGCCGACGGTGGCGTTCCTGCACGGCGCGGGGCTCGATCACAGCTGGTTCGGGCTGCAGAGCCGCTACTTCGGCTATCACGGCCGCAACGTCCTCGCGCTCGACCTGCCCGGGCACGGGCGCAGCGCCGGCCCGCCACTGGGCTCGGTCGAGGCGATGGCGGACTGGGTGGTGCGGGTGCTCGACAGCCAGGGCCTCGACAAGGCGGCGCTGGTCGGGCACTCGATGGGATCCCTGGTCGCGCTCGAGTGCGCGGCGCGCCATCCCGAGCGCGTGGAGCGGATCGCGCTGATCGGCGTTGCCTACCCGATGAAGGTGAGCGACGCGTTTCTCGAGGCGGCGCGCGAGAACAGGCACGACGCGTTCGACATGTCGACGATCTGGGGCCACGCGGCGCAGGTGCCGCTCGGCGGCAACCCGAACCCGGGCATGTGGATGTACGGCGACACCCTCGCGCGCCTGGAACGCCTCGCGCCCGGCGTGCTGTATTCCGACCTCAAGGCGTGCAACGACTACGCCGCGGGGCTCGAGAGCGCGGCCAGAGTGAAATGCCCCGCGCTGTTCCTGCTCGGGCGCCGCGACGTGATGACCCCGCCCCGGGCCGCCGCCGGTCTCGCACAGGCGATTGCGGGCAGCCGCACGCTCCAGATCGGCTCCTCGGGGCACTCGCTGATGGCCGAGGCGCCCGATGCGGTCCTGGACGCGCTGATCGAGTTTCTCGCCTAGGCGCGATGCTCGCCGCGATCACCGTCCTTCTGGTCTACCAGCTGGTCGGCGAGGTGATCGTGCAGGTCGCGGGGCTGCCGGTGCCCGGTCCGGTGGTGGGCATGCTGCTGCTGTTCCTCAGCCTCGCGCTGCGCGGCGGCGCGCCGCAGAGGCTGCAGGACACGGCGCAGACGCTGCTGTCGCACCTGTCGCTGCTGTTCGTCCCGGCCGGGGTCGGGGTGATGCTGCACTTCCGGCGGCTGGAGGCCGAATGGCTGCCGATCAGCGTGGCGCTGGTGGCGAGCACCGTGATCACGATCGGCGTCGCGGCGCTCGCGATGCGGGCGCTGCAGGGGCGGCGATGAGCGGCCGGTTCACCGAGATCTGGGTCTACCTCTCGACCACGCCGCTGCTCGGCCTGACCGTGACCCTGCTTGCCTACCAGGCGGCGTACTGGATCTACCGGCGGCTGGACATGAATCCGCTCGCCAACCCGGTCGCACTGTCGGTCGCCTTCCTGGTCGCGCTCCTGTGGGCGACCGGCACGCCCTACCAGACCTACTTCGACGGCGCCCAGTTCGTGC
>CAZLUX010000333.1:0-1559 GCA_964562815.1 uncultured Enterobacteriaceae bacterium
TATCGACGCCGAGCTTGCCCGGCTACAGGCTGCCCTGATCGCGGCGGGCGAGGACCGCGCGGCGCGCGCCACGATCGAGCGCGACCTGCGCTACTGGCGCGCGCGCCGCGCGAGCGCTCAAGTGATCCCGCCACCCGTCGACGCAGCGATCGTCCGCTTCGGTGCCACCGTGACCATCGAACGGGAGGACGGCCGCCGGCAGGTCTGGCGCATCGTCGGCGAGGACGAGGCCGACCCGAAGCAAGGCACGCTGTCGCACGTCTCGCCGCTGGCGCTGGACCTCATCGGCAAGGCTGTCGGCGACACGGTGCGGATCGCCGGCGGCGAGGCGGAGATCGTGGCGATCGCGTGATCCTTCGAGGCTCGCCTCGACGGGCGCCTTGTATTGAAGCGAATCAGTAGATTGGTGGCGTTCCGTGAGGGACGGCCCGCTCCGACTGCGCAGGCCGGAGCGGGTCGCTGGTCGTCGGATCGTGGGCGCCTGAGCCGTTTCGGGCTGTTCCTGAGCGTGATCGCGACCAGCTCTTCATCGGACCCGGATGGTTGAAGGAACCAGGGGTTCGCATCACAAGGAAGGGTCGACGAAGATGAACCAGACTACCATGGTCGCTGCCGGCATCGATACCGCCAAGCATACGCTCGACGTCGCCGTTCACAGCAACAGCCAGCGTTGGCAGTACGCCAACACCCCGGCCGGCTTCCGCGACTTGATCAAGCTCTTGCGTCGCTACCGGGTCACCCGTATCGGCATCGAAGCGACCGGCGGCTACGAGCGCGACGTGGTCACTGCCCTGCGCAAGGCCGACCTTGCCGTCGTCGTCCTGCAGCCGATCCAGGTCAAGGCCTTCGCTCGCTTCATGCTGTGCCGCGCCAAGAACGACAAGATCGATGCCGGGCTGATCGCCGCCTGCGTCGCGCATCGCGCCACCTTGCGCGAGCCGCCCGATCCCAGGCTCGAACCATTGGCCGACCTCCTCACTTTCGTCGAGCAGCTCGAGGAGGACATCGCGCGCGATAAGATCCGGCTCGAACACGCCCGCAATCCCGACCAGCATCGCTTCCTCACCGCCGAGGTCAAACACCTGACCAGGCACAGAACCAGGATGCTGGCCAAACTCGCCGCCATGGTCGAGGCCCATGACGATCTCGCCCGCCGCCGCGATCTCGTCCTGTCGATCGCCGGCATCGGCCAGCGCACCGCCCTGGCGCTGATCATCCGTATGCCTGAGCTGGGCCGCCTTACCCGCGAGGAAGCCGCCTGTCTCGCCGGCGTCGCCCCCTTCGACAACCAGAGCGGCCAGCGAACAGGCGAACGCCACATCGCCGGAGGGCGCGACCGCGTGCGAAAAAGCACCTTCGCTGCCGCCCTGCCGGCCGCCTTCTTCCATAACCCCCAGCTCGGCGCCCTCTACCAGCGCCTCATCGCCAAAGGCAAGCCGCACAAAGTCGCTCTCATCGCCTGCGTCCGCAAACTCATCATCTTCGCCAACACCGTCCTCGCCCGCGGTACACCATGGGAGCCAGTCCCAGCAGCCACCTAATGGTTGCTCAGGATGAGG
>CAZLUX010000334.1:0-1553 GCA_964562815.1 uncultured Enterobacteriaceae bacterium
CGCGCGCGAGGAAGAGGAAGACGGGAGCCGCCAGAGGCCGATCGCCCCGAACGATGGTGCTCGTGGCGACGCGCAAGGGCGCGTGGATCTTCCACGCCGGCGCGGCGCGAAGGACCTGGCGCGCGGACGGGCCGCACTTCCTCGGCCACAACGTGAGCCACCTCGTGCTCGACCCGCGCGACGGCAGGACACTGCTCGCCGCGGCGAAGACCGGCCACCTCGGGCCGACGGTCTTTCGCTCGACCGACCTCGGCAGGACCTGGAAGGAAGCGGCGAAGCCGCCCGCGTTCGCGAAGGCGCCGGAGGGGCAGACGGGGCGCTCGGTCGACCATACCTTCTGGCTCGCGCCGGGCCGCGCCGAGGACAAGGACCTCTGGTACGCCGGCACCTCGCCGCAGGGCCTGTTCCGCTCGCTCGACGGCGGAGTGACCTGGGAGCCCTACTCGATCATCAACGACGACCCGCAGTTCCGCGAATGGATGGGCACGGTGCAGGACGGCACCCCCGACGGGCCGAAGCTGCACTCGATCATCGTCGATCCGCGCGACGGCGATCACCTCTACCTCGGCATGTCGGGCGGCGGCGTGCACGAGACCATCGACGGCGGGCGCAGCTGGCGCACGCTCATCAAGGGCCTCGACGTAGTCGAGGGCTTCGACTTCGACCCGGCCAAGCCGACCTTCCACGACCCGCACTGCATGCGCATGTGCGCGACCAACCCGGACCGGCTCTACCAGCAGAACCACTGCGGCATCTATCGCCTCGACCGGCCCTCCGACACCTGGACGAGGATCGGCCGCGCGATGCCGAAGACGGTCGGCGACATCGGCTTTCCGCTCGTCGTGCACCCGAGAAACGACGACGTCGCCTGGGTCTTCCCGATGGACGGCACCCAGGTCTGGCCGCGCACCAGCCCCGGGGGCAGGCCGGCGGCCTACGGCACCCGCAACGGCGGCAGGACCTGGCGGCGGCTCGACGCCGGCCTGCCGAAGCGCCAGGCGTGGTGGACGGTGAAGCGCCAGGCGATGGCGGCGGACGCCTGCGAGCCGGTCGCGCTCTACGTCGGCAACACCCAGGGCGAATTGTGGATGGGCCGCGACGAGGGCCGGCGCTGGTCGTGCATCGCGCGCCACCTGCCCGAGATCTACGCCGTCGAGACCGCGCAGTTTTCCTTGAGACGATGAGGGTGCTGATCCCCAGCGCGCTTCGCTCTTACACCGGGCGCGCCGAGACCGAGGCGAGCGGCGCGACGCTCGCCGCGCTCCTCGCCGACCTCGAGCGCCAGTACGCGGGCATTCGCTTTCGCATCATCGACGAGCAGGACCGCATCCGCCGCCACATCCGCATCTTCGTCAACGGCGAGCAGGCGCGCGACCTCGCGCAGCCGCTCGCCGCGGCGGACGAGGTCGTCATCGTGCAGGCGCTCTCGGGTGGATAAGCGCGGGGCGGGTGACCGCGGAGCGGCGGGCGCATGATCGCCGTTCGCCGATTCCTCGAGGGGCCCTGGCGCGCCGTTCCGGTGCTCGGCGTCACCCAGATCCTCGCCTGGGGAT
>CAZLUX010000335.1:0-1516 GCA_964562815.1 uncultured Enterobacteriaceae bacterium
AGTCCCACCGGTTACCTGCACGTCGGCGGCGCGCGCACCGCGCTGTTCTCGTGGGCCTACGCGCGCCGGCACGGCGGCAAGTTCGTGCTGCGCATCGAGGACACCGACCTCGAGCGCTCGACCGAGGCCTCGACCCAAACGATTCTCGACAGCATGAAATGGCTCGGCCTCGACTGGGACGAGGGGCCGTTTTTCCAGATGCAGCGCCTCGAGCGCTACAAGGAGGTCGCCGAGCGCCTGATCGCCGAGGGCCACGCCTACCATTGCTGGGCGACGAAAGAGGAGCTGGAGGCCCTCCGCAACGAGCAGCGCTCGCGAGGCGAAAAGCCCCGCTACGACGGACGCTGGCGCCCCGAGCGCGCCAGGGCCGCGGGGCGGGTGCCGCCGAGCGACCGCGCGCCCGTGGTGCGCTTTCGCACCCCCGAGGAGGGCGAGGTCGGCTGGCGCGACCTGGTCAAGGGACCGATCTCGTTTCCCAACGCCGAGCTCGACGACCTCGTGATCCTGCGCGCCGACGGCGTGCCGACCTACAACTTCGGCGTGGTGGTCGACGACCTCGACATGAACATCACGCAGGTGATCCGCGGCGACGACCACGTCAACAACACGCCGCGCCAGATCCACATCTTCCGGGCCCTGGGCGCCGAGCTGCCGGAATTCGCGCACGTGCCGATGATCCTCGGCCCCGACGGCGAGCGCCTGTCGAAGCGCCACGGCGCGGTGAGCGTGACCCAGTACCGCGACGACGGCTTCCTGCCCGAGGCGCTCGACAACTACCTCGCCCGCCTGGGCTGGTCGCACGGCGACGACGAGCTGTTCACGATGCAGCAGATGATCGAGTGGTTCGATCTCGCGCACGTATCGCGCTCGGCGGCGCAGTTCGACCCCGCCAAGCTGGCCTGGATGAACCAGCACTACATCAAGGCCGCGGACGATGCGCGGCTCGCGGCGCTGGTCGAGCCCGAGCTGCGGCGCCTGGGCGCCGCGACCGAGCAGGGGCCCCCGCTCGAGCGCGCGGTCGGCCTGCTCAAGGACCGCGCCACCACCGTGCTGCACCTGGCGGAGGCGGCGATGCTCTTCTACGCCGAGCCGCACCCCGACGCGGCCCTGCTCGCGGAGCACCTCACCGAGGCCGCGCGCCCGGCGCTGCGCACCCTGCGGGCGCGCCTGGCCGGGGCGCCCGCGTGGGAGCGCCCGGCGATCTCGGCGGCGATGAAGCAGGCGCTGGCCGCGAGCGGCCTCAAGATGCCACAGCTCGCGATGCCGCTGCGCGTGCTCGTCACCGGGCGCACCCAGACCCCCTCGATCGACGCCGTGCTCGAGCTGCTCGGGCGCGAGGCGGTGCTCGCGCGCCTCGGACACCATCTCGACGCCGATTGAGCGCCCGAAAGCTTTGCGGCGGCAGGCGCTTACCGCTATAATTCGGCCCCTCGCGTGGGGGTATAGCTCAGCTGGGAGAGCGCTTGCATGGCATGCAAGAGGTCACCGGTTCGATCCCGGTTACCTCCACCAGAGA
>CAZLUX010000336.1:0-1511 GCA_964562815.1 uncultured Enterobacteriaceae bacterium
GGTCGGCGTCGGCCGCGAGCGCGGCGATGCGCCGCGCGTTGTCCGCGCCGTAGACGACGTCGGTGACGTAGCAGAGCTTCTGCCCCGGCACCAGCCGCAGCACCCGCGCCTTGAGCTCGCCCAGCGCCAGCACGCGCCCGTCGGCGCGGATGGGGGTGTCGTCCGGAGCGCCCTCGGCGACCGCGCGCTTGAGCTCGGCAAGCCAGGGCCCGGGCTCGAGCCCCATCTCGAGCAGCCGGTTCTTCCACACGTTGACGTGGGTCTTTTCCTCGAGCGCGAAGCCGAGGCAGGGGATGTCGTGGTCGAGCGCCGCCGCGCGCACGCGGAAGGCGGGCTCGTCCAGCAGCAGGCCGCGCGGGGCGGGGCGCGCCGGCAGCGCCTCGCGCCGGAAGCGCCCGTGGCAGCGAAAGCGCGCGAGGCGAAGCTCCTCGTCGGCGAGCTCGTGCACGAGCAGGGTGAAATCGGTGGGGTAGTTCTGCACCAGGTTCCAGCTGTAGCCGGCGAGCCGGTGCTCCACCCGCTCGATGAAGCCGGGAGGGCCGTAGAGCCTCACCGCCGTGTCGCGCCCCAGGCACAGGCGCAGCAGCCGGTCGAAGCCCCCGAAGTGGTCCATGTGGGCGTGCGAGACGAAGACGTCGCTGACGCGCAGGATCTTGCGCGGCGCGAGGGCGGCAAGGTCGCCCAGATCGAACAGCAGGGCGCGGCGCTCGAACCGGAAATCGAGGTAGAGGGTCGGATCGCCGAACGGCCCGTTGACCAGCTCGGGGCTCAGGATCGGGGTCATGGTGCCGATTATCGTGCATCGGCCCTGGCGCCTGGGCTATGCTTTCGGCGTCCCGGGACCGGACCCATGAGCAAGTTTCTCGACCAATTCAAGCAGGCGGAGCTCGATCGCGTCGCGTTCGACGAGGCCGAGGCGCGAATCGCGTCCGACCGCGCCGGCAAGGCTGCGGCGGAAGAGGATCGAGCCCAGCAGCGCAAGGCCGAGCGCGAGGCGCGCGCGCGCGCGGAGGTCGAGGCGCGCGCGCTCGAGGCCGCCCAGTCGCGGCTGGAGGCGGAGCGTGAAGCGTGGTCCGCCGCGCAGGCGCGCCTGGATGCCGCGGCCGAGGCCGGACGCATCGCGCGCGAGCGCATGGTGACGGAACTCGAGCTCAGGCGTGCGACGCAGGCTCGCACGGAGCGGGAAGCCGATGCTGCGCTTGCGTCGCTGGAAAGCGACGCGCCGACGGGCGCTCTGCCGCTCAGTGATGAGCCGATGAGCGAAGGGGAGCCGCCTCGGCGCGCCAATTCGCGCCGCGACTGGCTCGTGCTCGCGGCGGCGCTGCTGGCTGCGCTGGCCGCGGTTCTCGCGGCAGGGATCTCGATCGGCCGGATCGGCGCTGCCGGCGCGCAGATCGAAAAGAAGTAGCCCCGGGCGCGGCACGTCTGAACGAAAGCCGGCCGCGGTTGTCCACTGTAGGTCTGCGCGGCGACCCCGGAAGAAGATGCTGTACGCGTTCGGCTTCGCGTCG